>CP113924.1:1108333-1430000 GCA_029391995.1 Streptococcaceae bacterium ESL0729
TCAACACGAGCTTTTTCAGCTGCCGCTGCTTCTGCTGCTGCACGTTCTGCTTCTGCTTTTTCAGCTAGAAGGCTTTCTTTTTCACCTTCAGCAGTTGCACGTTCAGCTGCTAGATTTAGTTGAGCAACCTTAAGTTCTGCCTGTTGAGTTGTCAGAGTTTTAGCAGTTGTTTCAAGTTCTGCTTGGTTCTTACGAGCCTGCTCGCTCTTTTCAACGTTTTCTGCTAGTTTTTCTTCAACAGACTTCTTGTCAGCTTGTTGCTGTTTCATCATCTGATCGTTTGCACCCATAACTTGACGCATAGCCGTTACACGACTAACAGCATCAGAAATAGACTTAGAGTTTACAACTGCAGAAATATAGCTGGTTGCACTGCTATCTGTTTGTGCACTACGTGCTTGCTCTTGAAGAGCTTTTTCACGTTCTGCGATATCTTTTTGTAGCTGGGCAATCTCCTTGTTAAGTTGTTGAGATTCAGCTAATAATTTATCATTTTCTTTTTGTAGGGCATCACGTTTTTCGTTGATTGATGCGATATTTTTTTCAATTGATGTCACCTGAGCTGCTGCTGCATCTTCTTGTGACTTTATATTATTTATTTTACTGTCTTGTTGTTGGATCTTGGAATCGATGTCGTCTGCTGACGCACTTGATGAACAAGTAGCTAGAGCCACCGAACTTAATAATGCGATTGATAAAATTGTCTTCTTCATGTCTAATTGATGTCCTCCTTTTAGACCTACCCCCAAATTATACGAAAATAAAAGTTGGCTTATGTTACATTTGTGTTACATAAGATGTCATTTTGTAATTTACTTTACTAGCTAATTTTAATTTTCAGATAATTTAACCCTATTCTCTTACTATTATTGATGTTATCTCATTACTAAAATATTTCAACAAAAATAAATTATTTATTTTTTTGGATAAAAATCCGCTCAAGGGGAAACTGGAGGATATACCAAAGGAAAATATTAAGGACAAGAGTTGGGGCAAGGGTTTGAGTAATAAAGCCAATCAAATCCAAATCCCCCAGACCAAACAAGTAGACAATCAAATTGCTTACAATCTCAAAAATCGTAATAATTATAATCAGGGTAAAAAGTCTGGTCAATCTATTGGTATGAACAACTGCCCTAATATGATAGATAAAGAGTGCAATCAAAGGAAAGACTAAGGCTGCAATCCCAATAATTCCAATAAAATAACTATCATAGATAATTCCCAAAATCAGACTGACTAATACATTGTACAGGTAGGAATTTTTAAGGACAACATACATGAGGAGAATCAAAAAGATGTGAGAGGCTGGATAGATAGTCGACTTAAAAAGGGTAAGAAGGAGATTTGAAAATTGGCCATCAAATAAAATGGTCAAAAGAAGAATAAGGGGAATGAAAAATTGAATAATTCTTTCCTTGATCATCTAGTCAGCCTCTTTATTTCTTTCAACAATGTTTACCACCCTAATATCATAAAAATCAGTGAGGGGCTCAACATAGATTTCCTGGCTAAGTCCATCAGAGCTACTTCTCTTACCTGCCACCTTACCTATTGGTAAATCTTGCGGTGAGTCTCCACCAAGTCCACTGGTTACGACTAAATCCCCGTCCTTGATTTCATTATTTCCCGTAACCTGGCTCATGATATAGGCTTTTTTGCTATCATCATAAGATGAGATTAGGCCGTAAGAAGCCTGATTTTCACTGCCAATTCGTACAGGTATCTTGTTTTCAAGACCTTGCTTACTAATCAAGAGGGAAACCTTTGAGCTAGTATTATTAACCTGGCTAACTCGTCCAATAACCGCCTTATCAGCCATAACAACCATGTTTTCCTTGATTCCATCAACCTCGCCTACGTTAACAATCAAGGTATCATTCCAAGAAGATGGATTACGATTTATAACATTGGCTGTCTTTTCCTGATAGCCAACCAAGCTTGTCTTAAGGTCTAAGGCCTCTCTTAGGGCCTTGTTTTCAGCCATCAGACTATCATTTTCAGCCACCTTACTGTTCAAGCTATAATTTTCCTTTTTGAGGGCCTGATTTTCTTCATAGGTTGCTAAAAAACTTTGCAATCTAACATACTGATCCCTTAAAAATTTACCGGGAGATGAAAGAAGCATATCAAATTCGCCCGTCGTGTCATTAACAACCTGAGTCATCTGACTTGGTCTAACATTACTCTTATAATTTTTTGCAGATATTATTATCGAACCCATGGCAATAATAACGATTAAAAGGCTTATAATTATTAATTTACTTATGTTTAATTTTTTCATCTATTTTCTCCACATCTGTCCATTATTTTATCAAATTTCATAGGCAATTTATAGTGTTTATTTGGGTATTTATCTGATAATTTTGGTAAAATTATGACAGTTACATATGACTCATATTTAAGGAGAAAGTTTATGAATCCAACTTTTGGAGATAAATTACCAGGCAAGACTTATGAGACTCGTTTAGGAGTTTACGGAATTGTAAGTCGCTTTAAGGGACAGGAAGAAATTTGCCTGGTTCAAGCACCCAACGGGGCATTTTTTTTACCTGGTGGCGAAATTGAAGCAGGGGAAGATCACAAGGAAGCTCTATTGCGAGAACTTCACGAGGAACTAGGTGGCAAGGCTCTTTTAGGAGAATACTTGGGTCAGGCTGATGAGTATTTTTATTCTAGCCATAGGGACACCTACTACTACAATCCTGCCTTCATCTATGATGTTTCAAACTTTGAAATCATTAGTGCACCCCTAGAAGACTTCAATCAGGTTTACTGGTTCCCCCTTGAAACAGCCATTGAAAAATTAAAAAGGGGTAGCCACAAATGGGGGCTTTATGAATGGCGAGAACGTAATCAAGAAAAGAACATGTAAAAAGAGCCCTCAGGCTCTTTTATTTTTTCTTGTATCCCAAGCTATAGAAGAAGGCAACAAAGATTGCACCCCCGACCACATTTCCCAAATAAACGGGCACAAAATTACCGATAAAATCAAGCCAGCTGGCCTCATGATTCATAATGGCAAAAGGAATAATAAAGGAATTTGCGATACTGTGCTGAAAGCCAATAATAACAAAGGTTGAGATGATAAACCAGATGGCTAAAATCTTTCCGCTAGCCTCCTTGATTCCAAAGGAAACTAAAGCTGCCATACCAACAAGTACACTACAGCCGATACCTGAAAGAAAGGCCGCAGTAGGTGTAGCCGTAAGCTTGGAATCTGCCACATGAAGGGCAATGTCATAGACCCTATCTGCCATCATAACTCCTGCTCCAATCCCAAAAACACCCGCAACAAAGATTGCACCAATAATATTACCAAGAGTTATGATAAGCCAATTAGCAAAAAGCTCCCTTAGACCAACTTTTTTGATAATAAAACCATAGGCCACAACCATGATGTTACTGGTTGTAAGCTCAAGACCACCCAGTAAGATAATAATTAGACCAACTGGAAAGAAGAGAGAGGCTAGCAAAGTACCTGCACCACCTTCAACCAGGGACTCAATCCTGATATAAGACATATAGCCTAGAGCAATCATCATGCCTCCCATGAAGGCTAAGATAAACTTTGATAAAAGTGGTTTTTCCACCTTTTTTACTGACAAATCAGCCATGTATCCTAAAATTTCTTCGGGGGATTTCATTCTTCAACCTCTTCCTTCTTTTCCTATCTCAGCTAGGAAAAATACAAGTGCTTCTAGTAAAATAGCGATAGTTTAGGCCTTAAGGATTTTTACTCCTTCCCTACTCCCAACAATGACCTGGTCAATCATATTGATAAAAAGGCCATGTTCAACCACACCAACAGTTGCATCCAAAAGACTAGCAAGCTCCTTGGGGTTTGAAATCTCCTCCAAATAAAGATCAATTATGTAGTGTCCTGTATCTGTGATTAAAAATTCTCCGTCTATATTTAGCCTTATTTTGGGCTCATAACCGAGTTTTTTAAATCGCCTCATGAGCTGGTCATGGCCATATGGAATGACCTCGACTGGCAGTGGGAATTTTCCAAGCTTATTAACAAGCTTTTGCTCATCAACAATCCACAGGCAATTTTTGGAATAGCTGGCTACAATTTTTTCCATCAACAGGGCAGCTCCTCCACCTTTAATCCCATTAAAATTGCTGTCAACCTCATCTGCACCATCAACAGTCAGGTCAACATATTCTACATCGTCAATAGATTTTAAGGGAATATCTAGCTCCTTGGCCAAACGGTGGGTAAGATTAGAGGTTGTAACTCCTGTGATATCAAGGCCCTCCTCCTTAATCCTTCGACCAAGTTCCTCCACAAAAAACTTAGCCGTACTTCCTGTACCAAGGCCTACAACCATTCCCGATTCAACAAATTTTGCGGCCTCAATGCCGACTTGTTTTTTTAATTCGTCCATAAAAATATTTTATCACATAATCAGGGCTAAAGTTTGACTTAGCCTGTTCTTTTAAGTTAAATTTTCACTTTTTAAACTTATTATTAACAGTCATGGTTACCCCGTCAACAATCCTAACATACTGCTCAGTTACAAATTGAGATAAAATATAGCCCAGAGCAATTGAGCCTGCATACATAACAACTAAAAAAAGTTTGTTAAGGGCTGCGATGGTTTGCCCTGATATTTGAAACATCAGAGACTGATAGGCCGTAGCTCCAGGGACTAGAGGAATAAGGGCTGGTATTGCGAAAATAATTGACGAAATTCCAGTTTTTCTTGAGAAGATTAGGGCCACTATTCCCACCATAAGCCCCCCTGTAAAATTGGCCAAAAGACCATTATCAAGGGCTAATTTAACCAGCCAGTAGGAAAGCCAGCCAATCATGCCAGTAATTGAAGTCAAATTAAGCATCTTCCTTGGAACATTTAAAACGAAGGCCGCACTGAAGGTTGCGATATATGAAAAAACGATTTGAACTAAAAAACTATTCATGTAAGTAAGCTCCTTTTGGCTAGATTATTAAAAGTTAACATGTTGCAAAACTAAGGCTAGGGCTGAGACAATGGCAAAAATAGTCAAGGTAGCTTCTACCCCTCGCTCAATGCCTGATATCAGATTTCCTTCAATCAAGTCCCTGATTGAATTGGTAATAGAAACCCCTGGTACAAGAGGCATTACAGCCCCAATAATTACATCATTAATGCTAGAAGCAAGATTCAGCCTGACCCCGATTAGGGCAATGTAGCCCAGAAGCAAGGAACCCAAAAACTCCCTAATAAAAGGAATGTTGGTATACTTGTGCAAGGTGATAGCCAAGGCATAGCCACACGCTCCAGTTAAAGCCGTCCAAAACATGTCCAGATAGGCCGATGATTGGGTAAAAATAATCATCAAAAAAGCACTTTGGACTGCCGCAGCAAGTACCTTAGTTGCAAAAGAAAAGTCAATAATATTTTTCTCCAGATACTTTAGCTTCTTATATAAGTCATCAAGACTTATCTCATCGTTAAGGTAGCTTTTGACTAAAAGATCGACCTGGTAAATTTTTTCAAGATTAATTCCCCGGCCTTCAACCTGCTCAAACATCATGGTTGATGAATCTTGTACCCCAACCATGATGGCCGTTAAACTTGTGAAGACTTGACTCTCCTTATCACTTGCTTTATTAACAATCTCTTTTATTGTTTTGTTAATTCGCTCCATCTCAGAGCCACCCTCAATTAAAATTCTTCCCGCAATCAGACCCGTATTAACAGCAAGGGTATCTTTTTTATTCATCCTATCTCCTTTTTCAGCTTTTATTTTCCTTGCATTTCTGTACATTTTTTTCACAAAAAAAGCAAATTTTAAACAAAAAGTCATTTGACTTTGTTAAGGTATTAATTTATAATATCATTATTCTAGCAATTTTTTTAATTTATTAACTTATGGATGGGGTTCAATTATATATTATAATCGTTCGAATTAGGGTTAAGCAAGATAATAAATTCTCGCTGGAAACTACTATCATATGCCGTGACCAAATGGTTACGGTTTTAATATACACTTAATCAGATACTTGAGGCAAGTATATAGAAAAATTATTCAAAAGAAGGTACAATTGACCTACTGCGGATTTCTAAGCAAGTAAGATTTAGAAAATCCACCTACAAAATAAATAAAGGGAAAATGTATGCTAACAAAAGAATTTGATACCATAGCAGCCATCTCAACTCCTATGGGTGAAGGTGCTATTGGAATTGTCAGAATGTCAGGGTCTGATGCCCTTAACATCATAAGTAAAGTTTTTAAAGGAAGTGACCTCAAAGAAGCGGCCAGCCATACCCTGAACTATGGTCACATCATAGAACAAGATAGGGTTCTTGATGAAGTCATCGTTGGTCTTATGAAGGCTCCACGCACCTTCACTAGAGAAGATGTAGTTGAGATTAACACCCACGGGGGAATTGCCGTTGTTAACGAAATTCTCCAAGCCCTCTTAAGAAACGGAGCCCGCATGGCTGAACCTGGTGAGTTTACTAAAAGGGCCTTCTTGAATGGTCGAGTGGACTTGTCTCAAGCTGAGGCCGTTATGGATGTTATCAGGGCCAAGACTGATAAGGCTATGGATCTTGCCATCAGACAGCTTGACGGAAGTCTCTCAAATCTCATCAATAATACCCGCCAGGAAATCCTTGAGGTTCTAGCTCAGGTCGAGGTTAACATTGACTACCCTGAGTATGATGACGTTGAGGAATTAACCTCAAAAATGCTGCGAGAAAAGACCTTGGAATTTGAAAGTCTCCTAAACAATCTACTTAAAACAGCTAAAAGAGGTAAAATCCTTCGTGAAGGAATCAAGACTGCCATCATCGGCCGTCCTAATGTTGGAAAATCAAGCCTTCTAAATCATCTCCTTCAAGAAGAAAAAGCCATTGTTACCGATATTGCAGGTACCACCCGTGACGTAATTGAAGAGTATGCCAATATCAACGGAGTTCCCCTAAAGCTTATTGATACAGCAGGGATTAGGGAAACAGAAGATATCGTCGAAAAAATTGGTGTTGAAAAGTCGAAAAAGGCTTTGGAAGAAGCTGATCTGGTCCTTTTAATTTTAAACGCCAGTGAACCCCTAAGTGATCAGGACAAACAACTCCTTGACCTTAGCCAAGAGAGCAATCGTATTGTTATCCTAAATAAGACTGACCTTCCAGGACAAATCGAGAAGGAACAACTTCCACAAGATTTCATTGAAATATCAGTCCTTAAGGATGAAAATATTGACAAGATTGAAGACAAGATCAACCAGCTCTTCTTTGAGAACTCAGGACTTGCTGAATATGATTCAACCTATCTTTCAAATACCCGTCATATTTCACTAATTGAGCAGGCCCTTGAAGCCCTTCAAGCTGTGAATGAAGGACTTGATATGGGACTTCCTGTTGATCTGGTCCAAGTTGACATGACTAGAACCTGGGAAATTCTTGGGGAAATTACAGGTGACTCTGCCCCTGATGAGTTGATCACAGCCCTCTTTAGTCAATTCTGCCTAGGCAAATAGTAAACAAAAGTAAAAACCGAGGATTATTCCCCCGGTTTTTTTGCTGCCTTCATTGGAGTAACCTTGGTTGGACAAGAGCATTTACAGTCCTCACAAGCACCCTTTGATTTGATAATTTTTCTAAGAGCATGGGCAAAAACAGCTAAGATTAGTACAAGTAAAATTAAAGTTGACATATTCATCTTACACCCTCCAGACTTGGTGTGCCTCCAAAGTACTTGGGTTTACGTACCAAGAGGTAGATAAAGACTACAATTATTAGAAGGGCTAAGACTACTCCTCCTGTTAAGTGACCTACAAGTAAACTTGTCCCCACCTGATAGATTACAAAGCTTGTCAAATAGGCAAGGCAAGTCTGATAAAAGATGGCTCTAAGGGTCCATTTCATGTCCCCCATCTCCCTGTAAATAGCTCCAATGGCCGCAAAACACGGAGCACAAAGGAGATTAAAGGCAAGGAAGGAATAGGCTGCAAGAGGGGTAAACTGCTCCCTCATGGCTACCCAGTATTCCTGACCATTTTCACTGGTCTCCTTGGCCCCTGTATAAAGGACTCCAAGGGTCCCAACAACCGTTTCCTTGGCAACAAGCCCTGTAATAGTAGCCACAGTCGCCTGCCAATTCCCCCAGCCTAATGGTGCAAAAAGAGGGGAGAAGATACTTCCAAGGCTAGCAAGGATTGACTCATTCTCTTCACTGGCCTCAAAATGCCAATTGTAGCTTGAGGTAAACCAGATAATAATATTCATAACAAAAATAATGGTACCAGCCCGCTTAACAAAGCTTAGAGATCTTTCAAAACTATACTGAAGGACTGACTTAATCCTTGGAAAGTGATAGTTTGGAAGCTCCATGATAAAGGGAGCTGATTTTCCTGAAAGCATCTTGGTCTTTTTAAGGAGAATACCTGACAAAATAATCATGAGCATGCCTAAAAAGTAGGCACTGGGAGCAACCCAAGAAGCACTTGGGAAGAAGGCACCAGCAATCAAAGCTATGATTGGAAGCTTGGCCGAACAGGGCATGAAGGTTGTGACCATGATGGTAATCCTGCGGTCACTTTCACTTTCAATGGTTCTTGAAGCCATAATCCCAGGAACCCCGCACCCTGTTGAGATAAGCATAGGAATAAAAGATTTTCCAGAGAGGCCAAAGTTCCTAAAGATTCGGTCCATGACAAAGGCCACACGTGACATGTAGCCGCAATCTTCAAGAAGTCCCAAACACAAGAAAAGAACTGCAATCTGGGGCAAGAAACCAAGAACGGCACCAATACCTGCCACAATCCCATTTAGGACCAAGTCCTGAAGCCAGTCGGCAATTTGCAGGTAGCCCATAAAGGCTTCTAAGTGGCTGGGAATAATCTCGCCAAATAGATTATCATTTATCCAGTCCGTACCCATGGTTCCAACAGTCTGGATAGAAAGGTAGTAAACACCCCACATGACTAGAGCAAAGATTGGTAGACCCAAGAAGCGATTGGTTACAAATTTGTCAATCTTATCGGATAGATTAAAGCGAATGTCATCAGACTTGTTGCTTGTAGCAAGCTCTGTTATCTGATTAATTAGGGCATAGCGTTCATTAATTACAATACTTTCAGCATCTTCCTGGAAAATTTTCTCAGTTATTGCAATAATTTCAGCAATTTCCTCCCCCTGCTCCCTGGTAAGTTTCAAAGATTCAATAAGCTCCTGGTCTCCCTCAAAAATCTTGATTAAATACCACTTGCGTCCCTTTAAAGGAAGCAAGTCACCGAGGATTAAGTCAAGCTCGGCAAGTGAACTTTCAAGTCTTGCATCATAGGTCAAGCTACTCTCACAAGCCTCTGCCTTCTTACTAACCTCAAGAGCCTCAAAAACTCCACGCCCCTTGATGGCTGTCATGGGAACAACCTTAACACCTAGACCATAAGACAATTTTTCAAGGTCAATTTCCTTTTTCTCCCTTTTAAGGGCGTCCATCATATTAAGTCCCAAGACCAAGGGAATCTCTGTTTCCAGAAGCTGAAGGGTCAAATAAAGATTCCGCTCCAAATTTGTTGCATCAACAATGTTTAAGATAGCATCCGGTCTATCCTTTAAAAGATAGTCCCTTGAGACAATCTCCTCAGGCGTATAAGGACTTAGGGAGTAAATTCCTGGCAAGTCCTGAATTTGCGTTACCTTGTCCTTTTTATAGGTCCCGCTTTTTTTATCAACTGTAACTCCAGGCCAGTTTCCCACCCTTTGGCTTGAGCCAGTTAAAATGTTAAAAACGCTTGTCTTCCCACTATTGGGATTTCCAGCAAGTGCTATGGTTGTCATTATTTTACCTCACTAGATTCATCAAGAACCTTTACTCTTACCAAATGAGCCTCTGACTTTCTAAGACTTAGGGCATAGCCCCTTAAATGAACCTCAATCGGGTCTCCTAAGGGTGCAATCTTTCTAACGTAAATCTTAACCCCCCTAGTAATTCCCATATCCATAAGCCTTCTTCTAAGCTCTCCAATTGAATCAACCCGCTCAACGATCCCCTGCATGCCAGGTTCTAACTCATCCAAGGTCGCAAGCTCGTAATCCTTATTCAAACTATCACTAACAACAATCTGACTTAAAATCTTCTTATCAAGGGCCAGCCTGTGGTTCTGTAAAAGCACAATGGCATTTTCTCCCTCAATCTTTGAAATTTTAATCTGTTTGTCCTTAATAAGGCCTAAGTTTTGTAGCTGCTTACTTTGACTGGTAACTTTTAAATGGTCAATGTAATAAGTTTGACCAACTATACAATTATCTAAAGTTTTCATATTTTCATCCTTCATTTCATAATAAGTAAATCACATTTCACAAAAAATGTAAATATAATTTTACATTTGTCAAGAAAAAAGCTCAGGATTTGTAAAAAACTACAAAAAAAGAGGGATCAGTAACCCCTCCTGCTTATTTATCTGGCATGGGCTCATAGGCAAAGAGTCTTACCTCCTTTGACACATACTCCCCCAGATAAATTTCATTAATTCTTGTATAACCTTGAGTTTTAACCTCGGCTTCCAGCCAGTCCTGGTCCTTATGAATAAGCTCCAAGACGTCCATATTGGCCTGACCATCAACAATTATCGGATAGCGAACATTATCATCACCAATCTCTGTGATGGTCAGCTGACCGTTTTGCTCAAGGACTGCCCTTTTTACATTTTCGACCTCATAGATACCGTTTGACCTTAGCTTAAACATAAGCTCATTGGCTGAAATCCCCTTCTTCAAGCATTCGGTCACATCAACCTTACCATTATGGATAAGGCTGACTGGTCTTCCATCAATAATATATTTAACATAACGATTGTACTCTTTGGCAAATTTCAAAATAAAAACCAAAAGGGTCCAAATAATCAAAACCATAACAAACTGTAGAACAGTTATTGACTCATTGTAGATGACCCCTCCAATAATTCCCCCCAGAACATAGTTTTGTACCTGGTCAAGGGCTGATGAGGGAGCGAGATTTCCCTTGCCCATCATATTTATTTGGGCCACCAAACAAATAATTCCTAGCGAAAGTTTGATGATAATTGGAATGTAAAGTTGCATATTTCCCCCTAGTCCTTGATTATAATATTGGTATTAGTAGCTTCAACCTCAGTCAGACTGTAAAACTTTTGACTAGCAGCCAGGCTAACCTTATAGTAGATATCGTCAATTCTTACAATTACCCCATCAGTAAGTTGAGTTGCATTAACATATATTTTACTGGTGCTGACCTTCTTGTTTTGCGATACATCCTGGACGAATTTCACCATCTGCGGATACTGTGCATGTTTGAGCTGATTGGACTGGTAATCAGAATACTGAACCCCTAGAGAGAATAAAAGTGTTAGAAAAAAAATAATACCCAAATCCCTGTACTTGGTTTGAATCCTGTGACGCATATAAAGCACAAACACGACAACCATCAAAATCAAGGAACCAAAAACTAAAAAATACTTAAGATAATAATTAATACCGGATTGTGATTCTAAAAAATTTATCCCGTAAAAGACCATACAAACCCCTCCTCTAAAAGGCTCAATTACCATTATTTTACTAAAAAAATATCCAAAATGGTTTAATAAGAACAAGTCTATTATACCATTTTGAATTATTTAATACCTATTTTTAGGCCGCATCGTCTTCGTTTTCGTCTTTATCCTTGTCTCTCTTCTTGATAATAAAGAGAATAATGCTTAGGACGATAAGCAGACCAAGAAGAATCAAGAAGTATTTAAGGTATGGATTTTGTCCAGTATTAGTAATAATTACCTTATCATTGATTTTTTTAGCTTCTTTTTTGGTAATAGTGAAATCTTTGTTGAATTTCCATTCATTACCCTTGTCATCTGATACAACCATATCTAGGTTATAATCACCTGCAACTAGAGGTTTATTATCCCAGTCAATGGCAAAATCATAAGTTGAGTTTGGAGCCATTTGCATATCATTATCATATGAAACTTCTTTTTCAACTGCCCCGTCCTTCTTATTGGTAACCTTGGCAGTATACTTAAGGTGACCCATTGGAGTCATGACTGGATTTTGAAGCTCAGCTACAACACTTGTCCTATTAAAGGCAGAGTCGGCCCTAACATTAAGGAGATTAAGTTGTCTAGGTAACTCTGTATCAGTTTCAGTTAACTGTAGTCCTAAAATATAACCATATTGGTTACTGATTCCTTGTTTTTTAGCTTCTTCTTCTGATTTTTCCTTAACAACCTGAATCCCAGCTAAAATAGTTCCATCGTACTGCTCAGCAGGCATCTTAAGGGTGATGGGTAAATTCATGCTTGTATTGGCCTGAACAGTTATTTCATGCTCATAATTTGCAATGTCAGAAATCTTATACTTTAAGCTTGAATCAGGTTTGACGTCTGTCTCAGAGTAATCAATAAAGCCTGACTTATTAGTATAAGCTTGGTTGACGTTAACCTTAAACTTACTGTCTTCATTTGAAGTGTTAATAACTTGGACAATAATTTCTTGTTCTTGTCCAGGTGTCATTCTAAGGTCAAAATACGATTGTTCTTTGTCAATCTGATTGGATGGAATAACGGAGTTGATTGTAAAACCAACGTTATTCTCCCCTTCAGCAAGAACTCCTAGGGGACCTGCAATCAAACTAAAAAGAAAGACTGCAAGCATTAAAACTCTTTTTTTCATCTCTACTCCTTCTAACTAAAAAGCAAAGAGAAGTTTAACTTCTCCTTACTTAACTAGTAATTACAACTTAAACTTTCTATATTATATACTAATAGGCCGCAACTATATATAGCTGATAATCAATCTGACCTGTCATCACATCGTCAACCTTAAGAAGTTTCCCTCCATCGGTAAAACTTACGCTTGCCGCAGTGACTGGAGTTGCTATAACACCTGTATTGACCGCAATATTATCTGTAATGTCACTTCCTGCAGGAGTGGGTAAACCCTTAAGGGTTGAATTTTGGGCTACGATAACCTCAGTCCCCGTTCCCATCGTTTTTGAAGTCGGATTACCTGAGCGGCTACTATCCGTTGTCATCGAAAAACTAACATTTGTCATTATCTTATTATCAACAGTGGTTAAGGTATTAGCATGAAGCTGTGCCTTAACATTCCACTTCCTCTTTGACCGGTCATTGAAGACCTTGATAGCAGGGGTTGGATCGCTGTCTCCTGAATCGATATAGGTTGTAGCATTAATTGTATAGAGCCCGTTCCTATTCAAGCTAGTTTGAAAACCGTAAGTATCAGGAACTGTTTGAAGTTGCAGGTAAAGCTGCCCCGGTTGATTAGGATTTCCCGGAGGAGAATCACTTGGATCAAGTGGGTCAGGACCAGTTGCATCGATAACAGTAACTAAAGTATTCGTATTGGCAGTAGTGTCAGCAGTGGCCACATTGGCACCAAACCCAAGTAAAATAGAGCTAGCTACCATAAGGCCCATCAATTTATTAATCTTCACCGTGTGTTCCTCCTAGCTTATAGTTTAATCTACGTAGACGTTGGATACAGGGGCGAAAATCACAGACATTCTCATGTGTAAAAGCACAAATCCATCCTCTATAGTCAAGCCATAGCCTTTGTTTAATAGTATCATTAATACATATATTTATCAATATTTTTAAACTTTTTGATACCAATATATTATTTTATTGTTAAATTTTTATTAGTAATTTGCACCCACATTGTAAAGGCTCCACTGGATGGTCAATTGACCGCTATAATCCCCAATGGGCAGATAGCTTGTCGACCTTAGAAGAACGCCCGTACTTTCGTCCCAAGTCTTGGTATAAGTATCATTTTCATCTTTGGATACATCACTCGTTCTTAAAAGCTCCCGACCACTTAGACTCACTGGTGTAGATTGACTATCCTTTTTCCAGACTAGAGAAAAAGGAGCAATTCCTGTCACATTGGCAGTTAAAACCCAATTTTGCGGGGTCGGTCTAGTATCAGTAACCCTAACTTCAAAAGTATTTCCAGCATCTCTTGAAAGACTACCTTTGGTTTGTGATAAGGTTCGATTGGTCCAAGATAAATTTTCACTCACATAGGTAAGTTCTAATTTAGGTGCGGTAACGACTGCCGTTAGAGTTAGAGTATCCTTTAAGGCCTCCGAATTATCATCCTCCCGCCTAAAAACCTTAATGGTAAAATTATTGGTTCCTTCAGGCATATCAGCACTAGAGATATAGTAGTCAACCTCATGGTAGCTGTCATCACCCGCACTTACCACCTCACCAAGGTCCGTACTTATTTGATTGTTATTACCGTCATAAATCTTAAAAATAAGCTGGTCATCACCATCAGGATCTGAGTAGTAAAACTTGTCTCCAAAATCCCCCGGTGCTAAATTTTCTTCCTTAGCCTTTATAAGATCTGTTGGCGACCAAGATAGACTAACAGCTGTATCCCGTTCAATAGCAAGCCTTTTGGTCGAAGCCAAACTAGTCTTCTCATCATTAGTAAAATCTGTTCCAGACCTTGAAAAGGCTCCGCCTGAAACCACCCAAGGACTGTGGGAATTATCCGTTTCCGTAAGTAAGAGCTGACTTTGATTGTTATTACCGTCTACATAAGCCCCGTACCCATGTGTTTCTGATTCAAAAGGTGAAAAATTAATGGTGGCATTTCCTTGAATGGGGCCAGCTTGACCTCCTGCAAAAATAAGCCTTGAAGCGTTATTGAGGTTAAAGACCCCAGTTCCACTACCAAAAAATGTTCCTGTTGTAGATTGCAGGTTAGTGGCTGAATTTTCAGCAAGATTCATTGTCAGATTCCTAAATGACGAAGAATTCTTAGTTTTAGTGGTAAACTCAGCTCCATCACCAACATTGATTGTAAAATTCACATCGTCTTGAGTAATAAATCTTCCTAGCCTTGCAGTAGACGATCCTGATGCTAACGTATCTGACTGAATAATCTTAAGACTTCCACCAGGAGCTATATCAATTTCGTTTTCTCCCTTCCCTGCAGAATAATCGATCCAAAAAATATCACGGTGGGTGGTAATATCAACTAAAGCGTTAGCTTCAACCTTAAATTTTAAAGGGGCATAATGGGCCCAGATAAATTCCGTTAGACCAGTAAGCATATTATCGTCTCGGATAACCGTTGAACTCCCTTCCTCAAAAGTCAAATTAGCTGCTTCAGCAAATTCACCTGAAGTTATGTCACTACCCTGCATATAAAACTCATTATTACCCCTAAAAAGTATCAGGTCGTAAGCCCCATTGACATAAAAAGGCTGCGCTCCATAATCTGAGTAATAATTAACATTTTCGATAATTAGGGTTTCATTATTATTGGAGGCAGAGCCGGGTGGAGCTATACCAAAATAATTTCCTGCATTTGTCCGATCGTTTCGTCCCAATGCTGATTCTTTACCAAAATTCAAATTTTTGTAGTGGATAGTAATATCACTTTTATTAAAGTGTATACCAGCAAAACGGCTAGTCGACCATCCATAGGTAATGGTAAAGTTGTCGTCGTCTCCATTACTTCCATCTATGGTAATATTGTGATTTACCGGAAGGCTAGCATTTCCAAGACTTATATCATCAGTTAAATATATATAGTCGACACTACCGTCATCTACCGCATCCTTAAGGGCTTGAAGGGTTCCAACCCACCTCACATTACTTGGAGGATCATCCATGGTTGACACTTGATTAGCCGCCTGCTCATTATTGGTAGTATCAGCTGGTTCAGAGCTTGAAAATTCTTCCGATGAAGACGCTTCAAGGCTTGCCTGACTAGCTGTACTTGATTCATCAGCTGAAGCACTTGAAGCAAGGGACTCAGACACTTGATTTGACTGGTCAGAATTTGAGTTACTAGGGCTTGAAGATTCTACATTGCTACTAGTAGTTTGTGAAGACACATCTGATTCATCAGCATAGGTCAGAGGCAAACTTGAAAAGGCTATAATGATGAGGGTAAATAACCATAATTTCTTTTTTAATCCATCTATTTTCAATCATTTTCCTTTCTATAAAAACATATCTTATCTATTTATCAATAAGTAAATTGAATAAGCTTATCAATAAATTTATCTATATTTTTGCAAATTTTCACAGACTCCTTACCTTATTATAGCATTCTTGAGCTCAACTTTCCTAGCAATTCAACTAAATTTTTGTTTCATGGAAGAATTAATCAAATCCCCTCCTTTTTTCATAAAATGTAAAAAACTATTTACATTTTTACAACAAATGGATATACTTAGATAGTCAAATTACGCTTTTAAAGTAAAAATTTACCAATAAAAATATATTTAGGAGATTCCATGAAAAAATTATTCACTCTTAGTGCCCTAGGTCTTACCATCCTTCTTGCTGGATGCAGTCAAAATAAAGCTACTTCCTCTAGTGAAGAAAGTGCCACTTCCGCACAAAGTCAAATTCAGGCCAAGGAAGGTACAATCACCTATCTGGGGCAGGACTATACCCTTAAGTTTCCAACAACAAAGATTGTAACTGCAAGCTTTGAGTCAATGGAGGATGCAGCTGCACTTTCTGTCGAACCACTTGGCGGAGTTACTGTTGGAGGAGAGATGCCTGACTACCTTAAGGGAAAATTAGGTGATAAGATGGTTAATATTGGTGACAAATTTGGACCAAATGTTGAAGCTGTAGCTGCCCTTCAACCTGATCTAATCCTTGGATCAACTAAATTTGATAAGGATGTTACAAATAATCTAAGTAAGATTGCACCAACAATCAATGTATCCCACAAGTCTGACGATTGGACCAACAACCTAAGCCTAATGGGTACAGTTTCAGGTAAGGATGAGCTGGCTAAAAAGTTAATCACAGACTACCAAAATGACCTTGAAAGTTTCAAAAAGGATAAGAGTGATTTGGCAGATAAGAAAATCTTAATTGTCCGCATTCGCGAAGGTGAACTATGTATTTACGGGCCAGATTTCTACTACAATCCAATGCTTTACAAGGACCTTGGCTTCCAAATTCCAAGTGAAGTTTCAGCCATTAAGGGACAGACAACCATCTCTAAGGAGCAGCTGGCTAAAATTGATACAGATATCATCCTGGTCCAATTTATGCCTTCAGAAAACAAGAGCTTCCCAAATGCTCTGAATGATTTAAAGGAAGATGCCATCTGGAATAGTATCCCTGCCGTTTCAAGCAAGCAGGTATTTTACAATATTGTTGACGGGGGCTACCAAGGAGGTACCTACCTAAGTAAGGAAGTTATGCTTAAGGCCCTTAATGAAAATAAAATTGGATAGGACAGCTTGAGATGAAAGCCAAATATGTGCTGGGAAGTCTACTGATACTAGCTTTATTTCTAGGTCTAAGCTTCCTTTCCCTAAGCTTTGAAATGGATCATACCCTGGAAACTTTACAGGGTATGATTTTTGCCTATAACCCTCAAAACCAAAATCAGCTAATCATCCTTGCAAGGATTGCAAGATTACTTGTGGCCTTTTTGGTTGGAGCAAGTCTAGCTCTTGCTGGCTTTATCATGCAGGTTCAGTATCAAAATGATTTGGCTGATCCAAGTCTCATGGGAGTAAGTGATGGTTCAGCCCTAGCCATTGTTATCGGCATGATTTTCTTTCCCCAGCAGGCAATCTTAATGCGAATTATTTTTTCAATTTTGGGATCCTTTATGAGCTACTTTTTTATCTCCTACCTATACAAGGCTTTATTTTGGGGAAAATCAAGGCTCAATCTACCCCTAATTGGAATCGCTACAAGCATGCTCTTAAGTAGTCTGACAAGCTTTCTTGTTGCCTATTTTCACCTTGCCCAATCAGTCAGTTCCTGGTATACAAGTAGACTTTACCGGGTGTCATTTTTTGATGTCATCTACTTTTTACCAGTCCTTCTTCTAGCCTTGCTTTTAACTATTGCCTTTAGAAGGCAGATAGATATCTACGCCTACGGACCACAGGTAACCACTAGCCTGGGAATGAATAGGAAATTTTGGGACAAATTCTTCTCCTTACTTGTCGTTATTTTGACTGGGGTAAGTATTGCTATTGTTGGTCGAATTGCCTTTGTGGGGCTTATTATTCCTCATATGGTCAAACTTCTATTTGGAAGAAAATATAGTCAAACTGTACTATTCGTTCCTGCTACAGGAGGAATTTTCCTTCTAACCTGCGACTACCTGTCAAGATATATCAACTACCCCTTTGAAACTCCAATTGGCCTAGTTTTGGCCTTGATTGGAGTTCCTGTCTTTTTATACTTAATTCGAAGGAGGACTAGCTAGCAATGAAAAACAATTTCCCTATATTTATCGTCATCCTCATCTTCTTTTTTGCCGCTTGCTACTCTCTTCTCTCGGGTACCTACCCCATTAGTACTGCAAAATTAGTTGAACTTTTACTTCATCCAGGAGCAGATAATCAGGCTGGACTCATCCTTTGGCAGTTTAGGATTCCAAGATTTATACTGGGAGCCCTGGCAGGAGCAAGTCTTGCCCTTGCTGGATATATCTTACAGACAATTACCCGAAATCCCATAGCAGATTCTGGACTTCTGGGCGTGAGCTCTGGAGCATCATTTGGAAGTGTTTTCTATTATTTTTTAATTGGAAGCTACCTGACAAATATCAAACAAATCCAGTCCCTGTCTCTAATTTTATTCGGTTTGGCTGGAGCTCTTCTGGCACTTCTTTTAAACTTCCTTCTCTCCTTTAGCTTTGGAGGAATAAGCATGCCAAGATTTATTCTAAACGGCATTGCCCTCAATACTGGATTTTCTGCCCTAACCGCATACTTTTCCCTAAAAATTAACAGCGATGACTACACAAGGATAAATAATTGGTTGGAAGGGTCTATCAGTCAAGGAAATTGGCCCCTCATTAGGCAAGTGGCCCCCCTTGTCATTATTCTCATTCCTCTTCTGCTAACTTTTGAGGGACAACTAAGACTTCTTAGATATTCTGATTTACAGCTTAAAAATATTGGCTTTAAGATGGGCTACTGGAGAATCTTCTTTGTCCTCCTCGCAGCGGCCTTGGTCTGCTCAAGTGTTCTCATCGCAGGAAATGTAGCCTTTGTGGGATTACTTGTCCCCCACCTGACTGCTAAATTTTTTAAGGGTCATTCAAAACTTTTACTTGTAGGAATCACCATCAATGGTGGGAGCCTACTTGTTATCTGCGACACCTTCGCCAAAACAGCCTTTACCCCCAATGAGTTACCCCTAAATGCCATGATGGGCCTTCTTGGAATTCCCTATATCCTTATCACGTTCATCCAAAAAAACAGACAAAAATAAAGGAGAAAATTTGAAAGTAAGCTATAAAAAAGTAGGTAAGTACTACCTTGATATCTATCTACCAGAAGATCATGACTCAAAAGAAGCCATCCCCCTCCTTTATGTTTTAGACGGGGATGCCTTTGCTGCAAGTCTAGCTCAAGCTGTAAAACTACAGGCACGGAACGCACAAAAAACAGGGGTTGTTACCATGATTGTTGTTGGTATCTCCTACCATGCAGCTAGCCCCTTTAACAAGGAAGAAAGATTCAAGGATTTCACTCCCCCCAGGATACACCCAATGAATCCAAAAGACAAAAGATTTGATATGCCTCAAGGTGGCGAAATAGATACCTTCTTTAAGAGCCTTAAAACAATCCACAAAGAATTGACAAGGGAGCTGGCAAGGGATTTTATTCTCAATCAAGAAAAAATTGGCCTCTTTGGTCATTCCTTGGGCGGACTTTGTGTCCTTGAAGCCCTTTTAAGACCTGACCTAGCCTTCATCAACACCTTTTTGGCACTTAGTCCTTCTCTATGGTGGGATAGGGAAGCCTACTATGAACGGCTAAAAGAATATGAACACAAAAGTTCCAACCACCAAAAGAAGAGAGTAATCATCACTGTAGGTGGCCTGGAAGGCGAGATGGTAACCTTGGCTCAGCGGGCATTTGATTCTTTTAAAAATTCAACTGTTGTCAACTCTTGTGACTATTATCAAGCTCCTGATGAAAATCATATGTCAGTTGTTTTTACAGTCATGAGCCGCTGCTTAAGATGGCTTTCAAATACACCCATTAAAATTGAAAAGAGGAGTTAAGGCACTTGAAAGACGATATTTTACGAGCTCAAAATATTGATTTGAGCTACCAAAAAAAGAAAATCATCAGCTCCCTCAATGTGAATTTTTTTAAAAATAAGATAACTGTCATCATTGGCCAAAATGGTTGTGGCAAATCAACACTTTTAAAGGGACTAGGACGGATTATAGAGCATGACCAGGGAGCTATTTACCTCAATGATAAAAATTTAAAATCCATGCCTACCAAGGAAATAGCTAGAGTTCTAGCCTTTTTATCCCAGGAAAGCAGCCAGCCTGAAGAAGTTACAGTTAGGGAGCTTGTAGCTGTTGGACGCTATCCTCACCAGGGAATTTTTCAAAAAAGGAGCTCGCAAGATGAGGAGATAATTGATCAAGTCTTATCTGATACTGGTCTTATCGAACTTGCCCATGAAAATATCAACTTTCTATCAGGAGGACAAAAGCAAAGGGTCTCTATTGCCATGGCCCTTGCCCAAAAAACACCTCTCATCCTCCTTGATGAACCAACCACTTATCTTGATATGGGACATCAAATTGAACTTTTAAATTTAATCCAAAATTTAAAGGAGAAAAATAATTTAACTGTCATTATGGTTCTTCATGACTTAAATCTAGCTGCCCGGTACGGAGACCATTTGATTGGTATGAAAGATGGAAGAATTATATATGAAGGTGAACCTAGGCAAGTAATGACCGAGGATATTTTAAAGGATTTATTCAATGTTAAGGTCTATCTGGGTCAAGATCCAGTTGATGGAAGGCCAATCTGCTTAAGATTTGAGCAAATCTATGATTGAAACTAAAAAAATCCCCTCCCTTAAGGGAGAGGATTTTTTCTGACCTTAGTTTAAGCATAGGCTTAAATCAAGGTATTTCCTTAAAAATTATTTGTTTTTAAGGTTGTAGAAGCTTGCAAGTCCACCGTAGATAGCAGCTTCACCAAGTTGATCTTCGATACGAAGAAGTTGGTTGTATTTAGCAATACGGTCAGTACGGCTAAGTGAACCAGTTTTGATTTGTCCAGCGTTAGTTGCAACAGCGATATCAGAGATTGTTGAATCTTCTGTTTCACCTGAACGGTGAGATACAACTGCAGTGTAACCAGCTTCTTTAGCCATTTCGATAGCTTCGAAAGTTTCAGTAAGAGTACCGATTTGGTTAACTTTGATAAGGATTGAGTTCGCAACGTCTTCTTTGATACCACGAGCTAGGTAGTCAGTGTTTGTAACGAATAGGTCGTCACCAACAAGTTGTACACGTTCGCCTAGACGTTCAGTAAGAACTTTCCATCCATCCCAGTCGTTTTCATCCATACCATCTTCGATAGTGATGATTGGGTATTTGTTAACAAGTTCTTCAAGGTAGTCAACTTGCTCAGCAGCAGTACGTTTAGCTCCACCTTCACCTTCGAATTTAGAGTAGTCATAAACTCCATTTTCGTAGAATTCTGATGATGCACAGTCAAATCCGATGAATACGTCTTTACCTGGTACATAACCAGCAGCTTCGATAGCTTTAAGGATAGTTTCAACACCGTCTTCAGTTCCTTCAAACTTAGGAGCGAATCCACCTTCGTCACCAACAGCTGTTTCAAGACCACGGTCTTTAAGGATTTTCTTAAGAGCATGGAAGATTTCAGCACCGTAACGTAGAGCTTCTTTGAAAGTTGGAGCTCCAGCAGGGATGATCATGAACTCTTGGAATGCGATTGGAGCATCAGAGTGAGATCCACCGTTGATGATGTTCATCATTGGAGTTGGAAGAACTTTAGCGTTGAATCCGCCAAGGTAGTTGTAAAGAGGAACTTCTAGGTAGTCAGCAGCAGCACGAGCAGCAGCGATAGAAACACCAAGAATAGCGTTAGCTCCTAGTTTACCTTTGTTTGGAGTACCATCAAGAGCGATCATAGCACGGTCGATTCCAAGTTGGTCACGAACGTCCATTCCGATGATAGCATCAGCAATAACATTGTTTACGTTGTCAACAGCTTTTTGAGTTCCAAGACCGTTGTAGCGAGATTTATCTCCATCACGAAGTTCAACTGCTTCGTGTTCACCAGTAGAAGCTCCTGAAGGAACCATACCACGACCGAAAGCACCTGATTCAGTGTAAATTTCAACTTCAAGAGTTGGGTTACCGCGTGAGTCTAAGACTTCGCGTGCGTAAACATCAGTAATTAATGACATTTGAGAATTCTCCTTTATTTTTAAAGTGCCGAAGCACTGTTTGTGAATAGTATAATCATAACCCAATTATCGATTATTTTCAAGAACTATTACTTATAATCTAAAATGAAAACGTATACAAATTGAGCTTTATTTAGACTCAATTAAGCCATAATCTCCATCTTCACGACGGTAAACAATACTTGCTGAATCTGTATCTGCATCTGTAAACAAGTAGAAATCATGCCCAAGCATTTCCATTTGTAGGACAGCTTCCTCAGCATCCATCGGTTTTAGTCCAACTTCTTTGGTACGAACAATCTTAGTTGGAGCTTCTTCTTCCTCAGAAATAGTAAAGTCTGAAAAATCTTCAAGTGGTAAATCCTTGAGACCTTTGACATTTTTTCGACGGTTAGTTTTTGTCTTATATTTCCTAATCTGACGCTCTAGTTTATCAACAACCAAATCAATTGAGCCATACATATCTTGAGAGGTATCTTCTGCTCTTAGAGTGAGATGCTTCATGGGAATAGTAACCTCAACCTTGGCATTTTTATTTGAGTAGACCTTAAGGTTAACATGAGCTGTAAAATCTTCGCTGTCCTTAAAGTATTTTTCAATCTTACCAATTTTATTTTCTACATATTCACGAAGAGCTGTTGTTACTTCACTGTTTTCACCACGAATGTTAAAGCTAATCATAATGAGTACCTCTTTTCTTTTGATAAATCAATTATACCTCTTATTTAAACCCTTTTCAAAACATAGCTATAGCAAATTGAAATTATTTCAAATAAGCAATAACTTCAATCTCAACCAGTACATCCTTTGGAAGTCTTGAAACCTCAACAGCACTACGAGCTGGAAGACTTTCTTTAAAGGCTGTTTTATAGATTTCATTGAAGGCGGTGAAGTCATCCATATTCTTTAAAAAGCAGGTTGTTTTTACTACATGATTGAAATCACTAGCTGCTTCTAATAAAATGGCTTCAATATTTTTCAAAACTTGTGCTGTCTGCTCCTTGATGTCTTCTCCTACTATTTGACCACTTTTAGGATCTAGAGCAATCTGGCCTGAAGCAAATAATAAATTTCCAGCAATCTTTCCCTGAACATAGGGCCCAATAGCTTGCGGAGCTTGGTCTGTTTTAATAGTTTTCATATGGTCCTCCTCTTTCTTGTTGGTTTATTCTAAAAAAAAAGCCCCGCTTTTTCAAGCGGGAACCTTTTTGGTCATTACTATAAATATTGATTTTTCTTTAGGAACTTATAATCATTTTGCCTTATTTAATAGATTACTCCACCCTTCCAAACAAGTATTCCTGCTTGTCCGTCTGGGTTTTTCAATGAAGGCCAAATGGTATTGTTGATATAGTTTTGGGCATCATCGCGACTGTTGAAATAATGAGCTGTGTTTCCACCTGGATATACATCCTGTGAGTGATCTTCGTTACCAACATAGAAAGGTGCATAAAGGGTTTGGCTACTTTCTCCATCAGCTTCTGAAGGCCACTGAGCAGTTGCTCCAACACCTGGTGTTCCAGCTAGATTTCCATTGGCATTAAGCCAATTTTGAGCTTCCTCAAAGCTTGCAAAAACGTGGCTTCCTGGAACAATGGCATTTCCGACTTGACTTCCGTTACTTCCATTCCATTTAACCCACCACCAAACAGTCCACCTTCTAGCTGTTGAAGGGGTTGGCGTATCAGGTTGACTAGGTGTAGAAGAATTATCTCCAGCTGATGACCCTGTACCTGATGAGTCCTTATCTCCTGATCCTGATGTCGAAGACCCATCATTACTTGATGGATTTGTAGTTGAATTATCAGTACCAGAACCTAGATCGATTGTTCCATATGCTCCATCAACTGAATGATTTTTTTGGATGTCGGCATGGTAATTTTTAATCCAAGCTAGGGCAGCATCTGCACTGGTAAAACGATGAACCCCAGAAGCCAAATCATAGCTTGAATTGTCATACCCCTTGTACCAGACCGTCCAACGCCCATCAGAATTTAATCCTTGGTCAGTCGGTTTTGAGCCGTTATCAGATGAGTCATTTGACTTGTCTGAACTTGTACCTGACGATGAGTTACCACCGGTAGATGACCCGCCGGACTTATCTGAGCTTGTACCTGATGTTGAGTTATCACCGGTAGATGACTCACCTGACTTATCTGAACTTGAGCCTGACGATGAGTTATCACTTGCAGAGGGGTTTTTAGAGGCTGAGCTGGCTGGAACATCAACCTTACTTGTCTTATTGGCTGATTCACTTGTAGAGGCTGTAGAATTACTATTTCCACCGTTTCCAGCCTTGGGACTTCCTCCAATTGGTGCCTGTGGATTAATTCTATCTGTTTTAGCCACAGGTACATCTGCTAGTTTTTCCTTGTTTTCACCATAAATCTGTACGGATTCCCCGCAGAATACAAGGGTATTACCAGCATAAATTAAATTAACATTTTTAATGTTATTAATTGAAGCTAGCTTTTCAACCGTAATATTAGTCGCTTGAGAGATTGTTCCTAGGGTATCTCCCCAAACAATCAAATAAACAGTTCCTCCATTTGAAAGCTCCCTGTGGAGGTCATTTTGAATCTGATCAACTGTCCGTGCCTCCCAGATACCGTCATATTCATTAGCCTTAACCTCAGTTGCCAGAGTAAATGATGCCAGTAAAAGACCTGTTGCTGCTGCCTTCCATGCTACATTTTTAAACCTTTTAAAATCTTTTTCTTCGTCTACCATAATACACTCCTAACTTTTGACAATGGTTGAGAATTTCCAACAGATTATATTAAAGTAAATCCTATAAATTAATATAATACCTAAACATTATCAAATTTCATGAAAATTTCATAATGTTTTCACTTGTGATGTTTACAGAAATATTCGTGATAATTAAGGGGAGTTTTTAAGAATTACTCCACAAAAAAACCCCTATAAGGGGCTCTTTACTTATGGTTTAATACGGTGAAGCATACGTGGGAATGGAATAGCCTCACGGATGTGGGCAGTTCCAGCAACAAATGTTACCATACGCTCAAGTCCTAGACCAAATCCTGCGTGGGGCACTGAACCGTATTTACGGAGGTCAAGGTACCAGTCGTAGTCTTTTGGATCAAGACCGAAGTCGATGATTTTTTGGGTAAGCTTGTCGTAGTCTGTTTCACGCTCAGATCCACCCACGATTTCCCCGTACCCTTCTGGAGCCAGAAGGTCTGCACAAAGAACACGGTCAGGGTTTCCTGGTACTTCTTTCATGTAGAAGGCCTTGAAACTTGTTGGGTAGTTCATGATGAAGGTTGGAAGACCGTAGTAATTTGAAATCCAAGTTTCATGAGGTGATCCAAAGTCGTCACCGTGGTTAAGGTGCTCGTAGTCAGCCCCTTCTTTTCCTTCGTTGGCTTGCAGCAGGTCAATGGCTTCATCGTAAGAGATACGTTTGAAAGGCTCAGCCACATATTTCTTAAGGAGATCAGTATCACGCTCAAGTGTTTGAAGGGCATAATCTGCCGTATCAAGAACATACTGAATTAAATGCTTGATATAAGCTTCTTGAAGGTCTAAAGACTCATCGTGGGTCATGTTAGTATACTCAGCATCCATCATCCAGAACTCAGTCAGGTGACGGCGAGTTTTTGATTTTTCCGCACGGAAAACAGGACCGAAGTCGAATACGCGACCAAAGGCCATAGCTCCTGCCTCAAGGTAAAGTTGCCCTGATTGCGAGAGATAGGCTGGTTGACCGAAGTAGTCTGTTTCAAAGAGGTCAGTTGTATTTTCAGCCGCATTTCCTGAAAGGATTGGTGAATCAAATTTAATGAAACCATTCTTTTGGAAGAAGTCGTAAGTTCCATAGGTTAGGGCGTTACGAACCTGCATGATAGCGTGCTGCTTAGATGAACGAAGCCATAGGTGGCGGTTGTCCATCAAAAAGTCAGTTCCATGCTCTTTTGGTGTGATTGGGTAGTCGCTTGATTCACCAACAACTTCAATGTCAGTAAGGTCAAGCTCATAACCAAACTTAGAACGCTCGTCTTCTTTTACAAGACCTGTTACGATAACTGAAGTTTCTTGAGTAAGGCGTTTAATAATATCAAATTTCTCAAGTCCAGCTTCTTCCCCGTATTTCTCAATAAAATTAGGTTTGAAGGCTACAGCTTGGAAACGGGCTGATCCGTCACGGAGTTGCAGGAAGGCAATTTTCCCCTTACCTGACTTGTTTGCAACCCAGGCTGCAATTTTAACTGTCTCCCCAACATGCTCGGGTACGTCAATAATAGAAATTAAGTCTTTCATTTTCTACCTTTCTTATTTTGTATTATTTTTTATAAATCTTTTAATTCTTTCAACAGCCGCAAGGAGGGTATCCATATCGGTTGCATAGCTTAACCTTAGATTATCTGGTGCCCCAAAACCTGCTCCAGTTACTAGGGCTACACCTTCCTCCTTGAGAATGGCATCGGTAAATTCCGTAACATCACTAAAGCCAGTTAAATTCATGGCCTCTCGAACATTTGGAAAAAGATAGAAGGCTCCATCAGGTTTTACAAGCTTAAAGCCAGGTACTTCTGCCAAAAGTGGGTAAACCTTATTAAGGCGTTTTTCAAACTCTAAACGCATTTCCTCAACAGCCTCTTGACTACCAGTGAGTGCTTCAATGGCAGCATACTGAGAAACAGCCACAGGATTTGAGGTTGTTTGACTGGCAATCTTTGCCATGGCAGCAATTATCTGGGGGTCACCAACTGCGAACCCCAACCGCCAACCAGTCATCGAATAGGTCTTACTTACTCCGTTAATGACAAGGGTTTGCTTGCGAATCCGTTCTGAAATACTTGAAATCATAGTTGCTTGATGGCCATTATAAACCAGGCGGTGGTAAATATCATCAGACAAGATAAGGATGTTGTTATCAACGGCCCAATTTCCCAAGGCTTCTAACTCATCCCTTGAATAAATCATTCCTGTCGGATTGGACGGAGAATTAAGTAATAATACCTTGGTTCTATCAGTTTTTGCAGCGACTACCTGCTCCAGGCTAACCTTAAAGTCATTATCTTGATGTCCTTCAACAAAAACTGGCACTCCTCCTGCCATCTTGACCTGATCAGCATAACTTACCCAATAAGGGGTTGGAATAATTACCTGATCCCCTTGATTTAAGACACTCATAAAGAAGGCATAGATAGCAAATTTAGCTCCTGAGGTTGCTACAATCTCAGTATTTTGAGGTTCATAGCCATAATAGTTTTTAAAGTATGAGGCAATAGCTGATTTTAACTCCTTTGTACCACCAGCTGGAGTATAGAAGCTAGCTAGGCCATTATCAATAGCCTCCTTAGCCTTTTTGTCAATATTTTCAGGAGTAGTGAAGTCTGGCTGACCAACTGTCAGAGTTAAGATATCCTGACCCTCCTCCTTTAGCTTCCGAGCCTTGGCAGCAGAAGCTAAAGTCACGCTCTCTTCAATCTCACTTACAAATTTTGACAATATCATACTTCTTCTCCCGTTTTAAAATCATACAACCTATAGTTGTTAAGTGAATCCCTAAGCTCCCAAACTTCCTTATCCTGATAAAGGCCCAATCTAATATATTTGGCCTTTGAAGCATCAGGAAGCTTATCTGGGTCAAAACCTTCCGCAAGCTTAATTGTCCGTATATCTAAAGGATCCTTATCTTTAGAGCCAGCTGTTATCAAAACAGCCACATCTTCATTTGACTCTGTCTTCCCCCGAACCGAATAAACCGTTTGGTCCGTATTAACTATGTCAAAAACCTTAGCTTCCTTCATTGAGGAATTGGCCCTAGCAAGGCTAATAGCTTCTCTTCTAGCCTGACTATAAGGACTCATTGATGTTTTAGTAAAGATGATTATAGCTAGCATTAAAACAGCTAGCAGGGAGAGGATGCCGATTGTTATTTGACTACCCAAGGACTCATTACTTTTTTTCATAAAATTTACCTGAAATTAATCTATTATTTTCAAAACTTTCTAATCAAATTATAACAGATTTTTTTTAATTTTACCCTCTAATCCCGCAATTTCCTCAAAATTAATGGGGGCAAGCTGACTTAAATTAGCACAAATCTTTTTACCGTAATTTTTTCCAGCAAGACGCCTATCCAAAATAAGGACAACAGATTTTTGATCATTCCTTCTATTAACTCGTCCAAGAGCCTGTCTGAGCCTTAAAGTCGTAAGTGGCAGATTAAAATCATAAAAGGGATTGGCAAATTTTTCTGCATACTTTTTCATTAGGATATCTTCTGGAGTTGAAAAGGGTAATCTTGGAATTAAAAGGATTATCTTATCCTGCTCAGAAAAATCAATTCCCTCCCAAAAGCTTGCAAGTCCCAGTAAAACCTGAGCACGACCTTCATCAAAACGTTTTTTTAACTGCATAGGGTTTCCGTGGAGTCCTTGAGCCAGGAAGGAACAATCATCCTCAGCCAGAAGGTCAGAAAGAGAATGAAGTAAGTCCTTTGAGGTCAAAAGGACCAAAATAGGCTGACCAAGGGGTATAAGCCTTGTGATATTTTCAAAGGTATAGGCTGCTAGATTAGCGTTTGACAGATTTCCAATATTAGGTCCATCTGTCACCACATAAATTTCTTGATTGTTTGCCCTTTGCGGCATAAGTTCATCATAGCTATAATCAGTAAAGCCCAAGAGTTCTGGCAGTTTATGATTTTTTTGGCTGATACTTAGGGTGGCACCAATTAGATAAACCTTGAGTTCATCAGGTAGAAGGCCCTTAAAATTAAGGAAATCCTTGGGACTCTTGTAAAGATAGTCCCCCTGCTTCCAAATATAGGAGTCATCCACGGAAGCATCTACAGGACCAAAGAAGTCAAGCAAGTTCTTAAGGCCAAATTCCCTGGCATCGACTAAAATTTTATCCCTTGCCTGGGGCAGATGATTAATGTGAAAGTTTAGGCTTGAAATAACCCGCCTAAGCAGATTAGGGTCAGAATTATCCTTGTTTATATGAAGCTTCAAATCCTCTTCAACAGTCGTCCAATCAAAGGTCTGCCTTTGAGAATTTTCAAGATTTTTAAAAAGCTCCTGGGCCTCATCAACAACTAAGACACGTCCCTTAAAGAAGGCTTGATTTGTCCTGAGTTTTTCAATCATAAGGGCTTGGTTGATGACAAGGACTGATGAAAATTCAGTTTTTTCATAGGCCTTCCTTAGAAAATCTTGCTGGTAGAAGGCTGATTTTTTGTCTAGACTTCCATCATGGGCTATTTCTTTCAAGTAATCATCAGCCGTCATAATTTTACTTAATTCATCAAGCTCCCCCGTTTCAGTTTGGCACAACCAAACCAAGACCTTCATCTTAAAAATTTCATGATTGGCTCCTGAATTAGTCGCTTTTAGCAGGGGCTTAAATTTTTCGAGCTTTATATAGTTTTTATGGCCTAAAAGTTTTGAAATATTTACCCCAAAGTGCTCAGAAAATTCTTCTTGATAGTCGGCTACTAGCTGCTCCTGCAAGGTCTTGGTTGGTGTCGCAACAATTATTTTTTCACCCCTTGATAAGATAGGCAGCAGGTAAGCATAGGTTTTCCCCATTCCAGTTTGTGCTTGAATAAAGGACGGTCTTTTTTCAAGCAAGTCCGACTCAACGATTGAAGCAAGCTCTGCTTGATTTTTTCTGGGAGCTAAACCAAGCTCATTCATATTTTTATCATATGATGAAACTAGATTTAAGCTTTCCTTAGCTTGTGGTAAAATCCTTGTAGCTAGGGCTCCTTCGAGCATAAAATGATTAGTTTTTATGGCATCATCGGCTGACATTTCATTGAAAACATCCTTAATGACCAGCTGACTCTCATAGATTAAATTTCCCGCATGCCTTAAAATTTCTTCTACCACAGGCTTTGGCAGGCTCTTAATTTTATCCTGAATAAGCTGCAGTAATTTTGCTGTCGCAAGGGCATCACTTAGGGCATTATGAGGATTATCATGACCTAAATCTAATTTTTGTCCCAAATACTCCAGGGAGTATTTTTCAAAATCTGGGAAAAAGACCCTGGAAAGCTCCACTGTATCAGCACTTGGCAGCTCAAAATCAATCCCTAGTTCCCTGAAAGATTTTTTCATAAGGCTGTAGTCAAATTTTACATTATGGGCCACAAAAATTGAATCTTTTAGAAGGTCATAAACTTCTTGAGCAACCTCTGAAAAATCGACAGCCTGACTCAAAATATCATCAGTAAGCCCTGTCAAACTACTAATATGGGGAGTTAACTCCTCATGGGGATTTATATTTTTTGAATAGCTTTCTTTAATTTGACCATCTTCTAAAATGACTAGGCCTATTTGAATTATTTTATTCTGTGAAAGGTGGGCATCTGTTGCCTCCAAATCCACAATCGCAAACTTGGTCACTTTCTTTCTCCGTAACATTTGTATTTGTTCTATCAATTATAGCATAAATTACTAATTTAATTTATTGGGCTAATTCATTTTTTCTGCTAGAATATAGACATGAAAATAGAAAAAATTATTAATGAGGTCATGAATGAAAATACCTATTTTCTGATCAATGACCAGGGTCTTCTTCTTGTTGATCCAGGGAGCAATACTCCCAAAATACTAGAGAAACTTGCTCAGCTCAATCTACCCCTTAAGGGAATCCTTCTAACCCACGCCCACTATGACCACATCATTGGTATTCCTGCTGTCAAAGAAATTTATCCAGATGTCCCTGTCTATGTGGCAAGCCCTGAGGTTACCTGGCTTTATACACCAGAGTACAATTTATCCCGCCAGTTTGGCTACAAAAATGACCTAGAGGATGTAGTTGTTGACCCAGCTGACCATGAGTATAAAATTAATGGCTACTATGACATAGATGGTTTTAAATTCAAGGTTGTAGCGACACCAGGACATTCAATTGGTGGCGTTAGCTTAATCTTTGAAGATGAAAATCTTGTCCTAACAGGAGATGCTCTCTTCAAGGGAACAGTCGGAGTTACTAACCTTTACACAGGTAACTATGATCAGCTTCTCGCTGGAATTAAAAAAGAGCTTTTCAGCTTGGATGAAGCTTATGAGGTTTACCCAGGACATGGTCCTAAGACCACTATTGGTCAAGAAAAAAGAGAAAATCCCCACTTCCAAAAATAAATTAAAGGAGTAAGAATGACAATGAAAATGATTCACACCTGTATCAGGGTTCAAGACCTTGATAAATCCCTAAAATTTTATGAAGATTCACTTGGTTTCACTGAGAAAAGACGCCTTGATTTTCCAGAATACAAATTTACTTTAGTTTATTTGACCCTGCCTGGTGATGACTATGAGCTTGAGCTTACCTACAACTATGACTCACTCCCATATGACTTAGGAAATGGCTATGGTCACATTGCCCTATCAAGCAGTGACTTTGACAACCTTTATAAAAAGCATGTTGAGGCTGGTTTTGAGGTCACAGATATCAAGGGACTTCCAGAAGGAGACACAAGCTACTACTTCGTAAGCGACCCAGATGGCTACAAGATTGAAATCATTAAAGAATAAAAAATAGGAGTTTAGCTCCTATTTTCTTTATCCAAAAAAGTTAGAATGATTTGATAAACTACTTCTTTTTCCAGCTCATTAATAACCTCATGCTTCATTTGAGGCATAGTGATGAAGTCCAAATTTTCATATCCCCTAACTTCCAAAAATCTTTTAGAAGCTAAGAGGCCTTTACTGCCCCCTGTCACAATATCTTCTTGGCCGTTGATACTTAAAATGGGAAGCTTTTTATTTACCAGGTTTTTACCAGCTTTTTTACTCATATATTTTATCCGATGATTTGCCTCAAGAATGGCCAAAAGACCGTAGTCATCATAACTTTCAACCCACAGCCTATCTTTTTCAATCAAATCAAGCACTGTTTGATCTGATGTTATCCAGTCCTTAGAGCTAGCCCCAGGAGCTACCAAGCTGTTTAAAAACTTAGAGGTTTTGGGATTTTTTAGGGCCTTGATCCTTAAATCAAGTATTATTTTTCCAATTTTTGATGCAAATTGATATTTGACAGTTCCTGTTAGAATAAGTCCAGCAAGCATGGAATCATCATAATCTAAATAAGCCCTAGCAATCATGGAACCAAAGGAGTGACCATAGAGGGTCAAGGGAAGCCTTGGATAGGCTTTCTTGATTAGACCACTTATTTGAAGCTGATCTTCAATCATCTGATCAAGGCTTGATATGTGACTCAGAGGATTTTTATTGTCAAAAGATAAACCATGCCCCCGATTATCGCTAGTAAAGACAGCATAACCATGGCCTGCTAGATACCTGGCCAAATCCCCATATCTTAGGGCATGTTCATTCATCCCGTGAATTATCTGTAAGGTCCCCTTGACCTCTTCGTCCTTGATTGGTCTGATAAGTTTCAAGCTCAATTTTAAGCCATCACGAGCTTGAAAACTTTTTTCCTGCTCTATTATTTCAAGTGGAATTTTATCACTCATCCTTTTGATCCCTTCATCTGGTATTGATTTAATCTTAGCCCAGTCAAGCTTTAAAAACAAGCAAAAAAGCCAGACCTAGGTCTAGCTTTTTCTTTTCACCTATTATAGTGAAGCAGGATCTACGTGTACACCAGGTCCCATAGTTGTTGTAACTGAAAGGTTAGTGATGTAAGTTCCCTTAGCTGATGATGGTTTAGCAGCAGCGATAACGTTGTTGATAGCTTTGAAGTTTTCAACAAGTTTAGCGTCATCAAATGATACTTTACCGATTGGAACGTGAACGTTACCAGCTTTGTCAGCACGGTAAGTTACTTTACCAGCTTTAACTTCTTCGATTGCTTTAGTTACATCCATAGTAACTGTTCCTGTTTTAGGGTTTGGCATAAGGTTACGAGGTCCAAGGACACGTCCAAGGCGACCTACAACAGCCATCATATCAGGAGTAGCAACTACTACGTCGAAGTCGAACCATCCACCGTTGATTTTAGCAACTAATTCGTCGTCACCAACGTAGTCAGCTCCAGCAGCTTCAGCTTCTTTAGCTTTTTCACCTTTAGCGAAAACTAAAACTTTTTGAGTTTTACCAGTTCCGTTTGGAAGCACAAGAGCTCCACGGATTTGTTGGTCAGCTTTCTTAACGTCGATGTTAAGGTTGTAAGCAACTTCAACAGTTGCGTCAAATTTTGCAAAGTTAGTTTCTTTTGCAAGAGCTACAGCTTCTTCAGCGCTGTAAACTTTTGTGCTGTCGATTTTTTCAAGAGCAGCAGTCATTTGTTTGCTTTTTTTAGCCATTTTTTTCTCCTCTGTGGTATTTACGGGTTTTTAATCCTCCCACCCGAACTTCGTGGGAAAATTTTTCAAAAATTATCCGGCAATAGGTAATTTCTTGAAATTTTCTCTTAGTCTTCTACAACGAAGCCCATTGAGCGTGCTGTACCTTCGATCATACGCATTGCAGCTTCTAGGCTACCAGCGTTAAGGTCAGGCATTTTAGTTTCAGCGATTTCTTGAACTTGTGCACGAGTTACAGTTGCAACTTTAACTGTGTTTGGAGTTCCAGAACCTTTTTCAACTCCTGCAGCTTTCTTAAGAAGCACAGCAGCTGGAGGTGTTTTAGTAATGAATGTGAATGATTTGTCTTCATAAACACTGATTACAACTGGGATGATCATACCAGCTTGGTCAGCTGTACGAGCGTTGAATTCTTTAGTGAATCCCATGATGTTGATTCCCGCTTGACCTAGTGCTGGTCCAACTGGTGGAGCTGGTGTTGCTTTACCGGCAGGAATTTGTAATTTTACAAGTTTTTCTACTTTTTTAGCCACGATAAATTTCCTCCTATTTTATATGACGAGTAAGAACAAGCCTTACACGTTCATCGTGATGTGGTTTAATGGTGAACATGCCACCTCCCACGCAAGTGTGAGTAAACACACCCATTAATTCTACTAAATCTTAAATAAATTGTCAAACAAAATACTAATAAATATTAATCTCAAATAAGTTCGTTATCAAGAAGCTACTCTTTCCTTCTCGTATAGATACTTCATAAATAAGGCAAGAATCAACAAAAGAATTACCAAAATGACATAGCCATAAATGCTAAAGGACAGTCTTTCAATGTTCAAAAAGTCCATCATCTGAGTCAGAGTAAAACTCAAGCAAGCAACTAGGGCAAAAACCTTCCACATATCAAGCTTGGTTTCCTTTAGTACATTGATGGAAATAATGGTTGTAAGAATTATTATGGCATCTGAGTAAAGATAAATAAATTCCTGTCTCCTCAATATGATTTGATCAATTCCCCAAACAATCCAACTTAACAAAGCTATCTCTAAATTAGATTTCGTCACCTTATAATAAGATAATTTATTCACAAATGCACAACTTCCTCCTATCCTAGTATTCATCTATAATATAACATTTATATATGTTTTAGTGATTTCAGAAATGTGTTAAATCTATTACACGATAGTTTGAAAACGGATTTATCGCTTATTTATTTAATCAAGGTAACATGGTTTTATTGTGATTTTATTATTAAACTTTGAAATTTTATCCTTCTTCTGGATAAAAAAGCTGCCAATCCTGCCTTAGGGAAGTCATGATGTCCATTACATCCTCTGTATAGTCAAGGTACATCATATTTTTAGCAAGTTCTACGCTTCTTTCCATATCCTCAAACTCATAAAAGAGGGCCAGATCATAGCTACCAACTTCTATCTGCTCATAAGTTCCATCAAGATAGGTTATTTTTGCCTGGGTACCACGAGGATACTCATAGATTTCAACATAGGCTTTCTCAAAGGATAAAAGACCACGCTTGGGCTGCTTGGCATGAAGGGATAGACTGACTGTTGCCATCTGATCCTCCTGATTTTTAAGGATGATACTCACCTTCTCATCAACACCACTTTCAGCCAACTTGACCTGGGATGAAAGCTCTGATTCTTTTAACTCCATAAACCAACGAACAAAGGATAGGGCATAGACTCCGATATCAAGTAGGGCACCTCCTGCAAGATTTTTGCTATAAAAACGGCTATTTGGATCATATTCCTTAAAGCTTCCAAAGTTCATCTGAACGAGCTCAAGCTTACCAAAATCACCTTTAACAATTCTTTCATGAAGATTCCTATAAAGGGGCATGTGATAGATGGTCATGGCCTCAGCCAGAATTAGATTCTTATCTTTTGCAAGCTGGATAGCCTCTGCAAGCTCGCTTGAATTAAGGGTTATGGCCTTCTCACATAGGACATGCTTTCCTGCCTCAAGGGCTTTTTTGATGTAGCTAATGTGAGTATTATGGGGACTTGCAATGTAAACTACATCAACCTGATCATCCAAGAAAAGGTCATCCACATTTTGATAAACCTTGTTAATTCCAAAATTTTCCGCTAACTTGCAGGCATTCTCATAGGTTCTATTGGCAACTGAGTAAATATCCCTTTTATTAGCCTTCATGGTCTCAGCAAAACGGTTGGCAATGGCCCCGCTCCCAAGAATTGCCCAATTATATGTTTTCATGTACACTCCTTCACTTATCGCTTTCTGTAAGCATTATAGTAAAAAAAAGACCCGGGGACAAATATCTTTCTCGGAATCTTTCTTGTATTACTCTATCGCACTTCTTCTATCGATGCAGGTAGTTATCAAAAATCTCATCAAACTGGGCTAGATTAAAATAAAATGGTGCTTCCTTTTCCAAATAATCGCTTATCTCATTAAAGTTTGAGCTGTGTCTTGGAAAGGTCGAATCATTAAAGGCCTCACTTGCTAAGATTGTCAGTGCACAATCCATTTTTGGTCCCCTATGGGACATTAAATAGTTGTAAAAACTAGGCATCCTTCCACTTATCCTCGATAAATTTATGTCTCAGCCCACTTGAAAGAGAGTAGCGAAGGGGATTAGTCTTATAAAAGGCTTGGTGGTAGTCCTCAGCTGGGTAAAAAGTTTGTGCTTTTTCAATTGAGGTTACAATGGGTTCTGTGAAACGACCAGATTCTTGAAGTCTCTTTTTGCTTGCTTCAGCAATCTCTTTTTGTCTTTCATCTTCATAAAAGATTACCGGACGGTAGTTGTCACCTCGGTCTTGGAACTGACCAAAAGCATCAGTTGGATCGGTCTGCTTCCAGTAAAGTTCAACCAAATCCTCATAACTTATTTTGTCATTATCAAAGATAATTTCGACTGCTTCTGTATGACCAGTCTTGTGGGTTAGTATATCTTCATAGGTTGGATTTACAGTATGACCGCCTGTGTAGCCACTTAAGACACTAATTACACCATCTTGTTCTTCAAAGGGTTCAACCATACACCAAAAACAACCGCCAGCAAAAATCGCACGTTCCATCATAAGCCATTCTCCTTAATTATGAGCTTAAACTCACTAGTCTTTCTTAATTAAGTCAGTCCCAAATTCATCTTGCTTTACTTTACCGGCCTTCATGAGACCACCTAAAGCCTTTTTAAATTGGCCCTTGCTGATTCCAAAGGTAGCCTTGATGTCATCAGGGCTGCTCTTGTCATTTAATGACATAAAACCACCTGCCCCTTCAAGATAGGCTAAAATCATCTGGCCATCATTATCAAGCATCTCGTGTGACCTTGGTTTCAAACTTAAATTAAGCGTCTTATCAACATCACGATATCCAATCACTCGGACATCAACTTCCTCACCCAAACGAGGTTCTGAAAAACGCTCACTCGGATGAATAAATCCTAACATATTATTGTCAGGAATAAAAACAAAAGTACCTGACATTTTCAACCTATAAACAATGGCTTTTAGATTTTGATCCTGCATGTTATTGTAAGCACGCCCAGCTAAATCTTTAAAGACCTCATTGTCTGCCACAGTAGCCCAAATCCTATCCTTTGGATCGACCTCAAGGGTTACATAAAGCTTGTCTCCCTCCTTGGGCCATAAGTTTTTAAGCTCAGGGAGATTGTCCATGGAAATAACGACATCTTTTCCGGGTAGGCCGATGTCAACAAAGACTCCAAGATCGCGTCTAACCTCTGTTACTGTCCCCCAGCCGTAGTTGTCACGCCCTGCTGTTGGAAAAATGGTTGTTGCCTTTGGCTTTCCTTTTTTGTCGGTATAAACAAAGACCTTGACCGTATCTCCAAGGGCATGTTCACCCTCAGACTTATCGAGGATTAAAGTGTGTCCATTTTTTTGTAGAAAATAACTGTTGTCATTTTCATCTGTAACAATGGCGGTTATATATTTTGCTAATAAATCGTTCATAGCATGTCCTTTCCTGTGAAAAAAAGCTGGGTAAGCCCCAGTCTTCTTTTCGAGACGTTTAAACGTCTAATAATTCTGTTTCCTTATCTTTTGTGAGCTTGTCAATATGTTTAACAGATTCATCTGTAATGTTTTGAATCTCTTTTTCAAGTCCACGTAGTTCATCTTCAGTAATTTCACTATTTTTTTCTTGCTTTTTAGCCGTATCCATAGCATCGCGACGGATATTTCTAATGGCTACTTTTGAACCTTCAGCGACCTTCTTAACTTCCTTAGCAAGTTCCTTACGACGTTCTTCAGTTAATTGAGGAATCACCAGGCGGATAATTGTTCCATCTGATTGAGGGGTAATCCCTAAATCACTTGCATTAATAGCATGCTCGATATCCTTGATTGATGATTTATCAAATGGTGTAATCAAAAGGACACGTGCTTCAGGAATTGCAATTGAAGCTAATTGGTTAAGGGGAGTTGGTGCCCCGTAATATTCAACCTGAATACGGTCTAAAAGACTTGCATTAGCACGTCCAGCACGAATGCTTCCAAATTCACGAAGCAAGCTTGCTTGTGATTGTTCCATTCTCTCTTTTGCATTTTTTAAAATTTCGTTTGTCATTTTTCTCTCCTATTCTATCTAGCTAGCTTAATCGACTGTTGTCCCGATATTTTCACCAAGAACCGCACGGCGGATATTTCCTGCTTCATTCAGATTAAATACTACTAGTGGGATATCATTATCCATTGAAAGGGTGCTTGCTGTAGTATCCATAACTTGCAAGCCTTGAGAGATTACATCCATGTGAGTCAAGTGCTCAAATTTAGTAGCATTTTCATCCTTATTAGGGTCAGCGTCATAGATTCCATCCACCCCATTTTTAGCCATAAGAATTACATCAGCATTGATTTCTGCAGCCCTTAAGGCACTTGTCGTATCTGTTGAGAAGTAAGGGTTCCCTGTTCCCCCTGCAAAAATAACCACACGATTTTTTTCCAGATGGCGTTCAGCCTTACGACGAATATAAGGTTCTGCAATTTGACGCATGTCGATTGATGATTGAACACGAGTTGGCACGTCTTCATTTTCAAGGGTATCTTGAAGGGCTAGGGCATTCATAATAGTTGCAAGCATACCCATATAATCAGCCTGAGCACGTTCCATTCCAAGGCTTGCTCCAGTTTGCCCACGCCAGATGTTTCCGCCACCTACAACGATTGCAATCTCAACACCTAAATCATGGACTTCCCTTAATTCCTGGGCAATTCCCTTAACAACGATTGGATTAATCCCAAATCCTTCATCTCCTGCTAGAGCTTCTCCGCTTAATTTCAGTACCACGCGCTTATATTTTGGTTCTATCATTATCGTCTCCCATACAAAATTTATCACCCTATAATAACATATTTTTTCAAAAAAATCCCACCAAAATAAACTTTAGTGGGATTGATCCTTTCCTATTTGCTGAAAATAGCAAGGCTTTGGTAAGGTTTAAGTTTTTCAAGATTGTTATCTTCATAGTTTGAAATAAGAAGCTCTCCAGCCTTAAATTCACTAGGTAAATCAAGAGCTACTTCCTCAGCTGAAAAATTATTGGCAACAAATAATTTTTTGCCATCAAATTCCCTGATGAAAGCATAGATTTCCTTGCTATCTACAAGGGCTTTTTTATAGCTTCCTTCTGAAATAATTTTATGGGTCTTCCTAAGTTTAATTAAATCCTTATAAAAATTAATAATGGCACCATTTTTCTCAGCTTCAAGATTTATCTGTGGATGATTTCCGCTAGAAAGCCAAGGAGTACCTATAGAGAATCCTCCATTTTTACTATCATCCCACTGCATAGGAATCCTTGAATTATCACGAGATTTGATTTGAATAATCTCAAAGGCTTCCTCAGGTGATTTACCACTAGCCTTCATCTCCTCATAGGCATTTAGGGACTCGACATCCACATAATCAGCCATTGAAGTGAAATCTGGGTCAATCATTCCAATCTCTTCTCCCATGTAAATATAAGGTGTCCCGCGGCTTAAGTGAATTGAAGCCGCAAGCATCATAGCTCCCTTAACCCTGAAGTTTTTAACATCAACAAATCGATTCAAAGCCCGCGGTTGGTCATGGTTATTCCAGAATAATGCATTCCAACCATTTCCTTCTGACATGTCCTCACCCCAGTTGTGGAAAAGATTTTTTAATTCTTCAAAGTCAAAGGCCTGCTTGCTCCATTTTTTCCCGTCCTTGTAGTCAACCTTCAAATGGTGGAAATTAAAGGTCATTGATAGCTCATGACGGTCTGGTCTGGTATAAAGAATGCAATTTTCAATGGTTGTTGAAGACATTTCACCTACTGTAATACTTTCTAAATCATGGCCAAAAGTCGCTTCATTTAATTCTCTTAGGTATTCATGGGTCAATGGTTTATCAGTGTACTCAGCCTTACCTTCATTTTCTGGATTATTTTTTAAGACTTCATCCTTACCAATCAGGTTAATAACGTCAAATCTAAAGCCATGAACTCCCTTGTCCATCCAGAATTTAACTACATTAAATAACTCTTCCCTTACATGAGGATTACGCCAGTTTAAGTCAGCCTGAGTTTTATCAAAAAGGTGCAGGTAGTATTTTCCAGTGTCACCAAAAGGTGCCCAGGCATTTCCTCCAAATTTACTAATCCAATCCGTTGGCTCATCCCTTAGAATAAAGAAATCTTGGTAGTACTTATCTCCTGCCAAGGCTTTTTTAAACCATTCATGCTCAGTTGAAACATGGTTTAAAACCATGTCAAGCATGAAGCCAATATTACGTTTTTTACCTTCTTTTACCAGCTCCTCAAAATCTTCCATACTACCAAAATCAGGATTAATGGCAACATAGTCTGAAATATCATAGCCATTATCTTTTTGTGGACTTGGGTAAATTGGATTAAGCCAAATCATGTCAACCCCAAGGTCTTCTAAGTAATCAAGTTTCTTGATAATCCCCCTAAGGTCACCGACACCTGAGCCTGTTGTATCCAAATACGATTTTGGATAAATTTGGTAAATTACTTTATCTTTAAAAGTCATCTTCATCTCCATTCTTCTAACATAAAAGTAGGGCCTCATCAGCCCTATTTTTAATTTAATTATTAATACTTGTTGCTGTGAATAGTTTGTCGCCAATTACAGCTTGACCACTTGTTTTCACATCATCAACTTGGAATCTATCTTGGTTGGTTACAATTACTGGAGTCTTTGTAACATAGCCTTCTTTTTTAAGGGCCGCTAGATCAAACTTAATAAGTTCATCTCCTGCCTTAATTCTTTGTCCACTTTCAACTAAACCTTCAAAGTATTTACCTTGCAAGTTAACTGTATCAAGCCCGATGTGGATTAAAAGTTCAACCCCATCATTTGAAATAAGACCAATAGCGTGGTTGGTTGGGAAGACCATCTGAACAATACCATCAAATGGTGCCACTAAAACTCCTGCATCTGGATCAATTAATGCCCCATCACCAATAAGTTTTTCGGCAAACATAGGGTCAGGTGTTTCACTTAGAGGTAAAATTTGTCCTGAAAGAGGAACCTTGACATCTTGACTTACTGGACCTTGTTCAACAATTGGGTGTGCCTTGTATTCTTCTTCGTCAACATAAGGAACTTCAACCTTGTTAAGGGCTGGAATTTTGCGGAATACAAAGACAAGCACTAGGGGTACTGCGATTGCAATAATCATAGAGATTGCAAAGTTAATCATTGAGTTGTACTGGATGGCTAAAATTCCTGGTAGACCACCAACACCAACAGAGTTGGCACGTACACTTGTCAAAGTAGCATACATTGATGCAAGACCAGCTCCGGCCATTCCGGCTACAAATGGATACATGAATTTAAGGTTGATACCAAACATGGCTGGCTCAGTTACCCCCAACCAAGCAGAAATTAGGGCTGGAATTGAAACCTGCTCCTCACGCTCAAGTTCTTCCTTGTTGTTACGCATGGTGCGTTTGTGAAGTAAAATTAATCCTGCTACTGCTGCACCTTGGGCAATATTTGAAAGACAGATCATTGGCCATAGGTTAGTGTAGCCTAAGTCTCCGATTAGCTGGAAGTCAATTGCTAGTAAGGTATGGTGAAGTCCCGTAATTACAAGTGGTGCATAAAGGGCTCCAAATACTAGGGCGAAAAGCCAGTTTACTGAGCTTGATAGACCCGCATTAACAACTGTTGATAGGGCCTGACCAATTTTCCAACCGATTGGCCCAATAATTGTATGAGCTGCAATAATTGCTGGAAGTAAGCTAAAGAGGGGAACGAAAATCATTGATACCGCTTCAGGGATGACCTTTCTCAGTTGTTTTTCAAGGAAAACAAAGAGTAGGGCTGTAAAGATAGCTGGAATAACCTGAGCCTGGTAACCGATTTTTTCAATTTGGAAGGAACCAAAATTCCAAACCCACTCGGCAATTGATCCATCAGCACGTGCATCATTTACTGAATAGGCATTTAAAAGCTGTGGACTAACTAGAGTAATCCCAAGGACAATCCCAAGAATCTGAGTTCCACCGAAACGTTTAACAACACTCCATACTACTCCGACTGGTAGGAAGTGGAAGATCGCTTCTGCAGGTAGCCATAAGAAGGAATTCACTCCATCCCAAAATGGCGATACATCAACAACTGTATTATAAATCTTTGTTCCATCTGGATTTAGAGCAGCAACACCGTCAACTATTTTTTGTCCTAAGGCTTGAATTTGCACTCCTTCAAGGATATTTCTTAGACCAAGAATCAATCCCCCAACGATGATAGCTGGAAGTAAAGGTGTGAAAATTTCAGCAAGAGTTGTAACTCCCCTTTGCAACCAAGATTGATTTTGCTTGGCTTTTGATTTGGCTGCCTCCTTAGACATCCCTTCAATTCCTGATACAGCTAGAAAATCTTGGTAGAAGGTCGATACATCATTTCCGATAATGACCTGAAATTGACCGGCATTTGTAAAGGTTCCCTTAACTGTCGAAATTTTTTCTATTTCCTTAACATTTGCCTTTTTGTCATCATTTAAGACAAAACGCATCCTAGTCGCACAGTGTGATACACCAGCAATATTCTCCTTGCCTCCTATTGCAACAAGAAGATTCTGGGCATCTTTTTCATACTTACTCATCTTTTTCTCCTATTTTCTTTTTACAACCTGTACATACAAGTTTATATTTTGATTATAGCTTATATTTTTATAAAGTGCAACCGTTTTCAATTTATTTTTTCACATTTTTTTGATAAAATTGTCACATATGAATAAATATGAATTGATTGCTCAAGATTTAAAGGAGCAAATATTAAATAATACCTATCCTTCAGGGAGCTTTTTACCCAGTGAAAGCATCCTATCAAATCACTATCAGGCCAGTCGTTCAACCATTCGCCAGGCCCTAAATATCCTAGAAACCAGGGGCTACATTCAAAAGCAAATGGGCAAGGGAAGCCTTGTAATCTCATCTGATAAATTGCAGTTCCCCCTATCTGGACTTACCAGCTACAAGGAATTACAACAAAATTTAGACTTTAAAAGCCTAACCACAGTTATTGACCTTAAAAAGATTAAAATTGATAGCAAATTATCAGCCCTTACTCGTTTCCCACTCAACCAGGAGGTGTGGTCAATCCTTCGATTAAGGACAATCAATGGTAAATCAGTTGTTCTTGACCAGGACTACCTCCTATGTAGTATAATCCCTCATATGACAGAAGATATTGCCCAAAATTCCCTTTATGAATACCTGGAGGGAACTTTAAACTTGGATATTTCTTATGCCCAAAAAGAAGTCACCATTGATTTTTTAAATGATTTTGACAAAGAATACATTGATTTATCAGCTGACGACCATCATGTGGTAAATGTAAAAAGTCATGTCTTCCTTTCAAATGCTCAACTTTTTCAGTATACAGAAAGCCACCACCAGGTTGATACCTTTAGATTTAGTGAGTTTGCCAGACGCGAAAAAATATAATCAAAAAACTACCAACATTAATTGGTAGTTTTTTTGATTATAGCTTACATGATAACAAAAGCAGGTCTTCCTTGATCCCAGTCAAGGGAATCATTTGATGGATTTTGCCAAAGACTGTAAGTTGAAGTCCAGCCATCAGGATAAAACATCCTATCATAGGGATCATAAACTTTAGTAAGACCATTACTGTAGCCGTGAACAACAACAGCATGACCAATTCCAACATTTTGAAACAAGATTACTGGATAACCTTGTGAGAGGTAATAATTTAGCTGATCTAGGGTATCGGCCTTCCTAACTGTTCGACCAAAAGCCTGAGCCGTTAGGACCAAATCTGTTCCACTAGCCCCCCTGTAGCGTTGATTAAAACCACCCAAGCGGGCCATTTGACTGGCTACAAAGAATGGATTTGCTTCTGTTCCATAAGAACCCTTTAAAATCATACTTAAACTTGTTGGGACGCAGCCTGTTGGTCCCATCTGATAATTACCAACATAGGCGTACCTCCACCTAGGGTCTCTTTGCGAATAATAATAAGGGACGGCCTTCATCCTCTCAACAATAGGATCCTTAGGAGCCTGTCCAGCTATAAAGGCCACTTGTCCGTTTGATGGTGGTCCCTGATCAGACTTACTGATAATGACAATTTGAAGGGCCTCTAGCCGCTTAGACATAGCACTAGTACCTGCCGGATTATCATTCTTAGTCCAATTTAGCCAACCGTAGTCTTGGACATGGACTCGGTAGTAGATATCAAAATAATTAGCCAAATCTCCTGTTAAACGAATCTTTAAGGCTTCCATCCGAAGACTACGCCCCACGGTACCAGATATATTATCATTTGAAACATATCCCTGCCAGCCAATGTCTTGTACATGAGCTGAGTATTCTACAGCCCCTGATAAACGAGCATTTGCCAAGCTAACCTTCAAGGCTTCAACCCTCAAAGATTGGCCAACGGTTCCAGCAATACTACCATTACTAACCTTATCCTGCCAACCAATATTTTGAACATGCGTTTGATAGTTGACGCTAGGAACTATCTCTTGTGGAAGTCTTGCTTCATCACCAACCAAATAGGATTTACCCTCTCCACTAGGTGCTTGTTCCCCCTTGGGAACCAATTTTATTTGAATGGCTTCCATTCTTTTTCCAGCAGATGAACTCCCAACAGGCTGGTCATTTTTAGCCCAATTAAGCCATCCCTTATCCTGAATGTGGGCTCTGTAATAGATATCATAGCGATTAGCCAAGTCTCCTGTTAAACGGATTTTTAAAGCTTCCATTCGGAGACTTCGTCCCACAGTACCTGCCACCTGATTATTTGAAACATATTCCTGCCAGCCAATATCTTGCACATGGGCTGAATACTCAATCTTACCAGATATTCCACTTACAGGAAAATTAATCCTTAGTGCCTCCATTCGAAGACTTCGTCCCACGGTACCTGCCACCTGATTATCGGAAACATACCCCTGCCAGCCAATATCTTGCACATGGGCCGAGTAATCCACTTTTGCAACTTCATCAACCATGGTTGTCGGATTAGTTGCTTGATTTGTACTAGTATCCTCGCTAGTTACTGGTCCACCAGAAGATTCATCCCCTGTTGTAAACTCAGAATAGCTGGATTCCAAACTCAAAGAACTTTCACCTGTACTTGCAGATATTACATCAGTACTCATTTCTGAGCTTACTTCTGAAATTACTTCTGTAGATGAAACAGAATTTTTAGGGGAGTCATCTGCTAAAGCTCCATTAGTTACTGCCCCCATGGTAAGTAAGGTCGCAACTAGCATGTATAATTTTTTCATATGAATATTCTCCTAATTATCAATTAGTCTTAAGAAGGTAAAAATATTAATTTAAAATATTTTCGCTAATAAAGGTTACTAGGTCAATATGTTTAAGCTTGGCATCATTTATATAGCCTTTTAACTCACTATCATTTATGGAAGCAGAATTTATCCCCGCATCATAAAGTTCAACTCTAGCCTCTGCTAACTCATCTTTAAAAAGTAAATCATGATAACCAGTATCTGATAGGGAAACGGAAGGCTCCCCTTGGTCACTTGTAACTTGCTCTTGACTAGACTTATTAGTAGTACCTTCATCGCTAACTGAAATAAGTTCCTCTGATTTACTATTTTTTCCCTTTTCGCATGCACTCAGTGGCAATAAAACTATTATAAATACCAATAAGACTCCAACCTTTTTCACCTCTAAACTCCCTTCAAAACACTTCATTATAAATATTGTACTATAAAATACTATCAGTGGCTAGGAAACAAAAAAGCCCAACATAATGTTGGACTCTTTTTCTACCTTACCTCAAAACCAGCTTCTTCTAGTTTCTTAGTAATTTTCTTCATGTATGAAGTAATATCTTCGTCAGTAAGGGTTTGTTCAGGGTTTTGGAAGATCAGGCTGTAGGCCATTGACTTCTTGTCTTCACTTACATTTTCCCCAGTGTAGACGTCAAAGATTGAAACGTCCTTAAGCATCTTAACCTTAGCTGAATCGATGATGTCAAGAATCTCCTGGTTTTCTGTCAGGCGGTCAACAAGGAGGGCTAAGTCACGCTTAACTGCTGGGAATTTTGGAATTTCCGCAAAGACTACTTGCTCTGGCTTGTTGTCAAGGATTCCAGTTAAATCAAGGCTTGCTACGTAAGTTGCTGGGACGTCGTAGGCTTTTGCTGTTGCAGGGTGGACCTGACCAACAAAACCAATCTCGCTGTCGTTTACGATAACGCGGGCTGTGCGTCCTGGGTGCATTTCCTTGATTTCTTCCTCACGCTCGAAACGAACATTTTGGTCACGAAGGAGGGTTTCAACAACACCTTTAGCAGCGTAGAAGTCTGTCTTACCAGTGAAGGCCATACCAACCTGTGGAAGTTCAGTTGGACGTTCGTCTGATTCAGTACCAAACTTGAAGAAGACATTTCCTATCTCATAGATTGAAAGTTCCTGATTACCACGTGAGTTGTTGTAACGGACGATATCAAGCATGCCTGGAATGATTGAGTTACGAAGGGTTTGACGGTCCTCACTCATTGGCATAGCAAGGCTTACAAGGTCAGTCTTAAGTTTTGTGAACTGGCTTGCCTTTTCTGGAGTTGTTAAGGCGTAGCCGATAACCTCAGTTAGGCCAGCTCCCTCAAGGACTGTACGTGTGTTACGGCGAAGGGCCTGCATTGGTGTAAGTTCACCAATTGTGCTTCCAGCTGCTGGAAGAGTTGAAGGAAGGTTGTCGTAACCATAGATGCGGGCTACTTCTTCAACAAGGTCAGCTTCGATTGAGATATCCCAGCGGCGTGGCGGAATTGAAACAGTAAAGTTTCCATCTGCCTCACTTGCTGCAAAACCAAGTTGCGTGAAGATTTCAAGGACACGTTCAGCTGTAAGGCTTGTTCCAAGTGAACGGTTGATCTTATCAAGGGTGATTGAAACCTCAACTGGGTTAGGTAGGTAGTTGTTGCTCTCAACGATTCCGTTAAGAACCACACCACCAGAAAGCTCAGCAATCATAGCAGCTGCAGCGTCAAGGGCAAGAGCCACGTCAGCTTCGTTGATTCCCTTTTCAAAGCGGGCACTTGCTTCACTGCGAAGGTTGAATTTTTGGCTTGTCTTACGAATTGATCCACCGTCAAAGAGGGCAGACTCAAGAACCACGCGAGTTGACTCAGGAGTGATCTCAGTATCAAGACCACCCATAACCCCAGCTAGGGCCACTGGCTCGTTAGCTACAGTGATTACAAGGTCGTCTGCAGAAAGATCGCGTTCAACACCGTCAAGGGTTGTAAGTTTTTCACCGTTTGAAGCATCGCGGACTACAATCTTCGAATCCTTAAATGTGTCAAGGTCAAAGGCGTGCAGAGGTTGTCCAAAGTACATAAGAATGTAGTTAGTCACGTCAACTACATTATTGATTGGACGGATTCCTTCGTTCATAAGAAGGTTCTGAAGCCAAACTGGACTTGGGGCAACAGTTACGTTTTCAATAACGCGGGCCTTGTAAGTTTTAGACTTGTCAGTTGAAACCTCAACCTGGATTTCTTCACTTGCTGCCCTGTCTGTTTCAGTAAGGACTACTTCAGGGAAGTTAACTGGTTTGTTGTAGATGGCACCAACTTCGTGGGCAACACCACACATTGAAAGGGCGTCAGCACGGTTAGGAGTGATTGAAAGTTCAAGAACCTGGTCGTCCATTCCGATGTAAGGGAATACCGCTTCACCAACAACTGCATCTTCAGGCATAAGGTAGATTCCATCAGCGTATTCCTTTGGAACTACTGAGTCAGGGAAGCCAAGTTCGCCTAGGGAACAAAGCATTCCAAGCGACTCATATCCACGCATTTTGCCCTTCTTGATCTTATAGTTACCAGCAATACGGGCACCTGGAAGGGCAACGATTACCTTAACACCTTCACGGACATTTGGGGCACCGCAAACGATTTGACGGGGCTCGTCGTCACCTGTGTCAATCTGGCAAAGTGAAAGGTGAGTTTCAGGGATCTTTTCACATGAAACAACTAGACCTGTCACGATGTTTTTTAGTCCGTCCATGCGAGATTCAACACCTTCAACCTCGATCCCACTTGTCGACATTTTCTCTGAAAGTTCTTCAGCTGTAGCGTCGAAGTCTACATATTCTTTTAACCATTTATATGAAACTAACATTTTCTATACCTCTAATTCTATTTGAACTGTTCTGTGAAACGTTGGTCGCCCAGGTAGAATCCGCGGATGTCGTTAATCCCGTAGCGAAGCATTGCAATACGCTCTTGACCAAGTCCGAAGGCGAATGCTGAGTATTTTTGAGAGTCGATTCCGCTCATTTCAAGTACGCGTGGGTGAACCATTCCAGCTCCAAGGATTTCAATCCATCCTGTTTGCTTACATACGTTACATCCTTTTCCTCCACACTTGAAGCATGATACGTCAACCTCAACTGATGGCTCAGTGAATGGGAAGTAGCTTGGACGAAGGCGGATTTCGCGGTCCTCACCAAACATTTTCTTCATTAGTGTTTCAAGAGTTCCCTTAAGGTCACCCATTGAGATGTTTTCGTCAACCACAAGTCCTTCAATTTGGTGGAACTGGTGTGAGTGAGTCGCATCATCAGTATCACGGCGGTAAACACGTCCTGGACTGATCATCTTAAGAGGACCTTTTGTGAAGTCGTGTTTATCCATTGTGCGGGCCTGAACTGGACTTGTGTGGGTACGTAGAAGGATTTCTGGTGTGATATAGAAGGTATCCTGCATGTCACGAGCTGGGTGGTTCTTAGGCAGGTTCATACGTTCGAAGTTGTAGAAGTCAGTTTCCACTTCATAACCGTCAACGATTTGGTAGCCCATTCCTAGGAAGATATCTTCGATTTCTTCAGTTGTTTGAGTCAAAACGTGGCGAGTTCCGCGTTTCACTTCCTTACCTGGTAGGGTTACGTCGATTGTTTCATTCTTAAGGGCTTCCTGCATGGCTTTTTCCTCAAGCTCAGCTTTCTTGCTTTCAAGAAGGGCTGAAACCTTGTCACGGAATTCGTTTGCAAGGGCACCGATTACTGGGCGTTCTTCAGGTGAAAGATCCTTCATCCCTTTAAGAATTTCGGTAAGCTCCCCTTTTTTCCCAAGAATAGCTACACGGATATCATTTAAAACTTTCTCGGTATCGACTTCTTCAAGTTTTGCAAGGGCTTTTGCTCTTAATTCTTCAATTTGTGTTTGTAAAGTCATAGTTCTCCTCTTACTTATACTATATATTTATTAATTTTATAACAAAAAAACGGCCCTTCGCTCCCTAAAGGAACGAAAGACCGTGGTACCATCCTAATTTATGCACTTAAAAAGTACAACTCTTTTTGATAAGGGAACACTCCCTGCCCATACTACTGGGTGAACTTCATCTAGTCATAAACTAGTGTGCTTACAGTCGGTGGCACACATTCCCTTTAAGTCGTATACTAAACTACTCTTCCAGAAAAAGGCTGTTATTGGCTTCATTATATCACATAATTAAGCTATTAAAAAAGAATCTTTAACAGATTCTTTAGAAACTCCGCCAGTAGGACTCGAACCTACGACATCATGATTAACAGTCATGCGCTACTACCAACTGAGCTATGGCGGAATATTCGCTTGGCGCCTACCATATCTCACAGGGGGCAACCCCCAACTACTTCCGGCGTAACGAGACTTAACTTCTGTGTTCGACATGGGAACAGGTGTATCTCTCGTGCAATAAGCACCAAACTTGTTTGTAATCTTTTCGGCTTACGCCATCTTCGATCACTCAAAATTGAATAATTTCATATAACTTGGAAACAACTTCAAATGTTGCTTGACTCTTATTTTAGGATAAGTCCTCGAGCGATTAGTACTAGTCCGCTACATGTGTCACCACACTTCCACTTCTAGCCTATCTACCTGATCATCTTTCAGGGCTCTTAACCAATAATTGGTGGGAAATCTCATCTTGAGGTGGGCTTCGCACTTAGATGCTTTCAGCGCTTATCCCTTCCCTACATAGCTACCCAGCGATGCTCTTGGCAGAACAACTGGTACACCAGCGGTAAGTCCATCCCGGTCCTCTCGTACTAAGGACAGATCCTCTCAAATTTCCTACGCCCGCGACGGATAGGGACCGAACTGTCTCACGACGTTCTGAACCCAGCTCGCGTGCCGCTTTAATGGGCGAACAGCCCAACCCTTGGGACCGACTACAGCCCCAGGATGCGACGAGCCGACATCGAGGTGCCAAACCTCCCCGTCGATGTGAACTCTTGGGGAGATAAGCCTGTTATCCCCAGGGTAGCTTTTATCCGTTGAGCGATGGCCCTTCCATGCGGAACCACCGGATCACTAAGCCCGACTTTCGTCCCTGCTCGATTTGTAGATCTCGCAGTCAAGCTCCCTTATACCTTTACACTCTATGAATGATTTCCAACCATTCTGAGGGAACCTTTGGGCGCCTCCGTTACCTTTTAGGAGGCGACCGCCCCAGTCAAACTGCCCGTCAGACACTGTCTCCCACCATGATTAATGGTGCGGGTTAGAGTAGCCATAACACAAGGGTAGTATCCCAACAACGCCTCATCATACACTGGCGTGCATGAATCTTAGGCTCCTACCTATCCTGTACATGTGGTACAGATACTCAATATCAAACTGCAGTAAAGCTCCATGGGGTCTTTCCGTCCTGTCGCGGGTAACCTGCATCTTCACAGGTACTAAAATTTCACCGAGTCTCTCGTTGAGACAGTGCCCAAATCGTTACGCCTTTCGTGCGGGTCGGAACTTACCCGACAAGGAATTTCGCTACCTTAGGACCGTTATAGTTACGGCCGCCGTTTACTGGGGCTTCAATTCATACGCTTCGCTTACGCTAAGCACTCCTCTTAACGCTTCCAGCACCGGGCAGGCGTCACCCCCTATACATCATCTTACGATTTAGCAGAGAGCTGTGTTTTTGATAAACAGTCGCTTGGGCCTATTCACTGCGGCTGACTTAAAGTCAGCGCCCCTTCTCCCTAAGTTACGGGGCCATTTTGCCGAGTTCCTTAACGAGAGTTCTCTCGCTCACCTGAGGCTACTCGCCTCGACTACCTGTGTCGGTTTGCGGTACGGGTAGATATTATTTAAACGCTAGAAGCTTTTCTCGGCAGTGTGACATCACATACTTCGCGACCTTAGTCGCTTCCCCATCACAGCTCAATGTTAGAAGTACAAGCATTTGACTCATACTACACCTCACTGCTTAGACCAGAATCCATTAACTGGCACATGTTAGCCTACTGCGTCCCTCCATCACTATAATATCTAGTACAGGAATATCAACCTGTTGTCCATCGGATACGCCTTTCGGCCTCTCCTTAGGTCCCGACTAACCCAGGGCGGACGAGCCTTCCCCTGGAAACCTTAGTCTTACGGTGGACAGGATTCTCACCTGTCTTTCGCTACTCATACCGGCATTCTCACTTCTATATACGCTCCAGCACTCCTCACGGTATACGCTTCGGCGCTGTATAGAACGCTCTCCTACCAATTACTTAAAAAGTAATTCCACAGCTTCGGTAATATGTTTAGCCCCGGTACATTTTCGGCGCAGGGTCACTCGACTAGTGAGCTATTACGCACTCTTTGAATGGTAGCTGCTTCTGAGCTAACATCCTAGTTGTCTGTGCAACCCCACATCCTTTTCCACTTAACATATATTTTGGGACCTTAGCTGGTGGTCTGGGCTGTTTCCCTTTCGACTACGGATCTTAGCACTCGCAGTCTGACTGCCGTACATATGTCATTGGCATTCGGAGTTTATCTGAGATTGGTAATCCGGGATGGACCCCTCACCCAAACAGTGCTCTACCTCCAAGACATTTAAATTACGACGCTAGCCCTAAAGCTATTTCGGAGAGAACCAGCTATCTCCAAGTTCGTTTGGAATTTCTCCGCTATCCACAAGTCATCCAAGCACTTTTCAACGTACTCTGGTTCGGTCCTCCAGTGAGTTTTACCTCACCTTCAACCTGCTCATGGATAGGTCACATGGTTTCGGGTCTACATCATGTTACTAAAGCGCCCTATTAAGACTCGCTTTCGCTACGGCTCCGACTCTTCATCTTAACCTCGCAACATAACGTAACTCGCCGGTTCATTCTACAAAAGGCACGCTCTCACCCATTAACGGGCTCGAACTTGTTGTAGGCACACGGTTTCAGGTGCTATTTCACTCCCCTTCCGGGGTTCTTTTCACCTTTCCCTCACGGTACTGGTTCACTATCGGTCACTAGGGAGTATTTAGACTTGGGAGATGGTCCTCCCGGATTCCGACAAGATTCCTCGTGTCTTGCCGTACTCAGGATACTGCTAGGTATACATTCTATTTCGATTACGAGGCTATTACTCTCTCTGGCTTACCTTTCCAGGTAATTCTTCTATAAAATGTAAGTCCACGTTGCAGTCCTACAACCCCAAGGGACAAGTCCCTTGGTTTGGTCTTCTTCCGTTTCGCTCGCCGCTACTCAGGAAATCGCATTTGCTTTCTCTTCCTGCAGCTACTTAGATGTTTCAGTTCACTGCGTCTTCCTTCTCATACACTATGTATTCATGTATGGATAACATCCATTAGATGTTGGGTTCCCCCATTCGGAAACTCACGGATCATCGCTTACTTACAGCTCCCCGTGAAATATCGTAGTTAGTCACGTCCTTCTTCGGCTCCTAGTGCCAAGGCATCCACCGTGCGCCCTTATTAACTTAACCTTTAATTTTGAATTATTAAATTCAGTTATAAGTTTTGATTTCTTCGTTTTTAAACTCTTTAAATCACAGCATTTTCGGTTTATTTCTTTGTTATATTAGAAATTATTCAATTTTCAATGATCGATGCGGTAGTAATTCAACTACCTATGGAGCCTAGCGGGATCGAACCGCTGACCTCCTGCGTGCAAAGCAGGCGCTCTCCCAGCTGAGCTAAGGCCCCAATCTTCTTTGAGAAGATATATATCTTGTTTTAGGTATAAACCTCTCAAAACTAAACAATGCAAAACTAAATGTGCAGGTATCCTCGTATTTTCCTTAGAAAGGAGGTGATCCAGCCGCACGCTTCCGATACGGCTACCTTGTTACGACTTCACCCCAATCATCTATCCCACCTTAGGCGGTTGGCTCCTTGCGGTTACCTCACCGACTTCGGGTGTTACAAACTCTCGTGGTGTGACGGGCGGTGTGTACAAGGCCCGGGAACGTATTCACCGCGGCGTGCTGATCCGCGATTACTAGCGATTCCGACTTCATGTAGGCGAGTTGCAGCCTACAATCCGAACTGAGAGAAGCTTTAAGAGATTAGCTTGCCGTCACCGGCTTGCGACTCGTTGTACTTCCCATTGTAGCACGTGTGTAGCCCAGGTCATAAGGGGCATGCTGATTTGACGTCATCCCCACCTTCCTCCGGTTTATTACCGGCAGTCTCGCTAGAGTGCCAACTTAATGATGGCAACTAACAATAGGGGTTGCGCTCGTTGCGGGACTTAACCCAACATCTCACGACACGAGCTGACGACAACCATGCACCACCTGTATCGAGTGTCCCAAAGGAACTCCCTATCTCTAGGGATAGCACTCGTATGTCAAGACCTGGTAAGGTTCTTCGCGTTGCTTCGAATTAAACCACATGCTCCACCGCTTGTGCGGGCCCCCGTCAATTCCTTTGAGTTTCAACCTTGCGGTCGTACTCCCCAGGCGGAGTGCTTAATGCGTTAGCTGCGACACTCAGGGGTGGATACCCCCGAACATCTAGCACTCATCGTTTACGGCGTGGACTACCAGGGTATCTAATCCTGTTTGCTCCCCACGCTTTCGAGCCTCAGCGTCAGTTACAGTCCAGAGAGCCGCTTTCGCCTCCGGTGTTCCTCCATATATCTACGCATTTCACCGCTACACATGGAATTCCACTCTCCTCTACTGCACTCAAGTTCACCAGTTTCCAATGCTTACAATGGTTGAGCCACTGCCTTTTACATCAGACTTAATGAACCGCCTGCGCTCGCTTTACGCCCAATAAATCCGGACAACGCTTGCCACCTACGTATTACCGCGGCTGCTGGCACGTAGTTAGCCGTGGCTTTCTGGTAAGATACCGTCAGCCAGAAAGCTTTCCACTCTTTCTGGTGTTCTTCTCTTACAACAGAGTTTTACGATCCGAAAACCTTCTTCACTCACGCGGCGTTGCTCGGTCAGACTTTCGTCCATTGCCGAAGATTCCCTACTGCTGCCTCCCGTAGGAGTCTGGGCCGTGTCTCAGTCCCAGTGTGGCCGATCACCCTCTCAGGTCGGCTATGTATCATCGCCTTGGTGAGCCTTTACCTCACCAACTAGCTAATACAACGCGGGTCCATCTCATAGTGTACCAGTTGGCACTTTCAACTCCGTATCATGTGATACTAAGTGTTATGCGGTATTAGCTACCGTTTCCAGTAGTTATCCCCCTCTATAAGGCAGGTTACCCACGCGTTACTCACCCGTTCGCTGCTCATCCATCTAGTACAAGTACCAGATTTCAGCGCTCAACTTGCATGTATTAGGCACGCCGCCAGCGTTCGTCCTGAGCCAGGATCAAACTCTCATATAAATTATGAGCAGACTATTAATAGTCACTAGCTCGCTTTTGTTGCTTTATTTATTGTCAAAATTGACAGTTGAATGTCTAAACATTCACCCTGCACATTTGGTTCGTTTTACTTTGTTCAGTTTTCAAAGGTCTATCGTCATCTCCTTCGAGACAACTTCATTAGTTTATCAAAACTTGTTTTACTTGTCAAGAACTTTTTTAAAGTTTTTTTCAAGCTTGTTTTGAACTGTTGCCCTCAGACAACTTTTATAGTTTACTATGACTTAATGTCTTTGTCAACTACTTTTTTTAACTTTTTTCTTAGTTGTTTAATCAAGTTATCCAACTAAGTGTTGCCCTTAAGCAACTTTGTTAGTTTACCATCTGTAGAACACTCTGTCAACATGTTTTTTAACTTTTTTTCAAAGTTATTAATCACAAATTTACCTGTCCTTGACAGTGTTATTAGTTTATCAAAGCTTTGAGTATTTGTCAACGCTTTATTTTAATTTTCTTTTAAAAAGGAATTATCAAGGGCTTGTAAGAGAGTTTTTTCCATGAAAAATCCTAATTTAGTAAGCTCGCTGTACTTGCTGATATTTTTCTTATAGGTGTCATAATCTTCTACACTTACTTGCTTAATTAGATCAGGAAGTGCATTGATATCTTGATAGACAAGGCCCAGCTTGTTTTCTTGAATAAATCTTGCCTGCACATTCTCGCTACTTACTAGAGGAGGAATTCCTAAAGCTAGATAGACTGCTAAATCCAAGGAATTATTAAAAAAATTATTTTTGACAAGGCCATAACCTGCAAGGCTACCTTGTAAAACAAGATCTGATACCTTTTCAAATTGGGTTGTTAAAAAGGGGAGGGGCTGATAATCCATGTCGCTTAAAAAGTAGATATTATCAGATTTCATAACTTCTCGAGCTTTTTGATCCAGTAAAAAATCGGTCAAATCTAAACTTAGGATATCCTTATCTCTATAACCACTTAGACTTCTGATTCTTTCTTTCATAGTCGCATTTTCAACTATTAGACAGTCAAAAAATTTTAAATTATCCTGGATATAATCGTCCTGATTTGTTATTTGATCATTAAAAGACCAGGCTGGAATGTCCCAGACGAGGGCTATGAGGATAATTTTTTTGGCCCTTAAATGTCTAATATATTCTGTGGAATATCTATCGTCATCCTGAAAAAGGGGATACTGTACAAAGACTAAATCGCCATCCTGTACCTGCTCCACTAGTTTTTCTAAATCAGCATTAAGCTCCTGGTCGGATTTATCACGCCCATCATAAGAATAGTACAAGAGGTCTTGAAAACCTAGCCTACTAGCAATTTTTGAGGCTTGCTCACTTTTTATGTACTTATCCTGCCCCTCTTCATAGTCTGGAAGATAGTACTTGCTCATCCAAATCGCCATAAGATTTCCCCTTCTATATCTATATAAGAAAAGGCGATTATTCGCCTTCTTTTATTTTACCATTCCACTCATTTAGACCATCTTTTAAGAGATAGATATCACTAAAGCCTGCCTTAGTCAAAACAGAAACAAGGCTTAAGGCTTGCTGGGGCTTACCTGCTTCATACAATAAAACTGGTTTATTCTTGTTTAAGGCTGCCAAGCTGTTTTTAAATTGACTGGCTGGAATATTCCTTGCCCCAAGAATATGCTTACGCCTGTAGTCAGAACCTTCTCTGATATCAATTAGTTGGCCTTTTGAAATATTAGCTTGAAATTCTTCATTATCAACCTTTTTAGAGGTTTTTTTCAGCACATAAGCTCGGTAAAGATTCCAAGCGATAAGAGCTAGTAAAATTACCAACAAAACAATATTAATATATTTAATCATTAATTTCTTCCTCTAAAATGCCATCAAACTGCATGGCAAGACTTGCTGCTCCAATAATTCCAGCATCATTTCCTAGTTGGGCTAGTTTAATTTTGGTTGAATCTGTGACCTGTGGGAAGGTATATTTTTGGAAGTAACTTTCAACCTGCGAACGTAAAAATTCACCTGCAGCTGAAACTCCACCACCAATAATAATTGAATCAGGATTTAAGGTATTAGCTAGGTTTCCACAAGCTAGACCCAAGTAATAAGATACCTTATCAACTATTCTAATAGCAAAAGGGTCTCCAGCTTCTGCAGCTACAAAAATATCCTTTGAAGTCACTTGCTCTCCGTCATCAATGGCTGCCTTGATTTGGCTGTCACCTTCATATTCTTCGGAAATTTTACGAGCAACTCGAACCACTCCTGTTGCAGAAGCCACAGTTTCAAGGCATCCGCTCTTACCGCAAGTACAGTCAAAACCACCTTCAGGTTCGACTGTTAAATGACCAATTTCGCCACCTGCTCCAGCTACCCCATGGATAAGGTTTCCGGCAGCAATAACACCGCCACCAACACCTGTTCCAAGGGTCATAAAGATTACATCTGGATTATTAGCACCAGCTCCTGTCCATCTTTCACCCAAGGCTGCAACGTTTGCATCATTGTCAATAGCAATAGGAAGACCTAGACCCTCTCTTATGCTCTTACCAACTTCTTGTGTTTCAGCCCAGTTTAGATTGTAGGCTCCCCTAACTGTTGCATTTTCAATATCAACACTTCCAGGACTTCCCATACCGATTCCGATGAAATCATCCTTACTTAAATTGTACAAACTCATCCTGTGCTTAATACTTTCAATGATATCTGGAACTATATTTTTCCCATCATCAGTTATTCTAGTTTCAATGGACCACTTATCCTGAATCTCACCTTCAAGGGTCAAAATTCCAAATTTAACAGTCGTTCCACCTAAATCAATACCGATGATTTTCTTTTCTAACATTAGCTACTCCTTATTACTTAATTATTTAATTCTTCTATCTTATGTTCTCTTCTTAAGATAAGCTCAGCCTGAAGATAGTCATCTCGATCAATCAGCCCTGAATCATAGAGATTTTTCAGCTCAATCTTCATCAGCTCGATATCATAGATTCTTTTTCCCACATAAATATAGATACCAAAACGCTTTAATAATTGTTGAACATCATAGAGAGTTTTCATCATTTTCATATGTGACAAGCATATCATGAAACCCTTTTTATTTCAAGAAAATAATAAAGAGACCCTATATGCCAAGGCCTCTCCCGCGTTTTTTATAGTCCTGGTGCACGTCCGATTTCAGACTCAAGCATCCAGATTGTTTTTTCGATTTCAGCATTTGCTGTAGTAAAGATGTCAGATGTTACAGGGTCACCTTCTTCATCAGAAACTTCAATACCTTGGTAGAACAAACCATCCAGATATTTGTAAGCTTCGATTACTTGCTCGATTCTTTCTTCAATATTCTTATCCCATGTTGCCTTTTCAAGTTTAATTTTTGAAAGTTCATCAAACTCTTTAAGGGTCGAAACTGGGCTTCCTCCGATTGTAATTAAACGCTCAGAAAGTGTGTCAAGAATTCCGTTCAATTGATCCATGTAGGTATCCATTTTTGGATGAAGCTTCATGAACCCAGGTCCACGCATGTACCAGTGTACTTGGTGAACAAGTGCACTTGCTTTTGATAAATCAGCAACTGATTGATTTAAAATTTCCTTTGTTTTTTCTCTAGACATTTAAATACCTCAATCTTTCTATGCTCTAATTTTATGACAATCACCATCATTTTGCAAAAATTTGGATTAAAAAATTAATATTTTTCGTATGTACAATTGAGGTGATTATTATGATTATTTATTTTATTTATGGAAGTATTTTTGGTTCCTTTTTCGGCCTTCTTATCGACCGTTTTCCAGAAGCTTCAATTGTTTTTCCAAATTCAAAATGCGATTCTTGCCAGACAAAACTTGCTTACTATGATTTAATTCCCATACTATCCCAGCTTTTTTTAAGATTTAAATGTCGATACTGTAAAAGTAAAACGAGTATCTGGTATTCTGCTCTTGAACTAATCACTGGTATTTATTTTTCCTTGTATTACCTACAAATAGTTAATTTTCCGCAAGTTCTTCTGCTAATTATGGCTACCATTCTTAGTATTTATGACATTAAAAGTCAGACCTATCCCCTAGTTGTTTGGATCGTCTTTAATTTAATTTTTTTAATTTTCCTACCTATCAATTATCTTTTTATGGTTTTCTTAGGTCTTGCCCTTTTAGCCATGGTTTTTGATTTTAAACTCGGGGCAGGGGACTTGTTTTTTCTGGCCAGCCTATCCTTATTTAATGGCTACAATCATGTGCTCTTAATAATCCAACTAGCTTCCCTGGGGGCAATCTTCTACTCAGAATCTTCCAAGAAAAGAACCATTCCCTTTGTTCCCTTTTTATTTGCCGGCCAAATTCTTATCCTCCTTTTCAAAAACCTGTAACTGTAACTCCTAAAAGTCTTATCCCTTTGGCCAAAATATCATCAAAATCTTCCAGTAATTTTACTGCACTCTTATTTATTATTTCGAAATCATCTATTTTTTCATCCATGGTCAATCGCTTGGTATGGGTTTCAAAATTAGATGTTCTAAGCTTTAAAACAATGGTTTTACCCTGAAGTTTTTCTTTTTTAAGGGTTTGACTCACATTTTTAGCCAGAGATGAAATTTCTGCTACTATGTCTTCTTCTGTGTATAAAAGTTTCCCGTAGGTTCTTTCATTACCCAGTGATTTTCTGATTCTACTAGCCTTGACCGGACTGTTATGAATACCGTGAGCTTTGAGGTAGAGGTCCCAGCCCAGAACTCCCAAATTATCAACTAACATTTGGGGACTTGCTTTAACCAGGTCAGAACCCTTATAAATTTCAAGAGCATTCAATCTCTCTTCGGTTTTTTGTCCCACTCCGTTAAACTTACTGATGGATAAATTTTCAAGAAATGCCTGAGCCTCTCCTGGGAGAATTAAGGTCAAACCTTTTGGTTTTTCAAAATCACTGGCAAGTTTTGCTAAAAATTTATTGTAGGATACGCCAGCAGAGCTGGTCAAATGGAGTTCCTTATAGATATCGTGCTGAATCATTTTAGCAATTTTAACAGCCGATAGACTGTTAATCTTATTTTCAGTCACATCTAAATAGGCTTCATCAAAGGCAATTCCCTCAACAAAATCTGTGTAGCGGTGAAAAATTTCATGGATTTGACTTGATACCTGCCTGTACTTGCTATAATTACCTGCCAAAAAAATTGCCTGGGGACAAAGTTCATAGGCAACTTTTGCAGACATGGCTGAATGAATACCGTATTTTCTGGCCTCGTAGTTGCAGGTTGAAACGACTCCACGCCCACCACTCTCCAAAGGATTTCGGGCAATAACCAAGGGTTTTCCAACTAGGGATGGGTCATCTCTTTCTTCGACTGAGGCATAAAAGGCATCCATGTCGATGTGAATAATTTTGCGACTTGTGTCATTAATCAATGGATATTCAAGCATGAATGCCTCCTTTCTTCTATCCTATTATAGCAAAAAACTGCTTTTTACAATGAAGGACGGTTCTTTTAATTTTTTCACTACCAAAAAACTCCCAGATATCCTGGGAGTCTCTTTTCTTATTAGAGTGCATCATCCATTGATAGAACTTCATGGAAAACACGTTTAGTAAGTTCTTGACGTTGTTCAGGGCCAAGGTATTTAGTGTTTACACAGTAACCAGAGATACGTACGATTACATCTTCTCCGTTCATGATTTTTCCGTAAACGTCATTAAGGTCCATAACATTTAGGTTCATGTGTTGTCCACCATTGATGAAGTAAGCATCAAGGATATCAACAAGATTTTCAATTTGCTCATCACGAGTTTTACCTAGGGCACGAGGTGAAACTTGGGTAGTCAGTGAGATACCGTCATTTGCGTGCTTGAACTCAAGTTTTGAAATTGAGTTAAGGTTTTGCAACCATCCACCGCGAGATGCTGGAAGTGGGTTAGCCCCTGGTGAGAAGAATTCAAATTCATCGTAGTTAACTGATCCATCTTCATTTAAGAATACTCCACGGTTAACTGGTGAGTGACCAGTTTGTTTAGAGTAGGCAACATTTGAAGTGATTGTTAGAAGAGATACTGTTGCTTCCGCATTCTTGTATAGTTTGTGGCGGGCAAGTTTTTCGTGATACATCTTCATAACAAGTTTACCGATTTCATCAACACGGTCGTCATCTTCACCAAAACGTGGGAATTCACCTTCAGTCACGTAGTCGACAATACGTCCTTCTTCATTACGAACTGGCTTAACAGTTGCATATTTAATAGCTGAAAGTGTGTCAACAACATTTGCAAATCCGCAAATCCCAAATCCCATATTGGCACGTTGGTGTGATGGAAGAAAGGCCATCTGAACTGCTTCATAGTTGTATTTATCAGTCATGTAGTGGATGATGTTTAGGGCATCAACATATGTATCAGTTAGCCAGTCAAGAGACTTGTCAAAGTTTTCCATTACTTCGTCGTATTCAAGAACGTCTGCAATAATTGGGGCGATGTCAAATACCTTGTAGTCGTGGTGGACATCATCATATCCTCCATCAATACCAGTAAGGAGGGCCTTAAGTACGTTTACACGAGCTCCAAAGTACTGGATGTTGTGGCGTTTGTCTTCACTTTCTGGATCAAGTGGAGATACACAACATGAAATACAAGACATTTCTCCGTATCCATCTTTAGCCATTGTTTCAACACCTTCATATTGGATAGAAGAGTGTTTGTGGCTCATATTCATACAGTAGCGACGGAAGTTATATGGAAGTTTATCTGACCAAAGGACAGTAAGGTTTGGCTCAGGAGAGTTTCCAATGTTGTCAAGGGTATTTAGGAAACGGTAGTCCATCTTAGTTACACGGTGACGTCCGTCATTACCCATACCAGCCATTGAAGTTGTAATGAATGTTGGGTCTCCTGAGTAGATTTGGTCGTAGGCTTTTGTACGAGCAAACTTAACTGAACGAAGTTTTAGGACAAAGTCATCGACAAATTCTTGGATTTCTTCTTCGGTGAAGGTTCCACGCTCAAGGTCACGTTGGGCAAAAATATCAAGAACGATTGGCACACGTCCAAGGGATGTCGCCGCCCCGTTGATAACACGAGCTGCTGCCATGAAGGCGATATTTGTCCATTGAATTGCTTCTTTAACGTTCATGGCTGGTTTACGAACATCTAATCCGTAAAGGTCACCAAGTTTTGCAACCTCATCAAGTGCTTGATACTGAAGGTTGATTTCTTCGCGTAGGCGGATTGTTTCTTCATCAATTTCAGTGATTGCATTCCAATCGGCAGCTTTTTCCTTCATAAGGAAGTCAGCTCCGTAAAGTGCCAGACGAGCATAAACCCCGATGATACGTCCTCGAGAGTAAGCATCAGGAAGACCTGTCACAGTGTGGGCGTGGCGGGCACGACGAATGTTTTGAGTGTAAGCACGGAAGATTCCGTCATTTACAGTTGTTACATATTTAGTAAAAATTTCATGAATTTCTGGTGAAATTTCGTAGCCATTTTCCTTAAGAGTAGTTTCTGCCATACGGATTCCACCCTTTGGCATTAAACTTAGACGGAAAGGTTCTGAATTTTGTAGTCCATAGATAATATCTAAATCTTTATCGATATAACCTGCTGGAATATCAGCAATACTTGCTACACGATCTGTGTCCATTGGAAAACGTGTTGCTTCATAGTGGTCTTTGGTAGTTTCTAAAATTTCTTTAACCTTAAGGCTACGGGCAGTAGGTCCAGCTAGGAAAGATTCGTCTCCATCGTATGGTTCGTAGTTAGCATTAACGAAACGCGATACTGATACTTTTTCTTTCCAATCAAGGCCTTTGAATCCCTCCCAAGCCTTTTCAAATAAATCTTGAGTTACTTCAGTCTTCATCTATTCATCTCCTTTGGATAAATGACCACATCTGTGATCTGTTACATTGACAAGTTAATAGTAACATATAGTAATCGCTTTCACAAACTTAACCTAATATTTTTTTAAAAACTTTTTTAGTACAGATTAATTTTTTAGGAAAACTGTATTATATTTTACAAACGGTATCTCCTAAAATAAAAGTCTTTATAAGGCCAATTTTTTGGCTTTAACATAAAAAAACTGAAACAGTTTTTAGGGACTGCTTCAGTTAATAACTCGTAGATAAGCATACTGTAATTTTTAGTGCTTAAGCATTTTTACGACGTATTTCATGATTTTTAGTAAGTATAAAGATAATGATAAAGATTAGGCCTGTAAGTATAAGTAAAGTTATGCTTAGGTGAGTAGATACAAGCATATCTTTATTGGAATAGCCTAAAATATATTTCAAAAATTCAACAATATGTTTTTGCACTACTTTTCCACTTAATTGAATAGCTATAACAATAAGTGTTGGAATACTCATAGCAAGAAGTAAGGCAATTATTTTTTTAATACCTGTTAACATATCATTCAAAGTTCCAACAAGTAGACCCATTGCTGAAAAAAAGACAATAATCGTAAACATCAGTAGCAGATTTAAGGCTAAATTATTATTGGTATAAAACTCATTGGACATAACAATTGCAGATACATCCAGATTCTTTATCGATATGCTCGATACAAGTAAAACTAATACCGAAGATACAAATGATGTTAGAAGGATACTTGTCAAATTTACCAAGAAAATATTAGTTCTACTTAGACCATTTTGTATAAAGAATTTAAAATCTTCTCCGCTACCAATAGCTAGGACAATTGCTGAAAAGATTACTACTGGAAAACTTATGTCCGTTGATATAGTTTCTGTGGTTCCTGAAATTAAAATTCCAATCATTGGAAGGACAATTCCCATAAAAAACCACCAAATAAAGAAGATGCCTAAAGATATTTCCTTTTTTATTAGGGTGTATTTTACTGCTGTTTCATACTTCATTATTTTTCCTCTTTTACTATTGTTATTTTTTTAAAATATTCTTGCAAGGGCATTTTACGGATTTTAACATTTTCTGTATTCTTTCCAGCCAAATTTCCCTTGATGTAGGCAGAAGTTATCCCTCCTAGTACTTTCTTCTCCAATACTTGAACGCCTTCTATGAGATAATCTACTTCACTAGTTGGACCGGATAAAATATATGTATTTTGAAGTAGATCCTCTAGGTCATCGTCCTTTATAACCCTCCCTTTATCAATGATGATAACCTTTTCCAATAAATTAGAAATCTCTTCAATCAAGTGAGTTGAGATTACAAATGTTCTTGACCTTTCTTGGTAGGTATCAAGTAAAAAATCATAGAAGATTTCACGGTGGTTAGCGTCTAAACCTAGAACAGGCTCATCTAAAAAGATATAGTCACATGGAACACATAGAGCTACAATCAACTTTGCGATACTACGATATCCAGTTGATAATTTATTTATTTGTTTAGAAGGATTTAACTCGAATTTATTTAACATTTGATGTGCAAGCTCCCAGTCAAAAGCCCCATAGAATCCTTCAGTCAACTTAAACAAAGAATTTAATTTTAATTTGGAAGGAAACATGTCATCTTCACTCATCAGATATACTTTATTTAATTCCTTTTCATTGTTTAGTAAATCTCTTCCATCAAGCTCTACTTGCCCGCTGGTAGGGAAAATTCTATTATTGATTATATTTAATAATGTACTTTTTCCAGCTCCATTATTTCCTAATAGACCATATATTTTCTTTGGCTTGAGATCGATAGAGATATTCTCTAATACAATTTTTTTACCATATATTTTGTTAACATTTTTTATTTTTAGACTCATCTCTCATAACTCCTTTTAATTAAAGTAATCAATTGTTCTCGTGAAATATTTAATTTTCCTGCTTCTTCTAGCATGTTTACTAGTTTATGGTCAATAAACTCAGTTTTTCTTTTTTCTAATAAAATCTCACGTGCCCCAACTTTTACAAACATTCCCAGACCCCTTTTCTTTTCAATCAAATTCTCATCAACCAACCTGTTCATACCTTTTAAGATGGTCGCTGGATTTATTTTGTATAATTTAGAAATTTCCGTTGTTGACGGTATTTGTGTCTCTTCCGCGTAAGAGCCATTAAAAATACCCTCTGAAATCTCATCTGCAACTTGTTGGTATAAAGGAGCGTCCCCCTCAAAATTAAATTCCATATATCTCCTTATCTTATATAGTTAACTACTCATGTAACTAACTATATAACGTTATATCATATTTGTCAACAATATTTATGCGGTAAACATTAAATCTATTTAGAATACATTACCAGCTAATAATAAAACTCCCCACTTTGATGGGGAGTTTTATTAGATCCTTTTTTTACCTTACAAATTACTGGCTAATACCTCACGGCTGTATCAAATTGTTCTGAATTCTCATAAATAAGAATTTTAATTCGCAAATTTCACACAAAAAAGACCTGCAAGCAAGTCTTTTTTTCATTAGATATATTCTAATTAAGCTTTGTTAGCTGATCCGAATACGTCGATACGTTCTTCAACAGCTTCTTGGATAGCTTTAACACCTGGTGCTAGGAATTTACGTGGGTCGAATAGTTTCTTAGCATCGTAAGCTTCTTCGTTAGCATCGTATTCTTTTGCAAAAGCACGTGTTGCGTTAGCAAAAGCGATTTGGCACTCAGTGTTAACGTTAACTTTAGCAACTCCAAGTTTGATAGCTTCTTGGATTTGTTCGTCAGGAATTCCTGATCCACCGTGAAGAACGATTGGGAAGTTTGGAACTGCCGCAGTAAGTTTCTCAAGGTGTCCAAGGTCAAGACCAGTCCAGTTAGCTGGGTATGGTCCGTGGATGTTTCCGATACCAGCTGCAAGGAAGTCAATTCCAGTTTCAACCATTGCTACAGCGTCTTCGATTGGAGCAAGTTCACCAGCACCAACGATTCCGTCTTCTTCTCCACCGATAGTTCCAACTTCAGCTTCAACAGAGATACCTTTAGCGTGAGCAAGTTTTACAACTTCACGAGTTTTTTCAAGGTTTTCTTCGATTGGAAGGTGTGATCCGTCGAACATAAGTGAAGTGTAACCAACTTCGATACACTCAAGAGCGTCATCGTAGTGACCGTGGTCAAGGTGGATTGCTACAGGAACAGTGATGTTCATTGATTCCACTAGGTTTTCGATAAGGTTTTTAGCAGTTTTGTAACCACCCATGTATTTACCAGCACCCATTGAAGTTTGAACAAGAACTGGAGCTTGTTTAGCTTCAGCAGCACGTAGGATAGCTTGAGTCCACTCAAGGTTGTTTGTGTTGAATCCTCCGACAGCGTATCCGTTGTCGCGAGCTGCTTTTACAAATTTTTCAGCTGAAACGATTGGCATTTTAATTCCTCCAAATATTTTAAATTGAGAGCCATTCCCTCATACATTGGCATTATAACACTTTATGAAAAAATATTCTAGCTCAAGATAAAAAAATGTTAAAGTACGCACAAAAAAGGCAGAAAATCACTCTCATATCTTCTGCCTGCTAAAATTTTTCCCAATCATTTGATGAAATTAGGCAAGTTCTAGCCAACTTTCAAGGAGTTCTATGAAGTCTTCATACATGATTTTTTTAGTATGGGCAATCTCTGCCCGTTGATAGTCTTCATTTTTGGCAAAAATCTCCTCAATTGTTCCTTGATTATGAGCCTGTTGTTTGAGCTTAAAAATCATTTGCTTTTTATCCATCTTGCTTCTCCTGCTTATCTATGTCTTTTGCTCAAGTATAACAAAAAAAGTTAACGCTTACAAAGATAAGGCTAATAGCCTATGACAATTTTTTCAATGTCTGAAAAAGTTGTGTCATCGATATCGTCAATAGGTAAAAGATAAACCTTATTAAGCCGGGGATTGAAGATACCAAGCCTTGAAATAGCTGTAAAATTGAGGTTTTTAGAACGCTTGCCCATTAGATAGTAAATGGCCAGCTGGAGGGTATTTTTAGAGGTCGGATTATTTTTAGAAACCTTAAAATCCCAAAGGGTATCCTTGGTTAAAAAATCACCATCTCCATTAGTTATGGTCGAGGTGTAGGCTCCATCAAAGCGAAAACCTTCTTCAGTTACTGGCCCATATTTTTTTATAAAATCTAAAGACCGCTCAACCATTATCCTGATGTTTGAAATGGTGGCCTCATCAGGCTTTATTTCTTCAATAGGTACAAAGCCTGCTTTTCCTACCCTGTAGACTGTATCATAACCAGCAAGTTTACAGGCAGATGTGATAGATAAGTCGTCAAGTCCCTTAATATTTTTTAATATCCCTTGGGCCTTGTCCTCCTCCGTTGAACCAAGATTTTTGGCTCCATATAAGGAAATTTTAAAGGATTTTTCAGGGTGCCCTGCGTCCATGAAGCGTGTCAAATAGTCAACGGCGATCCCTACAAGACCTGGGGAAATATTTTCTTTGGCTGAAAGCTCCTGATTACTTGAAAGTTCAATCTGAGTGAACCTCTTTACTGGTAAATAGCCACCATAGGGCTGTTTGACTTCTTGGATTCTCTGGGTGACTGTGACCATATTGATAACCTCCAATGAATTTATATTTTTAATTTTGTATTTTTAGTATAATATATAATTTTTATAATTACAAAAAACATCCTCCATTGATGATGGAGGATGATCCTTTTAGGCCTCTACTTGGTCAGTACGTGAGTAGTTTGCGATGTCTGAAGTGATTTCCTTGATAAAGTCGTCAAGTTTAAGAACCTTAGTTTCCTTACTTCCGTAGCGACGAACATTTACTGTTCCTTCTTCTTGTTCCTTGTCACCAACAACGATTTGGTAAGGAATTTTAGAAGTTTGGCTGGCACGAATTTTATAACCCATTTTTTCGTTACGTTCATCTACTTCTAGGCGGATTCCTTTGGCCTTAAGGGCATTTGCCACATCCCAAGCGTAGTCTGCGTGGACTTCGTTTGAAACTGGGATGATTGTTGCCTGAGTTGGAGCAAGCCAAGTTGGGAAGGCACCCTTGTAAACTTCTGTTAGATAGGCAACAAAACGTTCCATAGTTGATACGATACCACGGTGGATAACGACTGGGCGATGGTTTTCGCCGTCAGCTCCCACGTACTCAAGCTCAAAGCGTTCTGGAAGGAGGAAGTCAAGCTGGATAGTTGAAAGAGTTTCTTCGTTTCCAAGGGCAGTCTTCACCTGTACGTCAAGTTTTGGTCCGTAGAAGGCTGCTTCTCCTTCAGCTTCAAAGTAGTCAAGTTCAAGCTCATCCATGGCTGCCTTAAGCATGGCTTGGGCATTTTCCCACATGGCATCATCGTCAAAGTACTTGTGAGTGTCCTTAGGATCACGGTAGCTTAGACGGAAGCGGTAGTCGTCAATTCCGAAGTCCTTGTATACTGCAAGCATAAGCTCAAGAGTACGTTTGAATTCGTCTTTAATTTGATCAGGACGGACAAATGTGTGTCCATCATTCAGGGTCATTTCACGCACACGTTGAAGTCCTGATAAGGCTCCTGATTTTTCATAACGGTGCATCATTCCAAGTTCCGCCACACGAATTGGAAGTTCACGATATGAACGGATGTGGTTTTTATAGACCATCATGTGGTGTGGGCAGTTCATCGGACGAAGAACGAGCTCTTCACCGTCACCCATGTCCATTGGTGGGAACATGTCTTCCTTATAGTGATCCCAGTGTCCTGAAGTCTTGTAAAGACCGACATCTGCCATGATTGGAGTGTAGACATGCTCATATCCAAGGCTAAGCTCTTTATCAGTGATATAACGCTCGATTGTACGGCGAATTGTAGCTCCATTTGGTAGCCAGAAGGGAAGGCCGCTACCAACCTCTTGGCTGACCATGAATAGATCAAGTTCACGACCAAGCTTTCTGTGGTCACGTTCCTTAGCTTCTTCACGCATTTTCAGGTATTTTTTCATGTCCTTTTTGTCGAACCAGGCTGTACCATAAACACGTTGCATCATGTTATTGTCAGAGTTTCCACGCCAGTAAGCTCCAGCTACATTAAGTAGGTCGAAAACTTGGATGCGGCCTGTTGATGGGACGTGAGGTCCACGGCAAAGGTCAGTGAATTCCCCTTGTGAATAGACAGTAAGGCCTTCACCAGCATGCTCTTCAATAAGTTCAAGCTTGTAAGGATCGTCTGCAAAGATTTCACGAGCCTCGTCTTTTGTAACCTCGCGGCGGATGGCAGGGTAGTTTTCCTTGACGATTTTCATCATCTCTTCTTGGATGCGTGGAAGGTCTTCGTTGGTGATTTGACCTTCGGCATTATCGGTATCGTAGTAGAATCCGTCTTGGATGGCAGGGCCGACACCTAGTTTGATGTTAGGGAAAAGACGGCGGGCTGCTTGGGCAAAAAGGTGGGCAGCAGAGTGACGCAGTAAAGGTAGAGCTGCCTCGTGATCTGGTGTCACGATTTCTAGGCTTCCATCTTCAGTGATTGGGCGATCCCAGTCGATTAGTTGGCCGTTTAATTTACCGGCAAGAGTCTTTTTAGCAAGTGACTTGCTGATTGATTCAGCAATTTCATAAGTTGTCACACCTGATTGATACTCACGACTAGCACCATCAGGAAAAGTAATTTTTACCATGTATATCTCCTTTTATTTTTATCTTGTTCTCTAGTTTTAAGACATCACGGTCGTACTTTATTTCATAGCTTCACTTAATTTTTCAACAAAGAGATAAGCTGCTGGACAGTACTCTGTGTTTTTAAGGGTTAGGTGATTGATCTGATAAATCCTTTTGCGGTCAGTATGAGGAAACTCACGGCAGGCCTTGGGGCGGACACTGTAAATGTCACAGAGATTATCACAACCTAGGAATGGACAGGGCATGGACTGGAAGACCTTGTCGCCATCTTCGTCGACTCGTAGGTAGCTAGCCTCAAAGTCGGCAAGTTTCATGCGTTCTTTTTTAGCCACTCTTTCAATATCTGCCTCGGTCCATAAGGGACCAAGCCCCTTACAGCAGTTGGCGCATTTGGTACAGTCAACTTCTGAAAAGACCTCTTCATGGATGGCCTTGGTTAGTTTGTCTAAATTTTTTGGCTTCTTCTTTTTAAGGTTGGCCAAAAATTTTTCGTGACTTTTCCGTTTTTGAAGGGCTAAGTCCCTGTAGTAGTCTACATCTATTCTATTATCAATTTCTTTAATCATCTTTACATCTTTCTCACGGCATCTGGGTTTTTGAGTATAAAAAAAGCCCAAGCCATGCTTAGGACGTCGTAACGTGGTACCACCTAGGTTTGGGTAAACTACCCCTCTAAAGCCTTAACGCGACCCACGCACAAGGTTTCCCAAGTGTTTTTCTTAAGTAGTCTTGAACAAGTCCCTTTAATGGGCTTCCACCGTCCCCATCTCGCTTTAAAAGCTTAAATGCACAAGTTGTCTTACCCTTATTATATCCATTTGAACAAATTTTTCAAGTTAAATTATCTAATAAAAAAACGACCTGAGGTCGTTTTTAAAACATGCTAATAATGAGCTGGATATTCAAAATGGTCAGAACAATTGTTGCCACCCAAGCAAGGAGGGCAAGAATTTTCTTGTTCTTAAATCTTTTTCCCATAATTTTTTCGCTACTTGTAAAATAAACAAGGGGAATCATTGATACAGGAAGGGCAATACTTAGGAAAACTTGGCTACTTACCATCAAATCATCCAAGGCACCTTCATTGCCATTAAAGTAGATGGCACAAACCAAAACAGGGATTACTGATAAAGAACGGGTAATCAGGCGACGAATCCAGGTTGGGATTTTCATATGAATGAAGCCTTCCATAACAACCTGTCCCGTAAGGGTTCCTGTTATGGTTGAGTTTTGGCCACTGGCCAGAAGGGCTACTGCAAAAAGGGTTGAAAGGATGGGACTTGCCACATCACCTGCAATATTTTTATCCTTAAGGGCGTCATAGAGGGCTGTAAAGGTTCCAAGGTCTTCTTTGGTACCATAGAACATGGCAGCCCCTAAAATTAGAAGTAGACAGTTTATGACAAAAGCCACTGACAACTGAATATTTGAATCCCAGGTCGAAAAACGAACGGCACGTGCTACCTTCTCCGTATCCTGCCTGTCATACTTCCTACTTTGGGCTATTGATGAATGGAGGTAAAGATTATGGGGCATAACTGTCGCCCCAACAATACCTAGGGCCATTGTAAGCTCCCCGTGATTTAGGATTTGTTTTTTAGGGACGAAGCCTTCTACGATTGAGGCAAAGCTTGGATTAGAAAGGGCAACCTCGTAGCCAAAGACAATGAGAATAACCCCAATCAAACTTATGACTATGGCTTCAATCTTCCTAAAGCCTAGCTTCATCATAAAGAGAAGAAGAAAGACATCAAAGACCGTCAAGATAACTCCAAAAACAATGGGAATCCCAAAGAGGAGGTTGAGGGCTATGGCACCACCGATAACTTCAGCAATATCTGTAGCCATAATAGCAAGCTCAGTTATAATCCATAGAATGAAACCAAGCCTTCTACTGGTATGCTTTCTCGTTGCTTGGGCCAAGTCAAGCCCTGTTACAATCCCAAGTTTTGCTGCCATATACTGAAGCAGCATGGCAATCAAACTTGACAGCATGATGACTGATAAAAGGAGGTAACCGTACTGAGACCCCCCACCTATTGAGGTAATCCAGTTTCCTGGATCCATATAGCCCACGGCAACCAAGGCTCCTGGACCTGAAAATGCCATGAGATTCTTCCAAAAATTATTGTCCTTGGGCACATCCACAGTCCCATTTATCTCTTCAAGACTTGGGCCATTTGCGTATCTGGTAAAATTATTTTCTTTTTCCACAACTACTAATCCTTTCAATGATTATTTGTCAAAACATTACAATTTAAAATATAGCTCCTACTTTTCAATACCAGTTCATTATAAAAGATTAAATTATAGATGTAAAGAAAAATTAAGGCCAGCCTAAACTTTTTTTGAAAAAAATTAGGCAAATAGCCTAATTCTTACTTTTATTTGGAAAAATCCATTTCAAGGTCTGGGATAAGGCTTTCTTCAACCCCCTTAACAAAGTGAAGACCATAAAGCTCAGCCTTTACCTGTTCAAAACCTTCTTCGTTGACATAAATTTTTACATACCTTAGTCTTTTTGAGGTATAGATAAAGTCTCCATACTTTTTAAGCCTTCTTACGTGCTTGTAGCTATTGTAGTAAACATACAAGGCCCTTCTTTTTTGCAGGTCAAACTTAACTTCCACAAGATCCCCCCTTTCCATGATGGCCCTTCTTTGAAAAAGGTAGGCCCTCATCAATACTTATATCTTCTGATATAGTAGCTGCTATATCCTTGGTTAAATCAGCTAGTAGACCCTGTAAATCATTTTCTGCAAGCCTTAATTCATAAACATGCTCATTTAGATTTATTTGCCTTTGAAGCCCTCTAACCTCCCTTTGAAGCTCTTTTAATTCGGGTCTATAGGGCAAATAAGCCTCATTTTCTGCCAAAAGTTGATTTTTTTCTAGGAGACTTTTGATTTGTTCCTGAAGGAAAAAATCATCTTCAAAAGCCGATTTAGCCTTCCTATAGTGGTCAACCTGATTGAAAGTCAAAAAACTTGCCACTATTTTATCAATTACATCATCTATTTTTGCTAAACTTTCATTTACAATTAACATGTTCTTATTATAACAAATATTTTAATCGAACATAGTTTTAACCCCATCATTTTTTCTAGTCCCTACTATAAAAAAGGCTATTTCTATGTTAAAATACTAATTATTGAAATTTTGAAAGAGGTTACCATGGAAGAATATTTTAACCAACTGTCTGCTAAAAACAAGGATTATTTAATCACCGTTTCAAGGCAGCTGAGCGAAGCTGGCAAAAGCCAGGAGCAAATAGATGAAATCTTCAAGGAACATATTGATGAAATCATCAGCAACCAGGAAAAGGGAATTCCTGCCCGTAATTTCCTAGGTACCCCAAGTGTCTTTGCTAGTAAATTCATCGAAAAAAAAGAAGCTAGTACTAAAACTGAAGGTAAGCCAGTAAATACCAACAAGTACCTTATGTGGCTTGATAACTTCCTTCTACTACTTGGAGTTTTGGCTGCGGTCAATGGGGGAGTTGGACTTTTCAGTAAAAATCCACAAACTTACGGCATTATAACTCTTTTAATCATGAGTGCAGGTGCAGGTCTTATCATGAGCCTTATGTACAATAATTTTTCTAAAAAAGATAGCCAAAAATCAGGCAGTCGCCTTAAATCATTTGCCTTCATGACCCTTGCCATGTTTGCCTGGATTGCAGTTTTTGTCCTTGCATCCCTCCTACCGCAAGCAATCAATCCAACCCCAACCCCTCTTATTACCCTAATAATTGGTCTTGTGGCCCTAGTAGTCCGCTACTTTGTTAAAAAGCATTATAATATTCAAAGTTCAATGACTAACTACCAAGGTAAGTAGAATAAATAAAAAGATGATCTCTCTGATCATCTTTTTTTATGAGTTACTTATGGCCGTGAAAAATCCATTGACATAAACGTCCGTTACCAAGTCAGCAAGCTCTTCTGCAGTCAATTCATTAGTTTGGCTGGTAAAGTACTTGAAGGTTTGGATTAGGATATCAACCGAATATAGGCCCAAAAGGACGGTCTTATCATTTCTTTCGACCTCTAGGTGCCTACTCGCAAAAAAACTTTGATTAAGCTCTTTTTTGAGCTTTTCAGAAAAACTAGGACCTGCATTATCACTTAATAGGCGGTTAATTTCTTTGGCATAAAGCTTTAGATAGTTTAGGTGGTCAACAATATTTGCCCTAATAAATTCTGTGTCATTATACTTAAATTCGGCAGGCCTCCTGCCCTTCATCCCAGCTATAATCTCTTCTTCCATCTTGTCAATTAGGTCATACTTATCTTCGTAATACCTATAAAAGCTGCTTCTATTCAACTCAGCTTGGTCTACAATGTCATTAATGGTTATCTGGTCGAATCTTTTATCGGCCAGAAGGTTTATCAAGGCAGCCTGAATCTTTTTTCTAGTTGTTTGTGTCTTCTTACTATATTCCATGAGTCCTCCAACCCTTGTATTTTAGCACAAATTGTTAATATATGTCTTATTTGAGACAGATTGATTATTTTTGAACTAGAAAATAAGCTGCAAGAAGCCTATAATTTAAAAAGTTTTATAAGCTTTATTTTATAAAGATAAAGAACTATTAAGTAATTTTGAGAAAGGATTTACAAATCAAATGAATGAGACTAACAAAAATTATGACATTCATGGAAAAGAATATAACCGCTACGGTGTTCTCTTCCTGGTATTGATTGCGACTTTTGCAGGGGCCCTTATGCAGACCTCACTTGGGACTGCCCTACCAACCCTCATGAAGGCTTTTGATATCAACTTAAATACTGCCCAACAGGCAACAACTTGGTTCCTTCTAGCTAACGGAATCATGGTTCCACTATCGGCCTTCTTGGCTACCAAGGTATCAACCAAGTGGCTCCATATCTTTGCCTATGCTACCTTATTAATCGGGATACTAGCAACAGCTTTAACACCTGAGAATGGCTCATCTTGGTGGATTTTTATTGTCGGGCGTGTCCTTGCTGCGGTGGCTGTTGGAATCATGATGCCCCTTATGCAAATTGTTATTTTAAACATGTTTGCTCCTAAAGAACGTGCTCTTGCCATGGGACTTAGCGGACTTGTAGTTGGTATGGCACCAGCTATTGGTCCAACACTTTCTGGCTGGATTCTTGAAAAAAATCATGTCCTATTTGGCCTAACAATCTCTAACTCTTGGAGAACCATCTTCATCATCCCGGCAATTGTCATAGCTCTTGCCCTTGTCCTTGCTCCCTTTTTGATGAAGGATATCATCCCAACTAAGAATATCAAACTTGACTATCCATCTCTTATTCTTTCAGTTGTTGGTTTTGGAGCCTTCCTCTGGGGATTCACAAATGTTGCCTCACATGGTTGGGGAGATTTTACACGCGTTATTTCACCCATTGCAGGTGGTGTTTTACTTCTCACAATTTTTGCCTTTAGGCAGCTCAAGCTACCTGAACCCTTCCTTGACATTAAGGTCTTCAAGGTTAAGGAATTTACCATTCCAACCATTGGGCTCATTCTTTCAACCATGGCCATGTTTGGAGTTGAGATGATGCTTCCAACCTATATGCAAAATGTACACGGTCTATCACCTCTAAATTCAGGTCTTGCCCTATTGCCAGGTGCCCTTATGATTGGTCTAATGTCACCTGTGAATGGGATTCTTTATAATAAGGTTGGGGTTAAGAAGATGGCCATTCTTGGATTTACCATCTTAGGACTTGGTACCTTGCCTTTTGTCTTTCTGACTGAAACTACTCCAGTTAGTCTGATTGTTGTTTTATATGGAATTAGGATGTTTGCTGTAGCCATGCTTATGATGCCCCTTACCACGTCTGCTATGTCAGCTCTACCAGTTGATAAGGTAACCCACGGTACTGCGGCTAACAACACCTTAAGGCAGATTGCCTCATCAGTCGTTGTCGCTCTTTTGACCTCAATTGTTCAAAATATCATTAACAGCAACACACCAGCTTCTTCCCTTAAGGAAGGAAATCCCATGGAGTATGCCAGCCAGATGCTTACAGCTTCAATGGACGGCTTCCGTGTAGCCTTTCTTGTTGGTTTGAGTTTTGCGGTTACCGGACTAATCTTTGCCTTCTTCCTAAAGGGGGAGAAAAATACAGATCGTGAGGGAGAAAAATAAATGATACTTTATATTATAGTTGCCCTAACAATTTTAAGCTTCCTAAGTTGGCTGGTTCTTAAGAATAAAGTCCTAAGAGTAACTCTTGGAAGCATTTCAACAATCTTACTTTTTGGAGCAGTGGGTCTTCTTTCCCTTAATATGTCAAACCACTACGGAATGGAAGAGAAGACTGTCACAAGTGAAATAAGTGATATTTTCACAGCAGGTGATACTTCTTCTCCCGTAAATATGCTGATTGCCAATCAAATCGGTAGCGACTCTGGAAATTATGCTCTAGTTTATCGCGATCAGGCTAGTGATGCACAGGCCAGTCCCCACTTTGTTCCCAATCAAGATGATATAATAAACTCTGTCAAAAAATCTGCCAGCTATGAATTATCAGATTCAGCTAAAAATGCAAGTATCATTACCCAAAAAACCTACTGGGTTTATAAGTCAGATTTCTATAAAAATCTATTTGAATTAAAGTCAGATGATGAGGATATTAACCTAATCTCTGAAAAGACAACTGTTGAGCTTCCTAAGGGTAGCTGGGTGGTCCTATCAGCTGATCAGGCTAAAAAACTTGCTGAAAAACAAGCCAGTGTAACAGATGAGCAGAAAGCTGCTCAAAAAACTGCCCTGGAAACTGCTATTAAAACAAAGCTTGCAGAATACATGGCTCAAAATAAAAATGCCAGCAAGGAAGATATTGAAGCATTCACAAAGGCTGAGACCACTAAACTTGCCCTTGAATCAATCAATACTGCCCTTAAAGGACTCAATTAAAAACAAAGAAAAAACTTCAGGAAATCCTGGAGTTTTTTTCTTTTATACTAAACTAAGACCTTTTCTTCGTCCTTTAATTGTTTACTTCTCAACTGACCACAAGCTGCATCAATATCTGTTCCATGTTCTTGACGGATGACACAGTTAATTCCGTTCTTCTTAAGAATATCATAGAAGACTAAGACATCTTCCTTGGAAGAGCGTGAATATTGGTCGTGTTCACTTACTGGGTTGTAAGGAATTAAGTTAACATAGACTAACTTCTTCTTGTCCTTTAGTAAGTCAGCAAGCTCTTGGGCGTGGTGGCGACGATCATTAACACCTGAAAGCATGATGTACTCAAATGTTACACGGCGATTAGTTTCTTCGATATAGTAGTCAATTGCTTCAAACAGTTTTTCGATTGGAAAACTTCTGTTAATCCGCATGATGCTTGTACGGACATCGTTGTTTGGAGCATGAAGACTAACGGCAAGGTTAACCTGAAGACCATTGTGAGCAAATTCGCGGATTTTTGGTGCAAGTCCTGAAGTTGATACAGTGATGTGACGAGCTCCGATGGCAAGACCATTATCATCATTGATGGTATAAAGGAAGTTTGTTACATTATCGTAGTTATCAAATGGTTCACCAATACCCATTACTACCACATGGCTTACACGCTCATCTTGACCACGTTTATCGAAGTATTTTTGCACTAGCATGATTTGGGCAACAATTTCTCCTGCTGTAAGGTCACGTTGTTTTTTCAATAGACCGCTGGCACAAAAGGTACAACCAATGTTACAACCTACCTGGGTGGTTACACAAACTGAAAGACCATACTTTTGACGCATGAGAACTGTCTCAATTAGCATACCATCAGGTAGTTCAAACAAGTATTTAACAGTTCCATCAGCTGATTCTTGGATAACCTTTTCTTCAAGCGGGTTAATCACAAAGTTATCTTCTAATTTTTTAAGTAAATCCTTAGAAAGGTTGGTCATTTGTGAAAATTCATCAACACGTTTTCTATAAAGCCACTCCCAAATTTGTTTGGCCCTGAATTTTTTTTGGCCATTTTCTAAGACCCAGTCAGTTAATTGAGCCAAGGTTAGCCCGTAAATTGAATTTTTCATTGTTATTATTTTGTCCTTTGTATTTAGTCAGCTTTATAGTCTACCATCTTTTTTAGAAGTTGACAATAGCTCTATTTAGATTCTTCCTCATCTTTTTGAATGATTGTAAAAGTCTGTTTTCTTCCCTTATTTTGCCTCGTTGGCCGGTCTGAGCTGATTTTACTTCTGCTAGGCTCATGTTTTTTGTCAGAAACCTTGAATTTTCTCTCCTGCACATGGGCTGGTTTAAAATTGTTTTTCTTTTTACCAGTGCTTGAATTCTTACTTGGCTTATCCTGATCTCTATTTTTGATTATAGAAGCCTTATCTTGTCCTAGATTAAGTTTAAGTTCTGTCTTATCTAGGGACGGCTTGGCTGATTTTTCGCCCTGCCTGATTTGCCTTTCCGTATAAAGAGGACGGTCACTTTTATTTTTTTCTTTGGCCCTCAAACGCTTGATGATAAAAAAAGCACAACCATAATTACAATATTCATCCAAATAATCTTGGGCCGCAAGTATTTTTTGCTCATCAGGAATTTTTTTGCGGGAGCTTGAATAAAAACCCTTAAGCCTAAGCTGCTCATGGCCCCAATCCCCTAAGATATAATCATACTTGGTCAAAATATCGGAAAACCTTTGGGCTAATTTTTCGGAATCATAGGCCTCCTTGTAGTTGTAGACCAACCTAAAAACCTTGTCCCCAATTAAAATATCATCACCCTTTGAAATAACTGCCTCCCCCTTGAAGCGATTATAATTTTTCATCTCTTCTGGTATGTTTTTTTTATCCATTTTTCTCCCTCAAATAGCTGTAAACAACTTCCCTTAAAAATTTTGGAAATAAAATCTCTGCTTGACCACCCTCTTTTAGGCTGGGAAAATATTTGGCAAAATAATACTGGTCTGGCATGACAAAGCAGTAATTCAGACCATCCTCAATTTTTTTGCCCTTATATAGAAAATTTCCATTTGTATCTTGCTCAATGCCATAAAAAACAAGCTCACCAAAGGCCTTACCCCTAAAGCCCATGCCATATATGGGCTGGCCCTTAAGTAATTTTGAGACCTCCTTTAATTCCTTTAAAATCTCCTTAAATCTTTTTCCACCTACCTCAAAGCGAACTAGTCTCATAGAATGAGGTAAAATTTTAAGGAGTTCAGCTGGACTTAGCTTCTGGGGTAAACCATAAACAACAAGGCCACTATTCAAGATGGCCGCAGGAACTTCTGCATAGGCAGCAAAAATTTGACCAATAAACTGACTGGCTTCATAATCTGGGCTAGTATTTGGAAAGTCACGAGCTAGTATGATATCACCGCGGGCTCCAAGCAAGCGTTCGCCCTTTAAAATCCAAGAATTTGTAGTTGTCAAATCAGATTTTCTTGCAGGCAAGCTGTTGGTTGGCAGGGCAATTATTTCAGATGATTTGAGCCTCTTGTCATCGCCAAAATTCAAGATAATTTGGCCGATATACTCCCCGTAACTTCCAGCCGCAGCAATTAAGGTTCCATTTTTTTCCATCCCCTCTTCAAAGACATGGTGGGTATGTGCCCCAAGAATTAGGTCAATATCATACTTACTGGCAATCTCCTCATCATACTTTATTCCCAAATGACTAAGGAGGATAACAAAGTCACAGTCAAGATTTTCAAGCATCCGCTCAAGGGATAAAAGGGGATCTTCAATCTCCCAACCAAAGGGATTATAGGCCCTCTGATAGGGGTAGGTAAGGCCTAGAATGCCAATTTTCATACCAGCTTCTGTCTCGATAATCAATTTTTCCTGGGCCCAACTAGGGATTTTCCCCTCCTCCTTGAGGTTGGAGAGAATGACTGGAAAATTAGCATCCTCATAAAGAAGATTTAGGGCATCATGTTCAAGACTTAAGCCTTCATTGTTACCAATTGTTGCACCAGTAAGATTTAAACGATTTAAAAAATCAACATTGGCCCGACCAAAAGTTGCCTCAGTCAGAGGATGACTGCGGTCCACATTGTCCCCAATATCAAAAGCTAAGGTCAAATCATCGCTATTTTCTCTGAAAAAACGTTCAATTTTTGGTATTTTTTCAAAGTGCGAATGAAGATCATTAATGTGTAAAATTTTTATCTGCTCCATGATAGCCTACCTTCATCAATATTGCTATCAATTATAGCACAAATGAGATTACAGTTTTATGGTGCTAATTTTGCAATTTAATAATAAAATTAATAATTATGCATAAATAAATTTTTTGTCGATATAGAATATTTTTTCTTGATAGAATATTTAGAAAAATTAAAAAGGAATTTCCGAATCTTCTATTGTTAGTTATTTAACTAACAATTTTTAGTAATTATTAGTTTATTAATTTTTAAAAATTAAATTAGCTTGTAAGTTCTGTCATAGCTTAAAAAATCCTTAAATCACAAGGATTTTCGCGGGTAACTATCTTTTATAAAAGTTATCCTAAACTGATTAGTAAGTAAAAAATTCTTATATTTTGACATCTGACTATCTTTCCAAACACGAATATTTTTCCGTAAATGTTACATTTTATTTTCATTTCTAAAATAATATTCCTTTTTTTGAATAAAAATACTATAATACTAAGGCTGGTGTTTTATTAAGTCACTTTTCTTTTTTTTCTTAATAAATATTGTAAAAATAAATATTACTTTATAAAAACAATAGTTTATTTTATTATTTTTATAATTAATATGTTAAACTATTACATACACTAGTCGTTATAATACAAAAAGATTATTAAAATAAAAATTAGAGGTATAGACATGCAAAAAATTAATCCTAAAGAATTAGAAATCCTAGACATCCTTTGGAACAAAGATATTCCAATGACTTCAAAAGACATCCTTGAAGCTGAGCCCGTTCTTGTTATGAGTACTATCCAAAGCACTCTTAAAAAACTTCTTAAAAAGGAACTTGTTGTAGTTGATGGAATCACTTACTCAGGTACTGTACTTACTCGTACTTATGTTCCAACTATCTCTCAAGAAGAGTTTGTTCTTCGTCAATACAAGGGACTTGATGCTACTAAACTTGTATCACTTGTTCTTGAAAACGTTAGCGACCGTGCCGCTAAAACTGCAGAAATCAAAGAAATTATTAGCTAAACATACATGACATATAAAAAAATCTGCCCACTAGGGCAGGTTTATTTATTTTCCCTAAGGTAAGTCAAGGCATCACTTACATTTTTAACGGGAATAATTTTCATATCTGTTTTTAATTTCTTAGCAGCTGCTAGGGCTTCTTCATAGTTACTCTTGATGGTTGGATCAGCCTTCTTCATGTCATCAGTGATTTCATCGTCTGGAGCAAAAAAGATTTTGGCACCATTCTTACTTGCTGTAGCAATCTTCTTATCAATGCCACCAATACGACCAACGACTCCGTCGTGCTCAATGGTTCCAGTCCCTGCAATTTTTTGGCCGTGCCTTAAATCCTCAGCTGTAAGTTGCTCGTAAATTTCAAGGGTAAACATAAGGCCTGCACTAGGACCGCCGATGGAACCTGCATTGATGGTAACTTCTGGACTACTCTTAACCTCTGTTTTATCAACCAGACTGATTCCAATTCCATTTTTACCATTGCTGAGTTTGATGATTTTACCCTCAGCCTTCTTGTCAACTCCACTATCCAAAAAGCTTATTTCAACCTGATCTCCAATGGATTTTTGGCCAACATAGGCAATCAAATCTTTAGAAGACTCAAAATTTTTACCATCAACCTGGGTTAGGGTATCTGCAACATGAAGGACATTTTTAAAGGTCGAATCATCTGTAACCTCTAAGACGTAAACCCCCATATACTTAAGGTCAAAGGGTTTATCAGCCAGTTTAAAGGCCTCATAAATGGCAGTATTTTGGGCATTCTCCATGTAAAAAAGATTCATTCGGTTGTAATCCTCATCACTTGAGTCTCCCATCAACTCTTTTGAGGTATAAATGCTTACAAAGCTTGTAAACCTTGACTTGATAACACTCAAAAGATTGGCCCGACCAATGGCAACAGTGGTTAGATTAAAGCTTCCATCTGCCTTATCCACAGATTTTCCATCAATTTTGACCATGGAAGAAAGATTTTCCGTTGTTCCTGGAAGCTCCACATAGTAACCTGGAATGGGTACCAGCATAACAATTAAGGCCAAAAGGCCCACCAAAAATATTTTTACATGAATGGATGAAAAAAGGCTGACTTTTTCCTCTTTTTGCACTAAGGAATCCTTCTTTTTCTCTTTAGTCATTAAGCTTCTCCATTTCCTTTAAAATATTCTCGGGCAGGTAAGAGCTCACATCTCCACCAAGTTTAAAAATTTCCTTAATCCTACTGCTACTGATGTACTGCAAGTCAGCCTTGACTGGTAGGAAGATGGTTTCAATATCCGCTAGATTCTTGTTAAAAAAAGCCATCTCACTTTCATAATTTAAGTCCTCACTATTTCTGATAGCACGAACTAGGCTTGTAACTTTTAAATCTCTTGCAAGTTTTGCAGTCAAAATATTTGAATGGCTAATAACCTGAACATTTTCATATGATTTACTAGCTTCCTCAATCATCTTCTTTCGCTTTTCAAGGTCAAAAAGGGGATTTTTTTGGGCATTGGTAAAAAGACCAACATATAAAATATCAAAGAGATTAGAGGCTCTTTTGATGATGTCTAAGTGGCCATTTGTAAGGGGGTCAAATGACCCGGTAAAAAGACCTATTTTTTTGTGTTCCATGGGCTAAGTCCTTTCGTAAATGGTGATTTTACTAATCCCGTAAACCTTAGATTTAATTAATTCAAAGCCCGCAATCTCCTTTGGTAAATCAACCTTTTTATCAGTCTCACAAACAATCAGAGCAGACTCATTCATTAGATCAAGCTCCCTCATAAGATTTATATCCCTAATAATTTCCTCCTTGGCATAAGGGGGATCTAAAAGAATCAAATCAAACTTTCTTTTACCACTTAAGGCCTTCAAAGCCTTTTCAGCTGGCATCTTGAGGAGGTCAAATTTCTGACCTTCCTTGGTCATTTTAATATTTTCATTGATTATCTTTTGGGCCCTAAAATCACGTTCTACAAGGGTTGCCTGATCCATACCCCGGCTAATTGCCTCAATGCCAAGGGAGCCACTTCCAGAAAAAAGATCAAGCACCTGACCCCCATCAAAGTAGGGCCCAATCATATTGAAGATTGCTCCCTTAACCTTATCAGTTGTAGGCCTTGTTGTTTTTCCTTCCAAGGATTTTAAGGGACGCCCCCCGTATTCACCTGCTACTACTCTCATTTTTATCTCCATCTTTCTTTTGCATTATTTTACCATAAAATATGACATAAAAAACGGCCAAGAAGCTAGGAAAGGAAAGAAAAAGTGACTACTGGTCTTCCTTTAATTTTTTGAGTTTTTCTAGGAGGTCTTCTTTTTCAGAAGCACTTGAAATAACAAATAAATTCTCCACATGGTTATCTCTTAAGGCCTGCCATAATTTTTTATCATAGTTAAAGGCAATTTTTAAAAATTCCAAGTATTCCCCGTCAAATTTTTCCTCGAACTGTTCAGGCATATCAGGACGAGTCGCCTTTGATTTCTTAAATTTAAGGCTCCTTTTAATAATCCTAAAAATTCTTTTGTATCTGGGACACTCAAGAACAACAACCAAATCAGCATCCCTTAGCCTTAAGTCCAAAGTCCCCAGGTAGTTGCCATCAATCAGCCAAGAATCATGCTCTTTCATAAAGGCTTCTTGCTGGCTTCTAAGAATTGATTCAGCCTCTTTGGAGTAATCAGTCTCATGCCAGATTTTATCCAAATGAAGGGTTGGTATATTTAAACTTTCTGCTAGCTTTCTGGCTAAAGTCGACTTACCACTTCCCGGTGGCCCTAGTAAAAGCAATTTCATCATTAGTCCTTTCTTCAAAAGCCTTCTTCAAGGCTTTTTAGCTGGTCAGATAGTTAAAAAGGTCGTCATCAGGAGGGCTTATAAATTCAAAATCAATTCCGACAGCCTTTTCCACCTTCCCATTTGATCTTGGGATATGACATTCACGAACCGTATCTAAGAGCGGCCTTGCCTGGCCAACAAAATAGGAGCTGGTTTCTTTTTCGGCATCTGATTTTTTTATGAAAATATAGGTCTCAAGGCCGTAAGCCTCATAATTTAAAAGGGTCTCAATCTCAGGGCTCGTAAGACTTCTTTTGGCCTTAGAAAACCAATTTATCCTATTTTTGCCAATAAATTTATTTTCATAAAGGGTCTGAGTGCTTGAAAGACCATCAATCCTTGACATGGTGATGAAAATCATCATTTTTTTCCTGTCTGGCCGAATTTTGTAACCTGCAATGGCTAAATCAACCTCTTGGTGGTCAAAGTTAAGAAAGCGGGTAACATCCCTTTTATCATACTTCTTAGCAGGGGTGAATATTTTTTCTCCGTCAAAATCACGGTTTTTATAAAGGGCAAGCTCCAGATAATCTGCAAAAGTTTCTCTGAAAAGCTGATTTTTTAAGGCCCTAACAAGAGAGGAACTTGGCCTAATCATCTCCTCTAATTCACTATAATCTATCAGTGGAACTGAATAGGTTTTGGCATAATTTGAAACCCAAAAGGACATATCTAAAACCTTGACCAGGGTCCTAAAGATTTCTTCATCCATAAGGACTTGCTGGGTTTTACAAAGTTCAAAAAATTCCTTTTTAGTCAAATAATCCTGTCCTAAAAAGGACCCTAAAAGAATAAGCTCTCTCCTTGATTTACCAGCTAGAAGCTCCCGGCCCATAAAGCGAAGGATACTTGTCTCCTCAAAACTTAGGTGGGGAATGGTCGGTTCAAGCTTGGCTAAAAATCCTGGATAGCTATCATAGCGGGTTGCTAGGGTAAAGGTGCTAGCTTCACTCAAATGCTCAAAATCCATGAGCCTAGGAATTCGTCCCATCCTATTTTTAAGGTGGAAGTAGGCGTCTCGCAAGAATTTCATGCTATCCAACTTGGCACTATTGATGGAGTCATAAATCCTACTTCTTGCAATCTCTTCAAAGTTTACAGTTGATAGACCTGGGGTATAATTACTTGAAAATAAATCATATCTTAGACTATCTTTACTACTAGACTTATGGCCAGATAAGGCCATGGGAATCAGGTAGTTGTTCTTATAGTTTCCAATAAAATCAAGGACAACCACATAATCCTTATCTGAAGAAAGCCTAAGCCCCCGGCCCAGCTGCTGGATAAAGACGATGCTTGATTCAGTATTTCTAAGCATGACCACCTGATTAATACTTGGAATGTCAATCCCTTCATTGAAAATATCCCGACTGATGATATAGTCAAGCTGACCCTCCTCCAAAGCCTCAACCGCCTGAGTCCGCTTACTAATGCTATCGCTAGCTGAAAGGGCACATGTCCTATATCCACGAGCATTTAAGAGATGACTCAAGCTTTGACCTTCTGCAACAGATGAGCAGAAAATTAAGCCGCAAGTCCTGCCTGATGAGGTTCCGTAGTAAGCCATTTTTTCGACAATGTAGTCGATTCGCTCTTCATTTAGGAGCTCCTTCAAGGGACTTTTTTCATCAACCACCTGTCCCTCATGGCTATAATCAGCTACCCCGTAGTAGTGAAATGGGGTGAGAAGTCCCTGGTCTAAGGCAGCTTCCAGGCGAATTTCATGGGCAATATTGTAGTCAAAAAGTTCAAAAAGATTGTAGTCATCATTTCTTTCAGGAGTAGCTGTCATCCCCAGAAGGAAGCTTGGCGTAAAGTAGTCAAGAACCTTTAAATAAGATTCAGACCCTGCCCTGTGGGCTTCATCAATAATGATATAGTCAAAATGATCTTTGGCAAAATCAAGTAGATTTTCATCCCTTGATAAGGACTGGATGGTCGCAAAAAGATAGGGCTTATGAATCTCTTTTTTTAAGGAAGAATAAAAGCCATAATCTTTAGCATTTCCACCTAAAACCCTTTGAATGGTGGCCCTAGCATCCCGTAAAATCTGCTCCCTATGAACCACAAAAAGGAATTTTTGGGGCTTGAATTTTTTTAGGTCAAAGGCTGACAAGTAGGTCTTACCTGTCCCTGTCGCGGCTATCAAAAGAGCCTTCTTAAAACCATTGATACGCGACTCTTCAAGACCTTTTAAGGCCCTAAGTTGCATCACATTGGGGCTGATTTCAACTTTACTATCAGATAATTCAGCAGGTAACTTTGAGGTCTTTTCTAAGGGTTTGTAATTTTTTTGATAACGGTCAATAAAGTCTTGGTCTAAATCAACTGACTCCTCCCAGAGATTTTCAAAGGATTGGTCCATCTGCCTTGAAAAATCACTTGCTGCTGGCCTCTTAACTAGAGTATTCCACTCTAAATTGATTTTTAGGGCCGTTTCGGTAAGATTGGATGAGCCAGTCAGATAGCTCCTATAATTATCAGCCCTTTTAAAACTGTAACTTTTCAGGTGAAAGCCGTCCTGTAAATTTATCCGAACCTGCAAGTTAGGTATTTTTTTTAATTCCCTAAAAACTTGTGGGCTGTTAAAGTCCAGGTAGGTCGAGGTTATAAGCCGACCTTGAATCCCTCTGTCGTTCAAATCCGAAAGAGTGCTCTTTAACATGGCAAGACCCGACATGGTCACAAAGGCCACAGCAATAGTAAAACTTTGGCAGTCTCTTAATTCAGCCAGCAAGCTTGCAAGAACTGTCTCGTGTGTATTTTTTTTATTAGTAACAAGGGCTGGTTCAGATTCAAAGCTTTCAGCTGAACTTGAAGAACCTACCCTAAAATTTAAGTCCTTATCCATCCCTACTATACTAACAAGAAGACTCAAAAAAATCCACCAATAAGAGTTATAACATCAAAAAACCCTGGAAATCCAGGGTTTTTATTATTTTACAGGCTTTCCAGTTCTGCAATGCGGGCTACTGTCGTATCAAACTTAGTTTGGTAGTCAGCCCGCTTATCTTTTTCCTTTTGGACGATTTCAGCTTTTGCATTGGCTACAAAGCGTTCATTTGAAAGTTTCTTAGAAACCATTTCAAGTTCTTTCTCCCACTTAGCTTTTTCCTTGTTAAGACGAATAATTTCGTCTTCGATGTTGATTAAATCAGCCAGTGGCAAGTAGATTTCAGCATCAGATAGGATTGAAGTCATAGCTTTAGCTGGTGCTTCAAGGCTAGATGAGATTTCAAGGGTTTCAGGGTTTGTAAAGCGGCGGAGGTAGTTTTCATTTGCCTTGAAGAAGGCTTCGATCTCAGGGTTTTTCGCCTTGATAAGGATTGTAATCGGCTTACTTGGAGCCACGTTTACTTCGCTACGGGCATTACGGACACTACGGATTACTTCTTTTAGAACCTCAACCCCGTGGGCAGCTTCTGGCTCAGTAAAGACAGGGCGAACTACTGGGTATTTTGCTCTTACAAGAGTTGCCTCAGTGTGGGGGATATTTTCGAAGATTTCTTCAGTAACAAAAGGCATGATTGGGTGAAGGAGGCGAAGGATCTGGTCAAGAACGTAAGTTAGGACACTTCTTGTAACCTCTTTTTCCTCTTCATTATCCCCGTAAAGGACTTCTTTTGTAAGCTCGATGTACCAGTCCGCAAACTCGTCCCAGATGAAGTTGTAAAGGGCGCGCCCTGCTTCACCAAACTCAAACTTGTCGAAGTTTTCGGTAACTTTTTCAACTGTTTCGTTAAGGCGAGTTAGGATCCAGCGGTCTGTAACGTTTCCTGCGGTCTTGTTAGCTACTTTTTCAAGGTTGGCTGAAATATCTTCAACTGTTAGCCCTTCATTGTTCATGATGATGTAGCGGCTAACGTTCCAGATCTTGTTGATGAAGTTCCAGGCAGCGTCCATCTTCTCGTAAGAGAAACGTACGTCTTGACCAGGTGCTGAACCGTTTGATAGGAACCAGCGGAGGGCGTCTGCCCCATATTTTTCAATAACATCCATTGGGTCAATCCCGTTACCGAGTGACTTAGACATCTTGCGACCTTCTTCGTCACGGATTAGTCCGTGGATGAGGGTGTTCTTGAAGGGAGCACGTCCTGTAAACTCAAGTGACTGGAAGATCATACGGCTCACCCAGAAGAAGATGATATCATATCCTGTAACCAAAGTATTAGTTGGGAAGTAGCGTTTGAAGTCGCTAGACTCTTCGTCAGGCCAACCCATGGTTGAAAATGGCCATAGGGCACTTGAGAACCATGTGTCAAGAACGTCTGGATCCTGCTCCCAGTTTTCAGCGTCAGCTGGTGCTTCCATACCAACGTACATTTCACCTGTTTCCTTGTGGTACCAAGCTGGAATTTGGTGACCCCACCAAAGTTGGCGTGAGATTACCCAGTCATGGACATTATCCATCCACTGGAGGAAGGTGTCGTTGAAACGTTCTGGGAAGAAGGTTACCTTATCGTCTGTTTCCTGGTTCTTAACAGCGTTAGCTGCAAGTTCTTCCATCTTAACAAACCACTGAGTTGATAAACGGGCCTCAACTGGAACACCAGTACGTTCAGAGTGACCTACACTGTGGACGATTGGTTCAACCTTAACAAGATTTCCACTTTCGCGAAGGAGTTCAACAACCTGTTTGCGGGCCTCAAAACGGTCAAGTCCGTTAAGCTCACCAGCTAGTTCGTTCATGCTTCCGTCAGCGTTCATTACATTGACCTGTGGAAGATCATGGCGGCGGCCGACCTCAAAGTCATTTGGGTCGTGGGCTGGTGTAATCTTAACTACCCCTGTCCCAAATTCAGGGTCAGCGTGCTCATCACCAACAATTGGGATTACCTTGTTGACAAGCGGAAGGATTACGTTTTGACCGATAAGGTCCTTGTAGCGAGGGTCTTCAGGGTTTACGGCTACAGCCACGTCCCCAAACATTGTTTCTGGACGAGTTGTCGCAACTTCTAGTGACCCCTCGCCATTCTCAAGGTCGTAGGTCATGTGGTAGAAGGCACCTTGAACTTCCTTGTGGATTACCTCAATATCAGAAAGGGCAGTCATAGCTTTTGGATCCCAGTTGATGATATATTCAGCGCGGTAGATAAGTCCTTTTTCGTAAAGGCTTACGAAAACCTTTCTTACAGCTTCAGAAAGTCCAGCATCTAAAGTAAAACGTTCACGTGAGTAGTCAAGTGAAAGTCCAAGTTTACCCCATTGTTCCTTAATGGTTGAAGCGTACTCGTCCTTCCATTCCCAGACTTTTTCGATGAATTTCTCACGCCCAAGGTCATACCTTGTAATCCCGTCTTCACGGAGGCGTTCTTCAACCTTAGCCTGTGTCGCAATCCCTGCGTGATCCATCCCTGGAAGCCAGAGAGTATCAAAGCCTTGCATCCTTTTTTGGCGGATGATCATGTCTTGTAGGGTTGTATCCCAGGCGTGTCCCAGGTGAAGTTTACCTGTTACATTAGGTGGTGGAATAACGATGCTATAGGGTTCAGCATTTACGTCACCTGATGGTTTGAAGGCATCAGCTTCAAGCCATTTTTCATAGCGTCCCGCTTCAACTTCCTGTGGATTGAATTTTGTTGAAAGTTCAGTCATAATTTATCCTCTTATATTTTATTTGAGTTTTTCAGGTATTGTATTTAAGGGTAGCAAAAAACACCCCAACCTAGTCAGGGTGCTTCCGCACGGTACCACCTGTATTGCAGTTTCCTGCCACTCATTTATTAACTTATTTAAACACAAGCTACCTTCCTTTACCTTCAATAGAACCTTCCAGCAACCAGTTCCTCTCTTTAATTTCCGAATAAAGTACTCCTCTTGATTTTTCTAGTTTAGCAAATTTAGCTCCTAATTACAAGCAAGCTAGCAACTAATAGTTGAGCATATCCATTAATCCGTCTGGCAGGTCATGAAAACCTTTTTTTGCATGAAGGTTTGCAAACTTCATCAGTAAAAATTGATAGGCATCCAAACGGCTTTCATAGCGAATAACTGCTTCGCAAGCCCGCTCGTCACCTTCGTCTGCTACCTTTTGAGCTTCATTTACTGCCATTTCATTGACCTTTACCTGGGTTTCAACCCACTCTTCAAACTCTTTTAAAAATTCTTGTTCGTAAGTCATTTTTTCTCCAAATCTATTATTAATTGTCTAATATGCACTGGTAGGCCAGACGTTTACCTTCAAATTTAACCACACCCTGGTAGTTAAATCCTGCCTTAACTAGGGCTGCCTGCATGATTTTATTGGCAGGATGGGTATCTACCCTTATGTCCTCAAAGCCCTGATTACTAGCTAGAGCAAAGATATTTGACCACATGTAAGTCATAAGACCTTGGCCCCTGAAGCTATCATGAATAGCAATCCTATGAATACTAGTATATGCCTTATCACCTTGCCACTTGCCTTCTGATATCTTCTCATAAGCTTCTTCTGGCCCTTCAATCATTACGCAGTAACCAGCTAGCTGACCATCTACTAAAAGGGCATAGGGACTAGTATGATCTTCCCTTAAGTCCATTTGAATATCATCAATTGAGGGATAGTCACCCTGCCACTGATCTATGCCCTGACTTTTAAGAAAGGTGCGAGCACTGTCAATAAGCTCCATTATTTGGAAAATATCTTCCTGCCTGGCTGGTTTTAAATATATCATTGACTACCTCTTTGTAAGTTTAACAACAGCCTCTGTACGGCTAGTTTGAGGGAACATATCCACGGACTGGATATACTCAATTTTGTAAGCCTTGGCAAGTTTTACCAAATCACGGGCAAGGGTTGAGACATTGCAAGAAACATAGACCATCTTACTGGGTTTGTACCTAAGAATCACGTCAAGCAACTTGTCATCAACACCTGTCCTTGGTGGGTCAACAATCAAGGCATCAGCCCGGAAGCCTTCAGAATACCATTTGGGAATAATGTCTTCTGCTGCTCCCACCTCATAATGGGTATTATCAAAACCTAGATTTTGGGCATTCTTTTTGGCATCTTCAATCCCTTGGGCAATAACGTCCATTCCCCTCACCGATTTAACACGCCCCGCAAAGGCTAGACCAATAGTCCCAACCCCGCAGTAGGCATCAATTATATTATCATCTTCTCCTACATCAAGAGCTTTTACAGCTTCACTGTAGAGGGTGTTGGTCTGCTTACTGTTAAGCTGGTAAAAGGCCCTGGGACTTAGAGAAAATTCATAGTCAAGAACTCCTTCCTTAATGGTCTCCTGGCCCCAAAGAAGTTCTGTCTTCTCCCCGTAAATTTCACTGGTCTTTTTGGCATTAATATTCAGGGCAATTGTCCTAATCTCAGGATTTTCCTTGACTAAATCAGCAATTAAAGAGCTTAAATTCAAATTTTTGCTGCTGATAAAAACCAGCTGAACTTGATTGCTTTTTTGCCCGTGACGAATCATTACTGTTCTCAGACCTTGATTTTTCCTCTCGTCATAGAGGCTAATCTTGTATTTTCCAATCAGTCTTCTGACATCATTCAAAATCTTTTGGGTGAGCTTGTCCTGAACCAGGCAGTCATCAATATCAATAAGCCTGTGGCTATTTTCAGCATAAAGGCCTGCTAGAACCTTACCTGAAAATTCCCTGGTCTGAAATTGAAGTTTATTCCTATAATGCCAAGGGTCATCCATCCCCTTGGTTGCCCTTAAATCATAAGATTCAAAGCCTTCTGGCTTAAATTTATTTAGGGCCTGACGCAAGATGTCTCTCTTATACTCAAGCTGAGCTGGATAGGCCAGATGCATGATTTGACAACCTCCACAGGTTGAGTAGACCTTGCAGGCTGGAATCACCCTATTTTTTGATTTTTTATTGATTTTTACAATTTTTGCTTCAACATAATTTTTTTTAACTAGGGTAATCTGAGAAAAAACCTCCTCGCCCTTGAGGGCTCCCCGCACAAAGACTGTCTGTCCCTTATAATTTCCGATACCTTCACCGTTAATTCCCATTTTTTTAATTTTCAGGGGAATTTTTTGACCTGCTTTTAAATATACCATATAGAAATTATAACAAATGGATAGGTGGCTAGCTAGTTTTTTACAAATTTAATCCAATAAATCTTAACCTTTATTCATGTTAATTTTTTATCAAAATCCCTTGAAATCTCAATATTGGTAGCGTAACCATTCCCACCATGAAAACCTTTATCATAAATTTCAGAAGAGCATAATTCTTGCTAAAAAACTTACTTTTGTGTAAGATATAACTATCTTAAAGAATTTAGAGGAAAAGCAATGAGAACTGTTATTATCGGTACCAACCACGCTGGTATTGCGGCTGCAAATACCCTTTTAGATAACTATCCTGACCAGGAAGTTGTAATGATTGACCGTAACTCTAACTTGAGTTACCTAGGTTGTGGAACTGCTCTTTGGGTGGGCCGTCAAATTGATGGTTACGAAGGACTGTTTTATACCAATGAAGAAACCTTCATCCATAAGGGTGCTGAGATTCACATGGAAACAGTCGTTGATAAGATTGATTTTGATGCTAAGAAGGTTCACACTACAAGCCTTGCTGGCAAGGAAAGTGTTATCGATTATGACAAACTTGTTCTAGCGACAGGATCTCGCCCAATTATCCCAAATATTCCAGGAAAAGACCTTGAAGGACTTCACTTCCTAAAACTTTTCCAAGAGGGACAAGAGGTTGATAAGGATTTAAGCCGTGATGAGGTTAAGACTGTAGCCGTTATCGGAGCAGGTTATATTGGAGTTGAGATTGCAGAAGCTGCCCGCCGCCGCGGAAAGAATGTTCTTTTATTTGATGCTGCAACAACTTCACTTGCCTCTTACTATGATGAAGACTTTGCAAAACTTATGGATAAAAATCTTGAGGACAATGGAATTGAGCTTCACTTTGGTGAGCTTGCTACGGCCTATGAAGGAAGTGAGCGAGTTGAGCGTCTAGTGACTGACAAGGGAAGTTATGATGTCGATATGGTTATTAATGCCATTGGATTTACTGCCAATGCAGCCCTTGGTGCAGGCAAGCTTGAAACTTTTGCAAACGGAGCATATCTAGTCGATAAGCACCAACAAACAAGCAATCCTGACGTCTATGCTGTTGGGGACTGTGCTACTATTTACTCAAATGCCCTTCAAGATACTACCTATATTGCCCTTGCTTCAAATGCTGTTCGTTCAGGACTTGTTGCTGGTCACAATATTGGTGGTACTGAACTTGACGCCATTGGTGTTCAAGGATCAAACGGAATTTCAATCTTTGGCCTAGATTTAGTGTCTACCGGTCTATCTGTTAAGGCAGCAGAACGCTTTGGTTTCGAGGTTCTTTCTACTGAGTTTGAGGACTTACAAAAACCTGAGTTCATCAAAGAAGGTAATGCCATGGTTAAGATTAAGATTGTTTACGATAAAAACAATCGTCGTATCCTTGGAGCCCAGCTTGCTTCAACCTACGATATCTCAGCAAACATTCACATGTTTAGCCTAGCCATCCAAGAAGGTTTAACCATTGATAAACTTAAACTTTTGGATATCTTCTTCCTACCTCACTTCAACCAACCATACAACTACATCACAATGGCCGCTCTATCTGCAGAATAAAAAAATAATCACTGTCAATTGGGCAGTGATTTTTTTCTTGGAAAATTAAAATAGGAATAGAAAAAAACTTTTTCCATTCCTATCTCACAAAAACAAATACAATACTTTATCTTATAAGCAAAATAAGTACCGACGGTGTACAAAGCCGTAAAGAAATTATAGCATACTTTAGCTGCCTTATTTCACTTTAATTCCAAGATTTCATCTTTTTTTACAAAATACAAAAATATCCTATTGAATTATTTTCCTTTATCCCTATCTTTACCCATAAAGAAGCAAATAATAACTATTTAAGTCGTTTTTTCGTATAATATAGCATATGATAAAAATTACAAAAATTGAAAAGAAAAAAAGACTCTACAAGGTTGAATTCGATCAATCTGAAACCATCTATGTCACAGAAGATACCATTGTCAAATACATGATGTCAAAGGGTTCTGAATTTTCGGAGGCTGACCTCAAAGAAATTAGTGATTTTGCTAATTTTTCTCGTGGCAAAAATTTGGCCATCTACTATATTAGCTTTAAGATGCGGACTAAGATGGAAGTTATCCTTTATTTAAAGGAGCATGAGATTGATAACCATCAAATTGCCCGGGTCATCACTAGCCTTGAAGAAAGTAGATACATTGATGATGAGAACTATGCCGAATCCTTCATCAACTCAAAAATTAATGGCCAAAATATGGGGCCCCAGCAAATTAAGCAAAAATTAATGGCCAAGGGTATTTCAAGGGAGCTTGTTGAAGCAAAATTAGCTGACCTTTTTGACTACGACAAGCAAGTCGACGCCGCAAGTCAATTGGCTGAAAAATTAATCATGCAAAAATATCAAAAATTACCCCTTAAGATGCTTAAAATTAAAATAAGCCAAAGCCTGGTTAACAAGGGCTTCAGCTATGATTTAGCCAAGGAGGCCCTTGCTTCTTTGGAACTTGAAAGTGACCCACAAATCGAAAATGACCTCTTTGACAAAGATTTTAATAAAATTTTAAAGAGGTACCAAAATAAGTATGAAGGATATGACCTCAAACAAAGGATTACAGCAGCTCTTGCCCGTAAGGGCTATGACTTTGATTTAATTCGCAAGAATCTGCGGGAGTTTGATTTTTAATCTTAGTCAAAATAAGGGATAAGACTTACAATCTCTTCCTGGGTGAGCTCTCGAAAGTCACCAGCTCCTAAGTTTTCATCCAAATCCAGGGGACCAAATTTTACTCGCCTTAGTTTTAAGACAAGCTTTCCCCTTGAAAGAAACATCTTTCTTACCTGGCGATTCTTACCTTCTGACACCTGGACCAAGGCCTCATGACCTGATTTAAGGTCAAGAAATGCTTCCTTTAATTTGACATGACCATCAATTGTAAGACCTGCTTTAAAGGCAGCTACATCACTCAAATCAAGAGCTTCCTTGGTAGTCACCTGGTAAAGCTTGTCGACATGACTTTGAGGATTAAGCATTCTTCGGCCCAGGCGACCATTATCAGTAATCAACAAAAGGCCACTTGTCCAAAAATCTAAGCGGCCGACTGAATACAAATCCTTTTGATCAATATCGCCCAATAGGTCAAAAACCGTGGGATACTTGTCATCCTTGTTGGCACAAATGGTCTGAACTGGCTTATTCAGCATGTAGTAACGATGGGGGCTAAAGTTAATCTGCCTGCCCTCGTAAGTAATTTTTTGAACCCTGCTATCAACATTTTGACTTATTTTATAGGCCGCTTGCCCATCTACTAGAACCAAATTCTTTTTAATGGCCTGCCTTGCGGCCTTTTTATCAAGCCCCTGGGTCCTTATCAATAATTCATCTATCCTCAATCTCTTTACTTGACCTTTTTTTCCCTTTAATATATTCTAATATTACATTTTAAACAATTTATGAACAAAATAAAAGGGGGAAATTAAGATGGCTTTCACAAATACAAATAGCCGGGCTGCAAGCTTTGGTATTGCTTCAAGTCTACCCAGCCAAGTTATTGATACTTTTTGGTATATTATAGACAATAACTTGAAGGGAGTCTTTGTCTTGGAATCACTTATTAATTTTGAGCTTGTTGATGATGACAGCTACCTAAGCATCGTCTTTTCGCAAAACGGTTCCCCCGATAAGATTAAATTTGACTTCAACTACCCCTTCAGCAAGACTTGGCCAACAGACATTCATGTCATTGACCGAATGGGACGGGAGACAGTCCTTCTTCCAAGCGAGATGTAAACAAAAAAACCTATCAAGTAAGATAGGTTTTTTATTTTTTAATACAAGTCTCCAAAAGATAATTTTTCAAAATAGGTAGGTTCAAGTTTTACCTGTTCAACAGTAACCCCCATTTGATCAATTAGTTTGCTGGCATAGGCATTATTTTTATAGTCATTTAGGTAGTAAATTTTCTTAATACCTGCTTGAAGAATAGCCTTGGTACATGGAAGACAAGGAAAGTGAGTCACATAAATTTCCGCCCCATCAGTTGAAATCCCAAATTTTGCACACTGCAAAAGAGCATTCATCTCAGCATGGATGGTTCTGACACAGTGACCATCGACCACATAGCAGCCCTCATCTATACAATGATCATCCCCCTTAACAGAACCATTGTAGCCTCCTGCAATAATCCTTGAATCTTTAACAAGGGCTGCTCCAACCTCAAGCCTGGTACAAGTACTGCGGAGGGATAAAAGTAATACTTGGGCGATGAAATATTGATTCCAGGGTATCCTTTTATTTTTTTCAGAAAGCATTAGCTAATTCCTTTCAAATTTTTTAACTTTAATTTAACAAAAAAGAACCAGCAAGGCTAGTTCTCATTTATTACTTTTTAGTTTTCGTCATTTGCAACGAATGGAAGTAAAGCCATAACACGTGCACGTTTGATAGCGTTAACTACTTTACGTTGGTTTTTAGCTGAAGTTCCAGTTACACGACGAGGTAAAATTTTACCACGTTCGCTGATGAAACGTTTTAAAAGTTCAGTGTCTTTGTAATCAACATGTTCGATTTTATTAGCTGCGATAAAATCAACTTTTTTGCGACGTTTGAATCCGCCACGACGTTGTTGAGCCATATTATTTCTCCTTATATTATATTTTTCTACATCCAAGTATGCTTATACTTAAAATGGTAGGTCATTATCATCAATATTGACTGGATTTCCGCCACCGAAAGGATCTGAATCATTTCGTCCGAAATCAGGAATTTTGACATCTGATGAACCATAAGAGTTATTATTCATCTCAGAAGCTTGAAAGCCTCCGTTTAATGAACCATAAGCATTATTGTTTCCCTGCGGAGCCTGATAGCCTCCACCTGATGAAGGGCCACCTTGACTCTCGCGTACAGCACGACTTTCAAGGAAACTTGCATTGTCGGCAACTACTTCTGTTACATACACACGCTGACCTTGCTGGTTTTCGTAAGAGCGAGTTTGGATTCTTCCAGTTACACTAAGAAGATTTCCCTTTTTCGCACCGAAACGAGCCAGAAACTCCGCCGTATTTCTCCACGCCACAACGTTTATGAAATCAGCATCATACTCACCCTTTTGGTTTTTAAAGTTACGAGTAACAGCCAGGGTAAAGCTTGCATTTGATTGTCCATTAGCAGTCTGACGAAGTTCAATGTCCTTGGTCAAACGTCCTACTAGTACTACGTTATTAATCATATAAGATGGTCCTCCAATGATTGCTTAAAATAGAATTAAGCTTCTACCTTAACGATCATGTGACGAAGAATGTCGCCGTTGATTTTAGCAAGACGATCAAATTCGCTTGTTGCTGCTGCGTCTGTAGCTGCTTCGATATTTACAATGTGGTATAAACCTTCATTGAAGTTTTTGATTTCGTAAGCAAGACGACGTTTTTCCCAGTCTTTTGATTCGATAATAGTAGCACCATTATCAGTCAAAATCCCATCAAAACGCTCAACTAGAGCTTTTTTAGCTTCCTCATCAATGTTTGGACGGATAATATAAAGAATTTCGTACTTAGTCATTGAATTTTTTCCTCCTCTTTTGGTCTAATGACGTCTTGTCTTTCCAAGACGTAAGTGAGGTATACTCACAGACCACCATTATATCAGTAAATCATCAAAAAGGCAAGCTCTTTTGTAAAAAAATCCTCCCAATCATGGAAGGATTTAATGACTAAAAGAGTCCTAAAATAAATTTGATGGCTGCATAAACAAGAAGAATTAAACCAAGGACAATCCGGTACTTCCCAAAAATTGTAAAATCATGTTTCTTGATGTAATCCATCAGGAATTTGATAACCACAACTGAAACAACAAAGGCTGTAAGACTTGCAATAAGAAGAACTAAAAACTCTTGTCCTGAAAGAACTTCCCCATTTTTAATAAACTTAAGCACCTTGATGGCTGACCCACCAAACATGGCTGGAATGGCCAAGAAGAAGGTAAATTCAGCTGCCACATAGCGGCTCGCCCCAAGAATTATCGCCCCTAAAATAGTAACCCCACTCCTACTAGTCCCAGGCATAAGGGCAAGGACTTGGAAAACTCCAATATAGAAGGCAAAAAGATAAGGCATCTTATTTAGGCTGGTTACTGTTGGTGTCTGACTCTTGGCCCATTTTTCCACATAAATGAAGGCAAAACCATATAAGATAAGCATGAGGGCAACACTTACAAAATTGTAGAAATGTGCTTCAAACCAGTCATCAAACTTGATTCCAATAATTCCAGCAGGAATGGAAGCAATTAAGACCTTAACCCAAAGTCGCCAGGTGCTCCGCTTTTCCCCGTAACTTTTTTTACCATCAAAGGGATTTAGCTTGTCAAAAAAGATTACCACAACCGCCATAATTGCACCCAGCTGGATTACAACATTAAACATGGACTTGAAGGATTCACTTGCATTTAACTTTACAAATTCTTCTGCTAAAATCAAGTGCCCCGTACTTGAAATTGGAAGCCACTCGGTAATGCCCTCAATGATTCCTAAAAAAATCGCCTTAAGTATCTCTAACATAAAACTCCAATCTATAAAAAAATTTCTAAAGTCATTATAACAAACTAGCTCTGGCTTAGCCATTTAAATTTGATCGATTAATCACTTTTTCAGACACCTTTACTTATAGATAAAATAATGCTAGAATCATCAGTATAATTAAATAAATATAGAGTTTAGAGGTTGCATCTTTTATTAAGCCTGTTGAGTTTTGTGGAACATTGACACAGGTCTAGGAAAAGTTGCCGAAAAAATTACCTGCCACCTCAGGTCATTTTTGGGCCGGATTGTAAATAACATCCGGACTGTCTTGGTCCCACCAAGTTGTGCTTTACTTACTTAATAAGCCTATTCTATCCTCTTACCTCAAGGGGATTTTTCTATTTTTATTTAAAAATAATTTTATTTTTAGGAGTTGTGATGAAAAAATTACTAAATATCCTACTGCCCCTCCTTGCAATCTTTGCCTTTTCCATAAGTGCTCAGGCTGATCAAGGGGAGTTTCGCGTAGGAATGGAAGCTGGCTACCCACCTTTTAACTGGACCCAGAAGACTGATGCTAATGGTGCTGTAAAAATTGACGGCAGCAACCAATATGCTAATGGTTATGACGTTCAGATTGCTAAAAAAATTGCCAGCAAGTTGGATAAAAAACTGGTTATTGTTAAAACCAAGTGGGACGGTCTAGTGCCTGCCTTAACCTCTGGAAAGATTGATGCAATCATCGCTGGGATGAGCCCGACAGCTGAAAGACGTCAAGAAGTAGACTTTTCAGACAACTACTATACCAGCCACCTGGTAATTGTTGTCAATAAAAATGGTAAATATGCCAATGCTACCAAGTTGTCTGATTTTGCTGGTGCAAAAATCACTGCCCAACAAGGTACCTTCCACTACAATCTAATCCCTCAAATCCCAGGCGTTCAAATGGAGCAGGCCATGTCAGACTTCTCAGCCATGCGTGTGGCCCTTGAAGCTGGAACAATTGATGGTTATGTGGGTGAACGTCCTGAAGGAATTACAGCTCAGGCTGCTAACGATTCATTTAAGATGATTCAATTTGCTGATGGTGACGGCTTTGCAACTGATCCAGATGATACTCAGACTGCCGTTGGTGTCCGCAAGGGAGATGAGGACCTGCCAACAATCAACCAGGTTCTTGCATCAATCTCTGATGATGAACGTACTGAAATCATGGACCAGATGACTGACCTTCAAAATCACCCAGATAAAAAAACTGGTTGGTGGAATCAAGTTTTTGCTATCGCCAAAGAAAATGGTAGTGAATTCATCAAGGCTGCAGGTGTTACCCTTTATATTTCCCTCATTGGTACAATTATTGGAACCTTAATCGGACTTTTAATTGGAGTTTACAGAACTGCTCCAAAGGCTTCTAATGCAGTCCTTGCCTTCTTCCAAAAACTTCTAAACTGGATTATCAATATCTACATCGAAGTGTTCCGCGGAACTCCGATGATTGTACAGGCCATGGTTTTATACTACGGTACAGCTCAGGCCTTTGGAATCAACATGGACCGTACTCTTGCTGGTCTTGTAATTGTTTCAATCAACACTGGTGCCTACATGAGTGAGATTGTTCGTGGTGGTATCTTATCTGTAGACAAGGGACAATTTGAAGCCGCAAGTGCTCTTGGAATGAACCACGCACAAACAATGATTAAAATCGTTTTACCTCAGGTTATCAGAAATATCCTTCCTGCAACAGGTAATGAATTTGTCATCAACATCAAGGATACATCTGTCCTTAATGTAATCTCTGTAAGTGAGCTCTTCTTCCAAGGAAATACCGTAGCCCAACAAAACTATCAGTACTTCCAAACATTTGCCATCATCTCAGTCATCTACTTTGTCCTAACATTTACTGTTACAAGAGTTCTAAGATTGATTGAAAGAAAGCTTGACTCTGACACCCACACAACTGGGGCCAATCAAATGCAAGTGGAGGTTAAAAAATAATGTCACAAAAAGTATTAGAAATTAAAAACCTAAAAAAATCATTTGGAGCAAATGAGGTCTTAAAAGATATCAGCATGAATATCAACAAGGGTGAGGTCATCTCAATCATCGGCTCATCTGGTTCTGGTAAATCAACCTTCCTAAGGTCAATCAACCTCCTTGAAATCCCAAGTGGTGGTGAAATCCTCTACCACGGAGAAAATGTCCTACAAAAAGGATATGATCTACCTAAATATAGAACCCACCTGGGTATGGTTTTCCAATCATTTAACCTTTTTGAAAACCTAAATGTCCTTGAAAATCTAATCGTGGCCCAAACAACAGTCCTAAAAAGAAGCCGTGATGAAGCCAAGAAGATTGCTGTCGAAAATCTGAGCAAGGTTGGTATGGACGCTTTCGTAAATGCTAAACCCCGCCAACTATCAGGAGGGCAAAAGCAGCGTGTAGCCATTGCCCGTGCCCTGTCAATGAACCCTGAGGTTATCCTCTTTGATGAGCCAACAAGTGCCCTTGACCCTGAAATGGTCGGGGAAGTTCTTGGTATTATGAAAGACGTTGCAAAATCAGGTATCACCATGGTCATTGTAACCCATGAGATGGAATTTGCTAGAGAAGTATCTGACAAGGTAATCTTCATGGATCAGGGAGTAATCGCTGAGGAAGGTAAGCCAGAAGACATCTTTACTAGTCCCAAAGAAGATAGAACCCGTGAGTTCCTATCACGCTATCTTAAATAAAAAGAAAAAAACCAAGTGGGATGGACTTGGTTTTTTTCTTTATTTTAAAATGTATTTTCTTATCATGGGAATTCTTTGCAGGGCTGGAATCAGTGCCATGGTAATGGCTAGTCTAATTGGTATTTCTAAGATTTTAAAGATTCTTCCTTGGACAAAGTATTGCACCTTGAAGGATACTCCGTAGTAAATTTTAACTAGAAGTGGTGTAAAGATAAAGGTTCCAGCAAGCATGATAACGATAATCGCTAAACTTGTGTAAATCCAGTCGCGGACATTCTTTGGATCAAGCTTTTTCTTGTAGAAGAATAGGCCGTAAAGGAAGCCCAAGAGGGCTTGAAGGAGACTAAAACCCCAAATAAAGCTAGAACCTGCACCATCCCCGGTTACTATCTTAAGGAAGTCTGAAAGAATGAAAACAATAGGACTTACAATTGGTCCTGCAATGGCACCAATTATAGTATCTGGAATGAAGGAAAAAGTTAATTTCAAGTTTCCTGGAATAATCCAGATTGATAGTTTTTCAATAATGAATTTTAAGGCCATAAGCATGGCAAGGGCTACAGTCAGCCTTGTTGATGCCTTAGGTAAGTATTTGTTGACAATTTTTTGCATTGAGCTCTCCTCTTTTTTGGTGAGCTGTTAAAAATTTTCTGGACATACCACATAATTTTTCACAGCGAATGCGTTTCACAAACCGCACCAATTGGCTTCGTTCCAGGGCAACATCCCATCCCGTGGACACTTGACGCTTGTAAAACTACTCTGTAATAGATATTACCTGATGATTATATCATATAAAACCAAAAAATAATTGCCCTGGCAAATTTTTTTACAGGTTCCCCAAAGGACAAAAAAAGCAAATCATAAATTTATGATTTGCTTTTTGCACTAGTTTGTAAATTTTTCTACATCACGTGCAATGACCAACTCTTCATCAGTCGGTACTACAAGCACCTTAACTGCTGAATCAGCTGTTGTAATTACACCCTCATAGCCACGGACATTTTTTTCAGGGTCAAGCTTAATCCCAAACCAGCTTAATTCTTCAGCTATCTGTGCCCTTAATTCAGGAGCATTTTCACCAATCCCAGCTGTAAAGATGATGGCATGTGCTCCGTTTAAAACAGCAAGATACTGACCGATGTACTTTTTAATTCGATCAATGTACATGCGGTAGGCAAGATCTGCCTTTTCATTTCCTGCTTCAACACCAGCTGTAATGTCCCTCATGTCACTTGAAATTTCACTGATTCCTAAAAGGCCAGATTCCTTGTTTAACATGTCAACAACATCTTGAGCATTAGTAAGTTTTTCATCCCTTGCAATAATATAAGGGAAGATTGATGGGTCAATATCACCTGAGCGAGTTCCCATCATAATTCCAGCAAGGGGGGTGAATCCCATTGAGGTATCAACTGACTTACCACCATCAACAGCTGTAATTGAAGCTCCATTCCCCAGGTGACAGCTAATTAATTTTAAGTCCTCAAGCTTTTGGCCTAAAATCTCTGCAGCCTTTTGGCTAACATACTGGTGACTTGTTCCGTGGGCCCCGTACTTACGCACTGCATAATCATCATAGTATCTATTTGGCATTGGATAGCGGAAGGCCTGATCAGGCATGCTTGTGTGAAAGGCTGTATCAAAGACGGCAACACTTGTAATATCAGGTAAAAGTTCCTTGAAGGCTTTAATTCCAGCTAGATTGGCCGGATTATGAAGGGGAGCTAGGGGAGCTAGCTTGTCTATTTCTTCCATCACCTGGTCATCAATTAAGGTTGATTTTTTAAAAATTTCACCACCTGCAACCACCCGGTGGCCAACACCTGTGATTTCCTCGTATGAAGAAATTATGTCAAATTTAATGAGATCATCCAAAAGAATTTTTACAGCTTCTTCATGGTTAGGAATATCAAAAGTTTTTGTGTCAGCCTTATCATCCCACTTAACGGTTGAAATTGATGCAGGTAGACCAATACGCTCAATAATACCCTTGGCTAAAACTTCTTCCTCAGGCATTTTATATAATTGCCATTTAAGGCTTGAGCTTCCAGCATTTATTGCAATTGTTTTTGACATTTTAAAAATCTCCTCTTCTAGTAAAGGTATAAGGGTTAAAAGTTAGTAAGTTTGTTACTGATATTTTGTTAATATTATATCATATTTTCCTTAAATTCTCGCATGAAATCTTGAATCAAACCAGGCTCAGTTAAACTTGACAGATTATAAACAAAGGTCGGTTTTTTAGCTTCTGTTTTCCTAAAAACAAAGATGGCCTTGGGACTTGACTTAAATAAATTCTGCGGCAAAGCAATTAAAGCCTCGAGGCTTCCTGCCTCCTTAAGCCAATCCTTAAGTTCCAAAGCTTGTTCACTAGCCATTAAATCAAGGGGAGCTAGGAAGATAGCAAGACCGTCTTCTTTCAGGTGCTTAAGACCTTGTTCCATCAGAAGATGGTGGGCATAGGTATGGCCTTCCTTACGGCTTCTAACCGTAAAATTTTGGGCTTCTTGGTCGTCTGGATAAAAACCTACTGGTAGGTCACTAACAAGAACGTCTGATGGATCAAGAAGGAGAGGCTTCACTGCATCTTGCTGCATGTATTCAATGTCGTAACTAGCAACATCTGCCATGCTTGCAGCAAGGTCAATCAAGAGATCATCGACCTCAACTCCTGTGTAATGAATTTTTTTGTCACTTCCTGTCACAATTGTTGCAGCAAGATTCCCTGTCCCAGAACCAAATTCAGCTATCGAAAGCTCCTCCTGGGGTTTAAGATTACTTATAATAAAATTGATAATGTAGGCGATACTGTCTGGTGTAAACTGATGGTTGGCCTGAAGCTTAGCTGTCTGACCTCCTTTAATAAGGACAAATTGAAAGGCCTTCTGCCACTCAGCCTGGCTAAGTTTAAGCTCCTTAAGCTTGGCATTATTTTCTTCGACAAGCTTATTTTCAGACTTCCCTTCAACATAGGCCACATTTTGTTCAATTAAGGCCTCATAAAAATGAGTATGAAGCTCCTGCTCCAAGCTTTGCGTATTTTCAATTATTAGGTTGAATGCCTGTTCTACTTTTTCGATATTCATTTTTAATCTATCTCCCATAACATGTTGTACCACTCTTCGCCCCCAAGATTTGAAGCTGATTTTCCTTCATTCTTAAAACCATATTTTTCATAGTAGCCAAGAAGATAGTCGTGACAGGTCAGAGTAATACCTGCCCTACTTTTCTTCCTAGCTTCGTTTTGGGCAAAGGTGAGAAGTTTTGTCCCTATACTTTGACCATGAACCTTCTTATCCACTGAAAGGCTTGTGATGGCAAAATAGCCCCCTTTTTCTGGATTCTTATCCACATGGCTAAAAAGGTCATCTGTCAGGTATTTATCAGCTATAACAGCCCCTTCAAGGTAGCCAACAAGCTTTCCGTCAATCTCTGCTACATAAAAGGTATCAGGTGTTTTATTGATCCTCTCTTCCATGGCAGCCCTAGTAGTTGCGACCCTTCCAAAGTTATCAAGCTCAAGTCGCATTACATGGTCGAGATCTATGGCTTCAACCGGTCTGATTTTAAAGTTACTATTTTCCATATGTATATAAGTCCTTTTCCTCATGCTAGCTTAATTATAACATGGGCTTTCAGCTATTAAAATTATAATGGATATTTTCGCCAACAAAAAAAGCCACCGAAGTGGCTGATTTCGAATTAACGACGTAGTCCAAGTGAAGAAATTAGTTCACGGTAACGTTGAACGTCTTTTTCACGTAGGTATCCAAGAAGGTTACGACGGTGTCCGATTTTTTTCATAAGTCCACGGTAAGTAGCGTGGTCTTTTTTATGCTCTTTAATGTGTCCGTTTAGGTGGTTGATTTCCCAAGTAAGTACAGCGATTTGTACTTCAGGTGAACCAGTGTCCCCTTCGTGACGTGCGTATTGAGCGATGATTTCATTTTTTTTCTCTTTTGAAATTGCCATGATATTTCTCCTTTTTTGTAAGTACATCCGAGTTAACGTTTGGCGTTTCGTTTTACCAAGATGCCTTCTTGTAGAAAACTACTTGTTTATGATAAACTATTATTATTGAAATTTCAAGCATTGGAATATTTTTTTGTGCATTTAACTTGCAATTTAAAGTAAAAAATGTAGGATTATAGGTATTAATTACACGGAGGAATACAAATTGAGTAAAATAAAACATTTAACATCTGCCAGTCATCTGATTGATATGAAGGATGTTATCAGAGAGGGTAACCCAACCTTAAGAGATGTTGCAAGCGATGTCGAGCTTCCCTTAACTGATGAAAATATCATCCTGGGAGAAAAGATGCTCAACTTCTTGAAGCATTCTCAAGATCCAGTTATGGCTGAAAAGATGAAACTTCGTCCAGGTGTTGGGATTGCAGCTCCTCAACTTGATGTATCAAGAAAGATTATTGCAGTCCTTGTACCCAAGGAAGATTCAGGTGATGATGCAGCAAATGATGCTTATAGCCTAGAAGAAATCATGTATAATCCGCGCGTGGTATCTCACTCTGTCCAAGATGCAGCCCTTGCTGACGGTGAAGGATGTCTATCTGTTGACCGCGAGGTACCAGGTTATGTTATCCGCCACGCCCGTACAACTGTTGAGTATTTTGATAAAAACGGCGAAAAGAAAAGAATCAAGCTTAAAGGATTTAATGCTATTGTTGTCCAACATGAGATTGACCATATCAACGGAATCATGTTCTATGACCGAATTAATGAAAAAAATCCATTTGCCATGCCAGAAAATCTCTTAATCATCGAATAAAAATAAAAAAACTTCCATCAGTCGGTGGAAGTTTTTTTGATTAGCTGTCCAAGTATCGAGCCCATAGCTGTTCCTAAAAGGATAGCAAGCATTCCGTATGGGCCTACAATTAAGCTATTGCATAGAAGGCCAAAAGATAGCCCCAGTAAGGGGGCAAGATTAGCTAGTTCCTTGCTTCCAAGCTGCTGCTTCTTTTTAAGGGCAACTATAGTAGCACCTAGGCCCAAAAGATAGCCCACTGATAGGCTAATATTCATCCAGTAAAGAAGATTACCTAAAAAAATGCCCAAGATATTTCCTACTGCAAAAAAGCCAAGCAGGCAAATTGCCAGACTGTAGTCCCAAAAGTTCGTCTCTGTCTTCATAAAATCCTCCGTCCCCTTAGATAATATCACAAAAACTTCCTCCAGTAAAAATTCACCAACAAAACCTATTCCGCAGAATAGGTTTTGTTTTTCTTTTTTAGTTTTTCTTTTTTTCTTTTTTAGTTTTTCTTTTTTTCTTTTTTATTAGTAGGTTAAAATAAAATATTTTTTCTTACCACGGCGGATTACAGTCAGCTCGCCTTCCAGCTTGTCTCTATCAGTTAACTGGTAGTTAGTATCTTGAATTCTTTCACCGTTCACGTAGATTGCCCCATTTTGGACATCTTCACGGGCCTGGCGTTTAGAGTTTACAACACCAGACTGCACAAGAATCTCAACCAGGTTTAAGTTATCATCAACTTGAACTTGATAGCTCGGCACATCTTTTAGACCTTGTTTGATTTCTTTTACAGAAAGTTCCTTGATGTTTCCGCTAAAGAGCATTTGTGAGATTTTCACAGCCTGCTCATAGGCAGCTTCACCGTGGACAAGAGTTACTACCTCTTTAGCCAGAGTCCTTTGAGCTAAACGCTCATGTGGTGCTGCTTCAAACTGGCGTTCAATTTCAGCAATTTCTTCAAGACTTAGGAAGGTGAAGATCTTCATGAATTTAATGGCGTCAGCGTCAGCCACATTCAACCAAAACTGGTAGAACTCATAAGGGGAAGTCTTTTCTGGATCAAGCCAGACAGCATTCCCTTCAGATTTACCAAATTTTTTCCCAGTTGAGTCAGTGATTAAAGGTACTGTGACAACATGGGCTTCTTTACCTGATTTTTTACGAATCAAATCAGTCCCAGCTACCATGTTCCCCCACTGGTCAGAACCACCAATTTGGAGGGTCACATTTTCACGCTCATTGAGCTCATAAAAATCATACCCTTGAAGGATTTGGTAGGCAAATTCGGTATAAGAAATCCCTGTTTCAATCCTACGTTTTACTGACTCCTTGCTCATCATGTAGTTGATGGTATAGTACTTACCAACATCACGCAAGAAATCAAGCACATTCATCTCTGAAAACCAGTCGTAATTATTGGCTACCTTGGCTGCATTATCCCCTTCAAAGCTTAAAAAACGTTCAAGTTGACTCTTAATGCCTGCACTCCACTCCTTAACTGTTTCAGTTGTTTGAAGGGAACGCTCGCTATCCTTAAAACTTGGGTCACCAATCATACCTGTTGCTCCACCAACAAGTGCCACAGGTTTGTGACCAGCAAGTTGGAGCCTTCTCATATTTAGGATGGGAACCAAATGTCCTAGATGGAGACTGTCTGCTGTTGGGTCATAGCCGGTATAGAAAGAAACACTCCCTTCCTTTAGTGCTTTTCGCAATGCTTCTTCATCAGTTGTTTGAAAAACTAAGCCACGTTCGACTAATTCATCAAAGATTTCCATGCCATAACCTCCTTTTAAAATAAATAGTAATATTTTAATTATAACAAAATAATTACCAAATTGACCACGAACTTTTATTTTTTTATCTTGTCCGTTAGGCAATTTTTAACAAATTTGGTATAATTCACTTATGAATAATAATGAGAATGGACAAGGTGGCAGAAGGCCAGCCAAAAAAAATACGAGTAAGCCCAAGGCTAAACTCAAATTTACCAATTACTTTAATATCGCCTTTTTATCAGTCAGGGGGGTTGTCTTCACCCTTTTAACTATCATTTTCTTAGGTGGCTTGTTTGTTGGATCAATCGGGATTGGATATTTTGCAAGTCTGATTGACGAGGTCAAGGTACCGGATAAGGAGGAGTTGACCCAAAAAATCAATAATATCCACGGAACCTCAAACATTGTTTACAGCAATAATAGTCTAATTTCACCAATTTCCTCAGATCTTGTCAGAACCAAGATTGGTAGCCAGGAAATCTCTCAAAACATCAAAAATGCCATCATCTCAACTGAGGATGAAAATTTTGAAAGTCATAATGGAGTGGTGCCAAAGGCTGTTTTAAGGGCAACTATTGGTGCAACCATTGGTGTTGGTAGCTCGAGTGGAGGATCGACCATTACCCAACAGTTAATCAAGCAGCAAATTCTAGGGGATAGTCCAACCTTCAAGCGTAAGGCTTCTGAGATTGTTTATGCCCGTGCTGTCGAAAAGGATTTTTCAAAGGATGAAATCCTCACCGACTACTTGAATGTATCTCCTTTTGGTCGCAATAATAAGGGACAAAATATTGCAGGTGTTGAGGAAGCTGCTATGGGAATTTTTGGCAAACATGCCTCAGAAGTTAATATCCCCCAAGCTGCTTTCATTGCAGGACTTCCCCAAAGCCCAATCACCTATAGTCCCTATGCAGCTGATGCAAGCCTTAAAGACGGAGATAACCTATCTTACGGCTTAAATCGGAAGGATGCAGTCCTTTTCAACATGTACCGCAAGGGTTACATCAATCAGGAGGAATATGAACAATACAAGGCCTACAATCTGACCAATGACTTTCTTAAGCCAAGTTATTCGGAAGCTGCTAGCCACGACTACCTCTACTATACTGTAATCGGTGAGGCCATTGATCATGTCTACAACTATCTACTAGCAGAAGATAAGGTTTCTGAGAGCGATCAAAAAAATGATGCTACCAAGGAAAAATACCAAAAGCTTGCTCTACAAAAGTTACAGCAGGGTGGCTATACCGTCCAGTCGACAATTGACCAAAATATCTATGCTGCCATGCAGAATGCTGTAGCAAATTACGGTGGTTATTTGGATGATGGGACTGGGCAAGTTCAGACAGGGAATGTCCTAATGGACAATAAAACAGGAGCTGTCCTAGGTTTTATTGGTGGTCGTAACTACCAAGAAAATCAAAATAATCATGCCTTTGATACCAAAAGAAGTCCTGGTTCAAGTATTAAGCCAATCCTAGCTTATGCTCCAGCCATCGATCAAGGAATCATCGGTAGTAAAAGTCGCCTAAGCAACTATCCAACCAACTACTCTACCGGTCAACCCATCCTTCACGTAGGTGACCGTGGAACAAATGAGATGATGACCCTCCAAGATGCCCTTGATTCCTCTTGGAATATTCCAGCCTACTGGACCTATCAGACCCTTCTAAAGGAAGGAAAACCAGCCCAGCCTTATATGGAAAAAATGAACTACCAGGTGGACAACTACTATATCGAAAGCCTGCCTATGGGGGGAGGGATTGATCAGACTGTTGTCCAACAAACTAACGGTTTCCAAACACTTGCTAATAACGGCCAGTACCAGGAGCAACACGTTGTCCAAAAAATTACAGATGATACAGGCAAGGTAATCTATGAATGGAAGTCTAATCCAGTCAAAGTTTTCTCAAGAGCTACTTCAACTATTATGAATGAGCTTTTAAGGGGACCTGTTCGTTCTAAGAAAACTACCAAATTCCTTGACTACCTATCAGTTGTAAATCCAGGTCTTGTGGATGCTGTTGACTGGACTGGAAAAACCGGGACAAGTGACGACTACGGGGATGCTTGGCTTATCCTTTCAACTCCAACTGTAACCCTTGGTGGTTGGATTGGTCATGACAACAATGCCTCAATGGCACCTTTAACAGGTTATGCTAATAATGGAAATTACATGGCAAATCTAGTCAATGCTATCAATAGTGCTAGCCCAAATATCTTTGGTAATGGACAAAAATTCAAGCTTGACTCAAGTGCAACTGAAAGTAAGGTCCTTGTATCAACTGGAGAAAAACCAGGTAAAGTAACTGTGGGATCTAACACCATTGACCTTAGTGGCGAAACAACCAGCAGTTACTGGGCTACCAGCAAGGGAGCTCCTACGACCCAGTACAAATTTGCCATTGGTGGATCTGACGCCAACTATGCTGATGCCTGGTCTAAAATTGTCGGATCAAATCCAACAACAAGCCCGAGTTCATCAAGTGAAAGCCATTAATGAAAGCTACTAAATATAAAAAAGTTACCTGCCAATAAACAGGTAACTTTTTTATATTCTTTAAAGGAAATCAGCTAGGACTTCTTCTTCCTCAGATAGATTGCTTCCTTCTTTTTTAATTGTTGAAACCATGATTCCGTCAACTGCACGGGCCACAAGTCCTTCAACATCCATTCTGCTCTCATAGTTTTGAGCATGTTCAAGTTTTGGATTAGTCTTTGGACTTGGTGGGGCAAAGATTGTACAGCAGTCTTCGAAAGGCTGGATTGAAAGGTCAAAGGTATCAATCTTTTGAGCAATATCGATGATTTCAAGCTTGTCCATTGTAACTACTGGACGGATAACTGGTGTATTTGTTACCTCATTGATTACCACCATACTTCCAAGCGTTTGGCTAGCAACCTGTCCAAGGCTTTCCCCGTTGATGATGATTGACCCTTCGCGGCGGGCACGGATTTCGTCAGTGATACGCATCATGAAGCGGCGGGTAATTGTCATAAGGTAGGCTTGAGGCACCTTATCCTTAATTTCTTCCTGGATCTCCGTAAATGGAACCTCGATGAACTGGATGTTTCCACCAAATGAAGTTAGTTTTTCTGCTAGGTCCTTGGCCTTTTGGAGGGCACCAGGGCTTGTATAAGGTGGGCTTGCAAAGTGGACAGCTTCGATTTCAACCCCACGTTTTAGGGCCAGATAACCTGCTACTGGAGAGTCAATTCCTCCAGAAAGCATAAGCATTCCGCGGCCACTAGTTCCCACTGGAAGGCCACCAGCTCCCTTGATTGTTTCGTATGACAGGTAGCAGGCATCAGGACGGATTTCAACACGGAGGTTGATGTCTGGGGCCTTCATCTGAACCTTAGCATGGTCAATAGTGTCAAATACGACACCACCAAGTTCACGGTTAAGTTCAGTACTGTCTAGTTCAAAGTCGTGGTCACTTCTTTTGGCTGTAATCTTAAAGGTCATCCCCTCAAGATAGATGTCAGTCATAAGGCTTGCGACTGCTTCCTTAATTGCCTCCATCTTTTTCTCAACCTTGATACTTGGTGAGAAGTTTTGGACACCAAAGACCTTAGTCAAGCGGTCAGCAACTACCTCATAGTCTTCTCCGTTTAGGATGATGTGGGTGCGGTCCCTTTGGGCGTCAATTGTAAGGCGGGGCATGTCGCGAAGGACTTCCTTGATGTTTCTTGCAAGGCGGCCGATAAACTTACCGCGGTTTTTACCCTTGGTTGAAAGCTCACCGTAGCGAACCATAATTTCTGTATAATTCATATTTATCTCTCTTTCTACCTAATCTTTTGGAATTTATCATATAGGTGGTTTAGGACGGTTAGGAATTGTTCGATTTCTGCCATATTATTCTCATCATCAAGACTGATACGGACAGCACTTGTGGCAAGGTCTGGCTTAACATTCATGGCAAGAAGGGTACTGGCTGCTGAACCTGCCTTTGAGCTACAGGCACTTGTTGTTGAAACAAAGATATCACGCTCTTCTAGGGCGTGGACTAAAACCTCACCACGCACCCCCTTGATTCCAAAGGTTATGATATTTGGAACAAAGTTCTCTGTGCCTGAGAAAATTTCAACCCCCTCATAGGTCTTAAGCTGCTTAAGGATAACTTCCTGCATGGCCCGCAGGCGTTTAAGCTTTGCCTCCTGGTTGTCAAGGGTCATCCTAAGAGCACGGGCAGTTGCTGCAATCCCTGCAATATTTTCAGTGGTTGAACGCTTGTTGCCCTCTTGTCCCCCTCCAGTTAAGAGGCTTTCAAGCTTCTTACCTTCCTTGATATAGGCAAGACCAACCCCACGAACCCCGTGAACCTTATGGCTAGAAAAACTTGCCATATCAACCCTTGAAGGGAGGTAGTTTACGTGCTCTGTTTTTCCAAGAGCTTGAACAGCGTCAACATGGAAGGTTACCCTTGGCCTGTCCTCAAGGATTTTTGCAATCTCAGCTAGGGGCTGGATGCTTCCGATTTCGTTATTTACAGCCATAACGGAAACAAGAATTGTGTCCTCACGGAGGAGTTCTTCAAGCTTTTCTGGGATGACAAAACCTTTTTTATCAACGGGAGCATAGTCGACCGCAAAACCATGGCGGGAAAGCCAGTCTGCTGATTCACGGACTGCTGGATGTTCAATGGCTGAAACAATAATATGACGCCCGTACTTCTCCTTCTCAAAGGCCACTCCCTTTAACAGCCAGTTGTCGGACTCAGTTCCGCCACTTGTAAAAAAGAGCTCCTGGGGTTTGATAGCAAGAAGGTCAGCAATCTGCTTACGGCTTAGGTCAAGAAGCTTCGTTGCTGTCGCCCCAAGACCATGAAGGCTACTTGGATTTCCCCAGATTCTTGTTGCTACGTCTGTATATGTTTTCAAAACCTGTGGATAAGGCCTTGTTGTCGCAGCATTATCAAAATAAATCACAGTTTTCTCCTCTTATCTAATTTTATCTAATTTAAACTTTGACTTTTCTTAAGCAAGAACTAGTATAGCAAAAATCACCCTCCTTTAATAGAAGGATGAGCTAAAAAAATCAGTGTCTCCACTGATTAGTTTTTTATGCCCTTGTAGTCCAAGAAATCATAGAGCAGGCTACTGTACTCTTCATTCATGGAATAATCTTCAAGGATATTTACATTATTACGAAGCTTGCGAGCCTTGGCTGAGGTGATTTCTCCCCTGTCTTCATACTCTGCAATTATCTTTCTTTCCAGATAGTAGCCGCGGGTCATCTCATCAATATTATTAGGCTTATACCTTGAAATGAGTCTCTTGGTAAAGTCCCCTTCAGCGACAATTTCAGCTGACCGTAACCTGTTTGCTGTCAAAAGATTAATCAGGTAGGGATCGTAAATATCAGTCAAATTGTAGAGGGCTGATAATATAAGCTCAGTATTGGCCAGATATAAATCCTTCAACTCCTGCTTAACTTCTGGACTTATGCTTTGCACCTTAGATGGCTTCTTTTTGGGGCGGCCCAAATGAATGATCTCTGCCACAGCCAGATGCACAGATCTAAACAAGATGGTCAGGGCAAATGTTAGGGAGGAAACCAGACTATGTTTGATTGACCGCTCAAGCTCCTTTAGGTAGCCATGATACACCCTATAAGTATAGATGGAAATATCCCCGTCACTATAGGCCCGGTCCAAACTATCCTCTTCAATCCTTAAAGCCATAAGCTGCAAGTCATTGAAATCCTGGGTAGCCTCCTCACTTTCCTGCATAAGAATAAGCTGCTGGATGCGGTTGGTATAGTTGTCAATGGTTGCATAATAACCATCCTTAGACCGACTTTTGGCCAAATCCTCCTGAAGGGCTTCAACCACATCATTTAAGATAGAAATTTGACTAAAGTAGTTGACCTTTCGCTCCTTCTTAGGGGCAATAAGGGGAAGGATGATAATCCCTGAAAGAAAGGATAGGAGGGTAACCCCTGCCGTTGTGAAAATCATCATGTTATATTTCTGGGCTATGGCCTGGGGAATAAGCATGATTGTTGCTATACTCACCGTTCCCTTTACACCTGCAAAAGTTAAAAGATTTATATCACTTTTATACCTTTCAAAGGGCTGCTTCCTTTTAATGCTTACCAGCTTATAAAAAATTGAAAGTATTATGTACCTGGTCGCAAATAAGACAAGGGTTAGAATAACAATAATTACTAGTAACTTAGAATTGCTGTAGGTATTATTTTTAAGGACGGGTAGGGCGATAGACTCAAGCTCAATCCCAAGGAATAAAAAGACAACCCCATTTAAAATAAAGACAATCATATCCCAAATGGTACTTGATACACGGTTTATCTGGGCATCAAAGAGGGTTATTTTTTTAAATCCTGCAGCCTGCATAATTCCAGCAACAACGACTGCAATGATTCCCGACACCCCGACAAGCTCTGAAATACTAAAGGCCATAAGGGGCATTATAAGCTCCAAAAGTAGATAACCAACAACATCTTGGGCTGCTACATCTTCCATGAGAGACAAAACAGTACTATTGAGCCAGGAAATTAAATAACCAATGATAGCTCCCCCAAGAGCTGAGATGACGAACTGAAGACTTGCATTTGCTAGAGAAAATTTACCAGTTGTCAGGGCCAAAAGGGCAAACTGGAAGGCGATAATTCCGCTAGCATCATTCAAAAGCCCTTCACCAGACAAGATATTTCTAATTCTTTTGGGGAAGTCAAATCTTGAAGCCAGGGAAGATACTGCCACAGCATCAGTCGGGCCAAGACTTGCCCCAATGGCCACACAGGCAGCAAGGGGAATGGCAGGGAAAAATGAATGGGTTACATATCCAATCACTAGAGCTGTTATAAAGACGACAGCTAAAACCAAAACCAAAACAGTCTTAGCATGCTTCATGATACCTGGAACATCAGCCTCTTCTCCTTCACGAAAGAGGAGGGGGGCAATCCCAAAGGCCAAGAACAGCTCAGGATCAAATTTCAAGATTCCATCTGCCCCAAAAAATGCCAAAAGCATTCCAAAGACAACCTGAATAAAAGGCAGGGGAATTTTAGGAAAGACTCGGTTAATTATATTTGATAAAATCAAAGCAAGTAAGAAACCAATAATAATAAACATAAGGTGATGGTCCATCAAGTTCTCCTTATTCCAATTATTTTATTATTTTTCGCGGGTTTTTGTAAAACCCCGATATATATTTTTGTATTTTTGCTTGAAGAGAGCCTTTTGCACTGCTAATTTTTCATCTAAGTCCGTACATGACTTATTGTCAAGCTTACGTTGGCATCTTTTAAATTCAAGTTGGGCAGCACGACGTTTGATTCTAGCCTTTTTAGCTTCTGCTGAAGCAAAGCGTTCATAAAATTTTTCCTTATATTCTAAGTTTTTTTGAACCTCTTCACTAACATTTAACCGCTCCAAATAACGCTTACGCATGCCTTCTAAACGCTCCAGAAATTCTTTTTCTGAAATATTTTTCTTCATTGTTAAAATTACGCTCCAAAAATTTGTAGGGTGGATTTTCTCCACAGTCAATGAGTCATTCTACTACTATCCACCTTAAAAAGCAAGAGATAATAAAATAAAAATTAACAAATATTTTACAGCTTTATTTTTAAAGAGTAAGATAAAAGTATAGAAAAGGAGTGCTTATGGAAGAAGAATACAAAAAAATATTGGTCGGTGTTGATGGTAGTATGGAAGCTGACAAGGCCTTTCAAAAGGCAATAGCTTCAGCCATCAGAAACAGGGCTCAGCTTATTATAGCAAATGTTATCGATTCTCGTGCCTTTCAAGGTCTTTCAGGCTTTGAAGGTGTCATTGCAGAAGATGCCCTCAAATCTTCAAAAGAATTCATGAAAAAATATGAGGATGCGGCCCACAAAAAAGGACTTAAGGATGTCAAAAGCTACATTGAATTTGGTAGCCCAAGGGCCATGCTTTCTGATACTATTCCAACACGGGAGGGCGTTGATCTAATAATGGTTGGCTCAACAGGTCAGTCTGCCATTGAAAGACTTTTGATTGGAAGTGTTGCAGAATATATTATCCGCCATGCCCCTTGTGATGTCTTGGTCGTTCGTGATAATAAAAGTAAAAAATAAGGGAAAAGCTCAGTCTGGCTGGGCTTTTTGTGTAGGGAACAATAAAAAAAAGAAGCCCATGGCTTCTTTTAAAATACTTTTTAGTCAAGTTTGAAGTCTTCACCAAGGAAGTCTGCAAGTGAGAATCCTTCTTGAGTTTCAGGAAGTTCATAATCACGTTGAGCTTTACGCTTGTTGTTACGACGAGGTTTGTTTGAACGTTCTGAACGTCCTTCGTCATCGTTACGTGGAGCACGAGCTGGAGCTTCTTCAAGAGCTTTGATTGAAAGTGATACACGTTCTTCTTCAGGTTTCACGTCAAGTACTTTAACCTTAACTTCTTGTCCTGCAGAAAGTACATCTTTTGGATTTTCAACACGAGTGTGTGAAATTTGTGAGATGTGAACTAGTCCTTCAACACCAGGGAAGATTTCAACGAAAGCACCGAAGTCTGTAAGGCGTTTAACAACACCATCAAGAACAGTTCCAGCAGCAGCTTTTTCTTCGATGTTTTCCCATGGTCCAGGTGTAGTTGCTTTAAGCGATAGTGAGATACGGTTAGCATCTTCGTCAACTTTAAGAACTTTAACTTCAACCTTGTCACCTACAGATACAACATCTTTAGGGCTTTTCACACGTCCGTGAGCAAGCTCAGTAACGTGAACAAGTCCGTCAACACCACCAAGGTCTACGAAAGCACCGAAGTCTGTTAGACGTGCTACAGTTCCTTCAACTACAGAACCTTCAGCGATTTTCGCAAATACTTCTTTACGAGCTTCTGCTGCTGATTCTTCAACTACTGCTTTACGAGAAAGGATGAAACGGTTTTCTGAAGCGTTAACTTCGATGATTTTAGCTTCAACTTCTTGTCCTACGAATTTAGCAGTATCACGAACGAAATATGTGTCAATCATAGATGCTGGGATGAATCCACGTACACCTTGATAATCCACTGAAAGTCCACCTTTAACGTTCTTAAGAACTTTAACTGTTACAACTTCACCTTCTTTACCTTCAAGAGCAGTCCATGCTTTACGAGCATCAAGACGTTTCTTAGAAAGTAGGAATACTGTTGCACCTTCAGATTCTTTACCAACGATTTGTTTTACAACTAAAAGTTCTAATTCATCACCTGATTTTACAAAAGTATTTATATCAGCGTCACGGTCGCTTGTAAGCTCACGTAAAGTAAGTACTCCTTCAACACCAGTACCAACGATAGCTACAGAAGCTTGGTCGCCGTCAACTGAAAGGATTTCACCTTTAACGATGTCACCAACTTTGACATCTCCAACGCTGTTTAATAGTTCTTCAAATTCATTCATTATAAAATTTCTTCCTCCTACGACTTAACTGACACACAGTCTTAAGAAGATTTTAACACATAAAGTAAAAAAATAAAAGAAATATTATCCTGATTAATAGATGAACAAAAAAAGAACACTAAAAAACATTGAATCTTATTTTTTAACTAATATGAATTTATAACAAAAAAAAGACACCCGAAGGTGCCTTCCACAGAAAATAACAAATTATTCTGCAGCGTTTTCGTCTTTGAGACCGTATTTTTTGTTGAAACGATCCACACGTCCGTCCGCTTGCGTGAATTTTTGACGTCCTGTGTAGAATGGGTGTGAGTCACTTGAGATTTCAACACGAATTAGTGGATAAGTGTTTCCGTCTTCCCATTCAACTGTTTCTTTAGAAGATTTAGTTGATCCGCTAAGGAATTTGAAACCAGTTGTTGTATCCATGAATACTACTGGTCCATAATTAGGATGGATATCTTTTTTCATTGTCTTTTTCCTTTCTGCCCTGGAATGTTTGCCACTCCAGAGATTAGTAGGGCTAAAATTAGCCGTGCACATAACATTTTATCAGGTTTTTAAAAGTTTTGCAATAAGAATTATTTTTTTATTCTTCAATAATTTTTATGTCAACACCAAGACCTGTCATTTTTTCAACAACATTGTCATAACCCCTTAAAATAAATTCAATATTATTTATTTTGGTCTGACCTTGGGCCATAATGGCCGCGTTCATGAGGGCTGCTCCTGCACGAAGGTCTGTTGCTGTAACTTCAGCTCCATGAAGGCTTCGAGGTCCCTTGTAAGAGACCAGGTCATTGTCTACTCTGATGTCTGCTCCCATCTTAGCCAGCTCAGGCACATGATTGACCCTCTTTTCATAAATGGTGTCAATAATGGTACCCTGTCCGTGGCTTCTTAGAAGAAGAGGGGTTATGGGCTGCTGGAGATCTGTTGCAAACCCTGGATAGGGAACAGTCTTGATATTTATGGCCTTAAGGTCAGATGATTTTTTAACCTCAATCGAGTCTTCCCTAATAATCATCTTAACACCCATCTCTTCAAGCTTGGCTAAAAATGATTCCAGATGTTCATAAATGACGTTGTTGACAGTAACACCTTCCCCGTAAGCTGCGGCAAGGGCCAGGTAGGTACCTGCTTCAATCCTGTCTGGAATGACCGTATGCCTTGCTCCACCAAGTTTTTCAACTCCGTTGATTCTAATCTCATCAGTTCCTGCACCCTTAATGTCTGCACCCATGTTGTTTAACAGGGTAGCTACATCAATGATTTCAGGCTCACGTGCGGCATTTTCAATGACCGTGCGACCAGATGCTTTAACAGCTGCAAGCATGGTGTTGATGGTTGCCCCAACTGACACCATATCCATGTAAATGTGAGTTCCTCTAAGGTCTTGACCATCTGTTGTAAGGTGCATGGCATTATCCTGGTAGGTCATCCGAGCACCAAGGGCTTCAAAGGCCTTAATATGAAGGTCAATCGGACGAGGACCAAGGTCGCACCCTCCAGGTAGACCTACTGTAGCCTCACCAAATTTCCCTAAAAGGGCTCCGTTGAAATAATAAGAAGCTCTGAGGCTATTTATCTTGCCATAAGGAAGGGGCATACTCTTAACCCCCCTTGGATCGATTGTTAAAACTTCCCCTTGGCGGTCAATTTTAGCTCCGATGATTTCCATTATTTCAATTAAGCTAGCTACATCAGAAATATCTGGAACACCTTCTAAGGTAACAATATCATCTGCTAAAATAGCTGCTGGAATCAGGGCTACAATACTGTTTTTAGCCCCTGAAATGGTAACCTCTCCCTTGATTGGCTTACCACCGTTAATTAATATTTTTTTCATTTATCTATTTCTCGCTATATTTTAGTAACACAAGCTATTCTATCACAGATAAGATAATTTTTACACAAAATTATTTATTAGCTACAGCTTCTTGCAACTCCTTAAAAATTTGTGCATTCTCGCTTAGGTCATAACTCTTGGCACCACTTGCAAAGATGTGACCACCTCCGTCATGCCTTTTAGCAATCTGATTTATAACTGTTGATTTACTCCTTAGATTAACCCTGTAATAACCCTCTGGCTGCTCCACAAATAAGACCCAAGATTCAACAGATGCTATCCTACCTGGAGCTGCAACAATGGCACTAACTTCACTTTCGCTTACGCCGTATTTTTTTAAGGTAGCTTGGCTAATGGTAATCTGAGCTGCTCCATTTTTATCAATGTCAAGATTTTCATAAAGATAGCCTTGAAGTTTAGCAATCCTTAGATCAACGCTATCCATCCTGCGAGCAAGGCCTGCAAAGTCAAAATCTTCCTTCCTCAAGATAGATGCAATCATCATTGTTTTTGAAGTTGTTGACGGATATAAGAAACGACCCGTATCACCAACGATACCAGCGTAAAGCATGCGGGCACTCTTACCATTTAACCTCAAATCATAGGTCAAGGCAAAGTCAGCAATGAGCTCACTAGCTGATGAGGCCGTATCTTCGACATAGTAAATATCGCCGTAGACGTCGTCATTAGGATGGTGGTCAATCTTTATCAGAAAGTCCCCTGTTGACCAGCGGGCGTCGTCAATTCTTGGTCTATTTGCTGTATCACAGACAATAACTAAGGCACCCTCATAGGTGGCATCACTTATTTGGTCCATTTTAGCTAGGTAGGTCAGACTTGGCTCATCATAGCCTACTGCATAAACTTTTTTATCTGGAAAATTTTCTTTAATTATTTCTTTTAAGCCAACCTGACTTCCTAAGGCATCTGGATCAGGATTTTGGTGGCGGTGGATTATTATCGTGTCATATTCTTTAATTTTTTTATAAATTTCAATCATTTTCTTTTTCCTTCCTTTTTCAAGCTACTGGATTTGTACAGTCACTAAAGCCTTACTTACAATCTTGTAACCCAGATAAACCTCAATATCAATTATTGCTTCCCTCCTACTTTCAGATATTACCTTGGGATAGATTTCAAGAACATCGTCAATGTTTACCGCATCAATAAAATAAATATTTAATTGGTCAACTAAAATAGTTTTATTTTTACTTTTAGCCATCAGCCTGGCTGCTATATTAGAGATAATCTCGACAAGAACTCCATTTGAGATATTACCTGTCCCATTCATCATAAGAGGGTCAACCTTGAAGGTGTAGTGATTTTGCACCTCCCTAACTAAAGTAGCCAAGTTGTCACTCATGGTATGGGAAAACTGATTTTGCTCTTCTGATTCCTGAAGACTTCTTAGGACATCAATCTTACTAACTAGACCCAAAAAGGTCTGCTCCCTACTTACAACAGGTAAAAGCTCAAAGCCATCAAAAATCATCCTTTGGCTGGCACTTGCGACCGTTGTATCAAGGAAGACAGTTACTGGATTTCTGGTCATTATCTTATCAATGGTAAGATTTGAGGCCTTGCCTACCACATCCCTCATGGTGACTATCCCAACGACCATGCGATGCTGGTTGATAACGACAAAACGACTGCTATTGGTCTTTTTAACCAGGTCATTATAGTCCTTTACGGTGCTTGTCTCATTTAAGCTTGTAATATTCTCCCGGTAGATGTCTGCAATGGTTAAAATATCTTTTTTAATCAGCTCATTACTAAGGGCTCGGTTGATTCGACTTGCCACTGTAAAGGTATCAAATGTTGTCCGCATAATGGGGACCTTGACCTTATCAGCCCAGACGAGAACCTCATCTTCAATGGGGAAACCACCTGTTACTAAGACAGCATTATTTTCCTTAAGGGCTAAGATCTGGATGTCCTTTCTGTCACCAACAATTAAGAGGCCACCAACAGAAAGGTATTTTTTGATGTGTTCTTTGGTCATGGCACCGATAGCAAACTTATTAAATTCCCGGTCCATTCCTTCACGTCCACCCATGACCTCAGCATTTGAAATCTTAGCAATCTCCTCATAGGTCAAGCGTTCAATGATCTTTTGCTCCTTGGTCGCAATCCTAATGGTTCCAGCCCGGTCAACAACGGCCACAAGACCCCGTCTTTCTGCCTCCTTGATGGCCCTGTAGGCTGTCCCATCACTAACGGAAAGCTTTTGCGATAGACCCCGTACACTAACCTTCTGGCCCACCTTTAAGTCTTCAATGTATTCAATAATTTCCTGGTGTTTACTCATTTTCCTTTAAATAATCTGCTCTTTCTATCCTATATTCAGAAAATAAAACAATTTCCTTGGTGTACTTATTTGAAGACTTGTATTCCCTAATCTTCTTCATCTGAGCCTTCTCAGCCACCCGCTTACTAGCAAGATTTCTAACATCAGCTACCAAATCAAGACTTGTAAGTCCAAATTTCCTAAAGGAGAAGTCAATCAAATTTTTAAGGGCCTCAGTCATAAGGCCACACCCCCAATAGTCTTTATTAATAACATAGCCTATCGTAGCTGATTTTTCCTTGTGATTGAGCTTGATAAAGTCAATGGTTCCAATCATCTTCCTTTCATCTTTGAGCACGATGGCCCATTTACCCAAAGGTTTTTCCATAAAATTTCGAGCCAGGGAGAGCTCAGTTTCAGCTAAATTTTTATGGGGCGGGAAAATAAAGATTAAATTTTCTGGCTTTGACGCATACTCATACATATCTTCTGCATCCTGAATTCTTAAAGGTCTTAAAAGAAGTCTTGGTGTTTCAATAATATTGTATCTGGCAAGCTCGACTAAAATATTCATTACATCCCCCTGGTAAATAGTATATTCTAGCCTTATTGTACCATATTTGCTATAATGCGGGACATGGACACTAATATAAATGATCGATTGGAGCGTTCTGCCTTAGGTGAGGGACGATTTAATCCAGATGAGCAAAAAAAATACCTAAATACCTTCAGGGAAAGAATTATTTTAACCATTGACTTTGAAGACGCCAAAAAGAAGGAAGTTATTGATAATTTTGACGCTGTCTTATCTGATTTGGCTGGCAAATATGAAAATATGGCTGTCAAAATCAACGGAAATCTTGATGATAATATCAGTACCAAGTATGCTAAAATAGCCAAAACACATGGTATTCCGGCTTCTATAATTTCAACCAGCCTAACGGCCTCAAGATTTGGTGTTATTATCCACTCAAACACAGCCTTAAATGCTGACCATTTTGACATCTATGAGCGTTATAACAACCTACTCAAGGCCAAAGAAGTTATTAAAAAGAAAAAGGAAGGCTTTTTGAAGAGACTTTTCAAATAAACTTCCCAGATTAAGGGCTAACTTGCAGTTAGCTTTTTTATTTTGCACAAAAAAAGGCACATACCCCACCTACTTAGTGCTGCTACCGTCAGGTCCTGACACGCTTCGTAAACAAGATATTGCCTCGAGTTCAATTATAACATACTCTATTTTTTTCGTCTAGCCTTAAAAAATTTTTTCATGATAGCACTACATTCTGCTTCAAGAAGGCCTGCTTCTACCTGGACCCTATGGTTAAGTCTTGGGTCCTCCAAAATTTGATAGAGGGAGACGGCTCCTCCGAATTTTTGATTGGCCGCCCCAAAATACACCTGGGGAATCCTCGCAAGTCCGATAGCTCCAGCACACATAACACAGGGCTCGATGGTCACAAAGAGGGCACAGTCAGTCAGCCGCCAGTTGCCGATAAAGTCATTGGCTAGATTAATGGCACATACCTCAGCATGATCAACTGCCCTTTGCTGCAACTCCCTTTGGTTAAAGGATCTGGCTATAATTTTCCCGTCCTTAACAAGGACAGCCCCAATTGGAACCTCCTCATTATCAAAGGCTTTTTGGGCCTCAAGAAGGGCTTGACTCATATAGTACTCTTTTTCTTCCTGGCTAAAAACCAGCTCCTTGTAATCAGATTTCATTAAAATCCCATTTTCTGTGAGGAGCTGAAAGCTCAACCGGAATTGATTCAGCCTCATCTTTTGCTTCCTGTAAGAGGCTTTCCAAATAATTTTCTTTCGCAATGTGCTCTGGTGCGTGTTGAGGTAGGTGGGTTAAAACCAAAAGATCAACAGAAGCTTCTTTAGCAATTTTTCCTGCCTCATAGCTTGTAAGATGAGCCGGATGATGCTCCCGTCCCTTAAAGAAATAAACGTCAGCTAAAAACATTTGAGCATCCCTTGTAAAATCAACAAGTTCATCAAACCAGCCAGTATCACCTGTAAAGACTAAACTTTGGCCTGTCTTTCGCTCAACAATTCTCATGGCATAACAAACAACTGGGTGAACAGTTTTGATGAAGGTGATATCAAAGGGACCAATTTTTTGAAGGCCTGAAACATTATAGGCATGACCCTTAGAAACATCCTTTAAGGTCAGGCGTTTAAAACTTTCAGGGTCTTCGTCATGACCATAGATATCAAGAATTTTTCCGTCCCACTCATCTTTAGGCCACAACTGGCGGTACTGCTGGAGTACGCCCAAATCTGCTATATGATCTTGATGGTAGTGACTAATAATCACTGCATCAAGCTCGAGTGGTGACAATTCATGCTCAAGCTCTGTAACAGCTCGGCTTCCTGCATCAATCAAAAGATTAAAACCAGATTCACTGGTCAAAAGATAGCTAGTTGTCCCAGCATCCTTATAGGGATATCCTCCCCAACATCCTAAGCTTGTTAATTTCATTTTCGACAATCCCTCCTTTAGAATTAATAAGTTTATTATAACAAAATAAATACCCCCGGTCGCAACCAGGGGTATTTAAGGAGTTTTATGAAAAAGAAAAGTTTACTGATAATTAATCAGTAGGATAAGTCGTTATGTACGACTATTTAAGGGCTGACGCTAGTATATAAATCAAACCTTAAAGAAAACTTAAAATAATTTTATTTTACTTAAAGTTTATTTGTTATCAAACTATAATTAAAAAAATTACAATTTTTTAGAATTTGTATGCCCAAAATAACTGACTTAGCTCTATTATCAAGATTTTTTATTTTTACTGGCTACTTTTATGGTCAAATTTCCGATTATTTGGGTAATAAAGACCAAAAGTAAAATTATCACTAAGGCAACAAGGGTCACATCATTGTGATATCTTTGGTAACCTTTAGAGATGGCAAGCTGTCCAAGGCCGCCTCCACCTACTGCACCGGCCATAGCAGTAAGTCCGATAATTGAAATCATTGTGAAATTACAAGCCCTAATAATCGGAACTAGCCCCTCCCTCAAGTAAACCCTAAAGATAATACCAAGGTCGCTAACACCCATTGACTTTGCAGCTTCAATAACCCCAGGATTAACCTCCAGGAGGGCATTCTGAATTTGGCGGGCAAAGAAGGGTACAGTCCCCACAACTAGGGGGACAATGGCAGCTGTAGTACCTACAATAGTTCCTACAATTAGGCGGGTAAAGGGAAAAATTACGGCCAGCAATATAACAAAGGGAATGCTTCGCCCGATATCAACTATCTTATCTAAGATAGTATAGATAAACTTATTTTCCTTGAGGCCCCCTTTACCGGTAACTAACAAAATAATTCCTAAAATTAAACCTAAAAATCCTGCAATCAAGGCTGACACCAAGGTCATATAGATGGTCTCAAGACTTGCTTGGATAAAATCATCTGGAATTTGACTGGCATAGGGAAAGTATTTTTCAATCATTTTTTACCTCCAATTTTTTCAATGGTAACACTCTGTGTCCTTAAGTATTCCCTAAGCTCATCCAGATTAGGTTTTTGGTCAAAACTAACTAATAAACTACCAAAGGGTGTATCCTGTAAGTATTCAATATTTCCATATAATATGGTTGCAGTCAGGTTAAATCTCTTGTAAAGCTCAATGATAACCGGGTCCCCTGTGTTATTACCAGAAAATTTAAGCTCATAAATATCTGCATCCTTATTGTGGCTGATAATTTTCTTTTCAGCCTGCTCAATATGGGTAGCTGTTCTTATAAAGTCACGGGTTAAGACCTCTTCTGGTTCATTGAAAATATCAACTACCAGACCATGCTCAAGCACACGTCCCTCCTCCATAACAGCAACCTTATTACAAATCTCTTTGACTACTTGCATTTCATGGGTGATAACAATAATTGTAATACCAAGAACTTCATTAACTTCCCTAAGTAAATCAAGAATGGCAAGGGTTGTCTTTGGATCTAGGGCACTTGTGGCTTCATCACAAAGGAGGATTTTAGGGTCATTTGCCAGAGCACGTGCAATGGCTACCCTCTGCTTTTGTCCACCTGAAAGTTGCGAAGGATAAAAGTTTTTCTTGTCCAAAATCCCAACTAAATCAAGCAGGCGTTCAACCTTTTGGGCTTCCTCATCCTTTGACAGGCCACTTCCCTTTAGGGGAAAGGCTACATTTTGATAGATGGTCCGGCTTTCCATGAGGTTAAAGTGTTGGAAAATCATCCCAATCTTTTTTCGCTCCTCCCTAAGTTCCTTACCACTTAGTTTTTCCAAATTCTTCCCATCAACAACAACCTGACCACTGGTCGGTTTTTGCAGAAGGTTGACTACCCGTACAAGGGTTGACTTACCAGCCCCTGAGTAACCAACAATCCCGTAAACATCCCCCTTATCAATCTTAAGAGAGACTCCATTAACAGCAGTTACATCCTTTGAGCCCTGCCTAAATTTGACTACTATATCTTTTAAATCAATCATTAACTACTCCATACTCTACTAAGCTAATAAAAAGAGGAAGGAAGTCCCAAAGGACCATCTTCCTTAAACTACCTTTAACTATTCCCAAGCTGGAAGGTCATTCCCACCTGTCTCATCCTTAATAAGTCCTGCTATCTTATCAGTCTGATAGGCTGCAACAATCTTCTTAAAGTCAGGATTTGATGCGTCTTTCTTCTTAACTGCTACTAAATTTTTATAAATCTCGCCAACCTTTGATAGATTATCCGTATCAAGATAGATGGCATCTTCTTTTGGTTTTAAACCACTATCAACAGCGTAGTTGGTATTGATTACAGCTGCCGCTACATCTGGGAGGGCTGCTGGTGTTTGCGAGGCATCAAGTTCCTTGATGTCCACTTGCTTTAAGTAGCTTTCAATATCATCCTTACTTGGAGATGATGGTGCATTATCCTTAAGCTTGATTACCTTGATGGCATCCAGGAGCTGAAGGGCACGCCCTCCATTTGTAACATCATTTGGAATGGCTATAGTATCCCCTGATTTAATGTCTTGATAGCTCTTTAATTTGTCAGAATATAGTCCCATGGGCGACACGTAGGTATAGCCAATGGATACTAGATCTTGATTTTTCTCCTTGTTATAGTTATTCATATAACCAATACTTTGGAAGGCATTCAAATCAAGGCTTCCATCAACTAGAGCATCATTGGGAGTATTGTAGTCACTAAACTGCTTGATTTTAAGATCAATTCCTTCATCCTTCAAATCCTTTGCGACTGTCTTCCAAATCCTATCTTCTACATCAGACACTACACCAAGAGTATAGGTTTTTTTGCTATCAGAAGAACCACTCTTTTGATTACCACAGGCAGCAAGGCCCAAAAGGGCACATCCTGCAAATAATGTTACTAGTAACTTTCCTTTTTTCATAAGGCACTCTCTCCTAAATTACCCCAAAATTTTATTTCCAAGCTGGAATATCGTTACCACCTGACTCTTTTTCAAGAAGGGCTGCTGTCTTATCTGTTTGGTAAGCTTTAACAATCTTCTTGAAGTCTTCATTTGATTCATTTTCTTTTTTAACAGCGATGACGTTCTTGTAGATATCGCCAACCTTAGACAGGTTATCTGTATCAAGGTAAAGAGCATCCTTCTTAGGTTTCAATCCACTGTCAACAGCGTAGTTGGTGTTAATTACAGCTGCTGCTACGTCTGGAAGGGCTGCTGGAATTTGTGAAGCATCAAGTTCTTTGATGGTAACATCTTTTGTATTTGTTTCAATGTCATTTACTGACGGTGAAGCTGGAGCATTTGATTTAAGCTTGATGACACCAATGGCATCAAGTAGTTGAAGGGCACGTCCACCATTTGTAACATCGTTTGGAATGGCGATAGTATCTCCTGCTTTGATATCCTTATAATCTTTTAATTTACTTGAATAAAGGCCAAGAGGTGAAATAAGGGTATAACCAATAGAGACAAGGTCACCATTTTTTTCCTTGTTATAGTTTTGAAGGAAGGCTACGTGCTGGAAGGCATTTAGGTCAATACTTCCATCTTCCAAGGCATCATTTGGAGTATTGTAGTCGCTAAACTGCTTGATTTTAAGATCAATTCCTTCATCTTTTAAGGTTTCAGCAACTGACTTCCAAACATTATGGGCTGAATCTGAAACAACTCCCACTGTATAGGTTTTTTTCTCTTCCGATGCTGAATCTTTTTTACCACCGCAGGCTGTAAGGGTTAAAAGGGCAGCTCCTGCAAGTAGGGCTGTAAATAACTTAAACTTTTTCATATTTATCTCCTTGATATGTTTTTTACTGTAAAACTATAATAACACAAGGAATAAAAAATTCGGCTTATCATTTATTTATAAGGCCATTAAGTTTTTTTATTGCCTAAGCTTTAGGTAGCCTGACTGGATTTTTTCAAGGCTTGCCGCAAATTTTTCGGCTTCTTGAATGGATAAATCAGGATTAGTCTTCCTAAGCACTCCCCTTTCAAGCGAAATGTTACTTGGTGAGCCGTAAAAGCAATCCCTTTTAGCATCATAGGATGAAACTAAAAGGGATTCTTCAGATTCTTCTACAAGGGCTGTAATGATTCTTGCGACACTTGAGGCTATACCAAAGGCTGTGTGTCTTTTAGCCGAATAAATCTCCCAGCCAGTTTGGGCAGCAAGCCTTGCCTCAGCCTTTGAAGCATTCAAGGCCACCTGACTTTCCCCGTGCTCGCCAATGACCATGGAGTCAGCTCTTAAGCTTCTGTTAATTAGACGGTTGCTATCAATCAAGGTTCCACTTCCGACAATCTTTTGCTTATCAAAAGAAAGTGAATCTGCTAGATAGTGGACAATAAGGTCACAGGGATTAGTGATGGAGATGATAAAGCCATTAAAGCCCGATTCTTTAATTTTTGGTGCCACATCATCAACAACCTCCTTACTGACCTTCATTTCTGCAAAGCGATCAGTGGCGTTCTCTAAAATACTGATATCCCCCGCACAAAAAATCAAAATTTGAGCATTACTTAGTTCTCCGTAATCATTTTTTACAAGCCTTACATCCTTTGAGATATTTAAGAGAACATCCTTAAGTTCCAGGTACTCGGCCTGGACTTTTGCTTCATTCTTATCAATTAAAATAAGTTCATCAGCAAGTCCTTGAAGGCATAAGGTATAAGCCAAAGTTGAACCCACATGCCCCATTCCTATAATTCCAATTTTCATCTTCAAAGCTCCTTTTGCAATATTATGTTAAATAAATAATACCATAATATTTTTTAATCATCGATGAATCCTAGCTTTACTTAAAATTTAGTGTTTTAAATAAGGAATATTTCTGTTAGTATTAAGGTACACAAGGGGTACTGAAATTATTTACTTAATTTTAGTTGAGATTCACCCTCAGAACCTGATACGGTTAATACCGTCGTAGGGATGTGTCGCTATTATTATAGCCATACTCCCTCCTTGTGAATTTTAGGAGGTTTTTTTAATGTCTACTAGTACAAAACTTGATTTACGGATTGCCCTTGAGGCTACCATTTGTGCCTCTTTGGCCATGGTTCTTTCCTTCTTAAAGGTTCGCTTTGGTTGGATCGATATAAGTCTTGGTCAGACCATCATCATCTTATTTGGTCTAAGAAGGGGACTTAAGGCAGGACTTTTTGCAGGACTTATTTGGGGAATCCTACACTTTTTAACAGGGCAAGTTTACTATCTGTCTCTAGCTCAGGTTGTGGTTGAGTACATTCTTGCCTTTGTTTTTGCAGGAAGTTCAGGACTTTTTAGGGGGCAACTTAAAAAGAATCCCGAATCAACTGTCATTTTAGCTTCAATCTTTGCAACCTTTGCTCGCTTCTTTTGGCACTTTATTGCAGGACTTATTTTCTGGGGCCAATATGCTTGGAGTGGCTGGAACCCGTTTTGGTACTCACTTGTCGTCAATGGGTCAAGTGCCATTCTGACAAGTCTTGTTGCCATCCTTGTTCTTTTATTTACCGTGCGGAAATTTCCAAAAATTTTTCAGCCATGATATAATTAACCCTAATTAACTGATTAGGGTTAATTTTATTTATAGAAGGAGAACAGTCAATGAAAGATTGGTTTATTAGGATTATCAAGGGGATGATTATCGCTCTTGGCTTTATTTTACCCGGAGTGTCCGGTGGGGTTCTTGCGGCCCTTTTAGGACTTTATCACCGAATATTATCTTTTTTAGCTAATATTAGAAAGGATTTCACAGCAAATATCCTTTATTTTTTACCCGTTGGAATCGGTGGAATTTTAGGAATTGGGCTCTTTAGCCGCCCCCTAGAATATCTACTTGCAAACTATCAGGTGCCAGTCTTGTGGGGGTTTGCAGGAGCTATTATTGGAAGCATTCCAGCCCTTTGGAAGGAAGCAGCCAGCCAAAATAAGGGGATTCATTCAAAAAGTGACTGGGGCTATTTACTAGGGACTTTTGTTGTCTCAAGTATCTTCCTCTATTCTATGCCCTATATCTTTGGTACCCTACCAGCTAACTTTCTAAGCTTTGTCCTAGCGGGAGCCTTAATTGCCCTTGGTGTTCTGGTACCAGGTCTGAGTCCTTCAAACTTCCTTTTGATTTTAGGGCTATATAATCCCATGCTGACAGGTTTTAAAAACTTTGACCTCTTGGGCGTCTTCTTACCCATTGCAATCGGTGGCGTAATCACCATTCTTTTATTCTCTAAATTTATGGAGCATTTACTTGATAGGCATTTTTCTTATGTTTACCATTTTATAATTGGAATCGTTCTTTCAAGTACTCTTTTAATCCTGCTGCCAAATCCTAAATCAGCTGACACCATAAACTATGCTGGAACGAGCTTTCCAACAATCATTACATCCTTAGTTCTTTTAATCCTTGGGATAATTCTTGGCTACTGGATGAGTAAGCTTGAGGAGAAATATGAATAATGGCAAAGAAAAAAAATAAAAAAACGCTGGTCGAACAGATTCTTGACCAAAAGAAAATTCCCCATGAGGGAATCGAGATGAATATCTCAGAAGGGATTAATCCCCTCAATATTGAAGAAAAAGATGTCTACAAAACCCTAGCCCTAAAAAACAATCTGGGCCAGGCCTTGATTGGAATTGTCCCTATCAACCAGCACCTGTCGATTAAAAAACTAGCTCAGGCAAGCTCCAGTAAAAAGGTTGCCATGATTCCCTTGAAGGACTTACAAAAGACAACAGGCTATGTTCACGGGGCCAATAATCCTGTTGGAATCTGGCAAACCAAGAAATTTCCCATTTTTATCGATCAGCTGGCTAAAGAAGAAGACTTCATTATCGTATCAGCAGGGGAGATCGGCAAAAGCATTAAGATTAATCCAAGGGATTTGGCAGGTCTTGTTCACGCCCACTTCCATGATTTGATTGACTAGGGCACAAGCATGCTAAAAGGAAAGCAAAAAAACTTTAAAGTTTTAAAAAAATCCCTCTTAATTGTCCCCTTTCTTGGCCTCCTCCTTTTACTGGCCTTTACCCACGATAAGGAAAGAAAGAGCAACCTGGCAGAACTTACACCAGCAGATAGCTATCACTTGATCAACCAGCTTGTAGAAGACTCAAAGATTGATGGAAATCTTCTGGTCACTAAAAAAGACCAGAAAATTATCGGCCAGGCTTATGGTTATTCGGATAAGGATAAGACCCGTCCTAGTGATAGTGATATCATTTATCCGGTAGCTTCCATTCAAAAAACCTTCACAGCCCTTTTAATCGCACAACTTATTGAAGAGGGAAAACTTAGCTATAACTCAAAGTTAGAAGACTTTAGACCTGATATTGCCAGGTCAAATAATGTCACCATCAGAGAACTTCTTGAACATACTTCTTCTTATGTCATGCCTGAAACTGCCAGCCAGGATATTTTAAAGACTGAGGAAGAGCAGATTGAATATGCCAAGGAAACTACCAGCTACACAGGCTACCATAGTTTTTTCTATACAAATGTAAACTATACCTATCTGGCTGCTGTCATCAAACAAATTGACGGTGGCTCCTATGAGGAAAGCATAAAAAGAAGGATTATAAGTCCCCTGGGTCTTAAAAACACCTACTTTTGGGATGACTTACCTCCTACTGCAAGTCTTGCTGAGGAGATTCAATCAGATAATTCCAAGGCAGAGATTTACTCCGAGGAGCTGATGAGTACCCTTTTAGGGGCAGGAAATCTTTACATGTCTGTTGCAGATTTGGCTACCTATCAAGAAGCCATCAATCACAATCTGCTAGTCAGTCAAGCTTCTTTTGATGATTTAACTACGCCCCAAACCAATCCAAACTATGCTGGCGGATATTTTTTGGCAGGAGACGGTAGTCTTGTAGTCAGCGGAAATATATCAACCAGCCAATTGGGAAGTAGTGGTTATGTCAGTATGCTTTATGGTAATCAGGAAAAGGACATTGTCATTGCCTGGTTGGGTAATAGCCTCCCTACAAACTCCCTTGTGAATCTTGGCAAATCAATCTATCAAGATATTCCTTGAAGCAAATTAAAAGAGAAAGCCTGGGCTTTCTCTTTTAATTTAAAGCTTATTTAGCAAGTTTTTTTCATCCTTCAATTGTGATTTGTGCTATAATGGGGGCATGATTTTAAGAATATTTACCTTACTGTATCCCCTTTTGATAATTTTTATCCTAAACTACCTGTTTAAGTTTTTTAAGATTAGGAAATACATTGGGATTAGGGTTCCTGATATAGCCACCCTCTTTTTAATCCTTGGGATTTACCTTTTTTCCTTAAAACTTACAACAACAAGTATGCTTCCCTACTTTATCATTATGATGAGTGGTCTTGGAATAGTTATCCTTTTAGTTGATCTTTTTTATGTTAGAAAATTCGACCGAAGTAACTTCTTTAAATTATTTTGGCGGCTCGCCTTCCTTGCATCCTTCATCATGTATTATATGATGGCTATCTTGTCACTTCTCAAGTAATTACTTGCTTGAAAGGGCCTCAAGAAGAACTTGAAATTCTTCATTGGTAAGGGTTACTCCCTTACTCATTTTTGTGTGGTCAGGACTCCAAGTACGAATGTCATACTTGGCCTGTCCCCCATTCCAACTCACTCGGTTGAGCTCCTTGGTCCAGCCCTTGTCATTTTCTGATAAAACAATCAGTGATTCTTCTATTTCAAATTTTAATTCTGCCATTACAACTTCCTCCCTATAAATAATACGATTTTTAAATCATCTTTTATCCTAAAAAATTCAAAAACGCCAAGGGGCGTTTTTTAATACTCTAAACGTTTAATCACAACACCTGTATGCTCCTTAACGGCATCAATGGCGTGATGGTAGCGAGCTAGATAACCATACTCATCTCGAAGTCCGTCCCCTCGGTCATCCAAGATTACAACCTTATCCATCAAGTCAAATTCCTCAAGTTGACGCATAAGCTCCTCATGAAACTCAAGGCGTGAATCCTCCCACTCCATATTCCTAAAGCCATCATCTACATAGCGGGTAATGGGTGGAATAACCAGGATTAAATCCATTTTTTCCTGCTCGATGGTTCTTAAAAATAGGGGTTCAAGAGCTTCTTGGTCTTCAAGGGGAAGATAAAGCTTGGCATAAACACGCGTTACAATGGCGTCTGTATCCAAAAAGACAATTCCATTATTTGACGGAGAGCAAATTTCATGCGAGTTGGCATCATACTGGCCTGTAATTAACCTAGCATAATCATCCACACGAAGCTCATCATCATCAATATTTGACTCTTCCTCATAGATCCGAGCGTATTCTTCTGAGAAGGGAGCATTGATGGATCTAGCAAGTCTCCTTACCAAGGTTGTTTTACCAGTTGAAGCACCTCCCATAAAGGTTACAATCTTACTAAAATGACGCCTGAAAACCCTATTGATATCATTCCAGTATTTTTGCGGATTCTCCCTAATCATGGTCGAAGAAATGGCTATATCATGACGGTCAGCCCGCTCAACTGAATAGGTATTCCCGTCATCAGGGAAGCGTTTTGAAAGCTCCTCAACATACTCCTCTTCCCCCACATAAAAGGTTACTTGGAGGTTTTCTTGAATAGTATTTTCATGAAGAATCTCAATGACCCGGTCAGTCCAAACATCCCAACCAAGGGGCATAGGAGGCATGCCATTTTCATCAAGTTTTGCGACCTTAATATCAGGCTCATCATTGAAGGCCTGACGCAGGTAGCGAAATCTCTTTTCAAGATTTAAGCCAATCTGGTCACCTCGGTCATTATCATAGCCTGATGCAATCAGTAAAACCCCATCATTCAAGGCTGCTGTCTTATAAATCTGCTGCTGGTGTCCTGTATGAAGGGGGGCAAATGTTCCAAAGTAGATACCAATTTTTTGGCCCTTTAATTTTCCCTTGGAAATATTATTTGTAATCATGTCTATAACCTTTTCTTAAATATTTGCTTCTTTGCTTCTTTTATCGAAATTTCCAGCTAAAAATTAGCCAGGCATTTCCTAATAATATTTTAATTATAGCAAAAAAATGTGTGAAATTCACACATCTCCTTGGCTGGGACCATATGGATATAAGTTTTTGGCCCGTAATTATTATTTAACCTTAAAGTTAATCTTGTCAGCAGAGCTTCCAACAGTGACTGTTTGTCCGGCTGAAATTTCACCACTTAAAAGCTTCTCACTTAGCTTGTCTTCAACCTCCCTTTGGATGGCACGTCTTAAAGGTCTTGCCCCGTATTCTGGATCAAAACCAACCTTGGCAATATGTTTACTTGCCGCTGGTGTAATCTTAAGTTCTATATCCTGCTCCTTGAGACGATTTACGACGCCATTAAACATTAGTTTTACGATTTCTTGAATCTCTTTTTCTGATAGGTTGTGGAAGACCAAAATCTCATCAACCCGGTTTAAAAATTCAGGTCTATAAGCCTTCTTAAGCTCCTCTAAAATCTTAGCCTTCATGGCCTTGTAGTCGCGAGCTTCATCCTTGCTTGAAAAACCAACTGTTTTTTCATCCCTAAGGGCAGTCGCTCCAATATTACTTGTCATGATAATAATGGTATTTCTAAAGTCAACCTTACGGCCCTTACTATCAGTTACAAAGCCATCATCAAGAATCTGTAAGAGAACATTAAAGACATCCGGATGAGCCTTTTCAATTTCATCAAGTAGGACTACTGAATAAGGTTTTTGGCGGACTTTTTCAGTCAATTGTCCGCCCTCATCAAAGCCAACATAACCCGGAGGAGCTCCAATCAAGCGACTGGTTGAAAATTTTTCCATGTACTCACTCATGTCGATACGGATTAGATTGTCCTCGCTACCAAAGATAGTAGCTGAGAGGGCTTTAGCAAGCTCCGTTTTACCCACCCCTGTCGGTCCAAGGAACATAAATGAACCAATTGGCCTACTTGGATCAGAAATCCCACTGCGTGACCTTCTAATTGCCCGGCTGACAGCTTCAATGGCCTCATCTTGGCCAACCACTCGTTCATGAAGCTCCTTTTCAAGATGAATCAGACGACTGGCTTCTGACTGGGTCATTTGACTTACAGGAACCCCTGACAAATCACTTACAACTTCAATAATATCAAGCTCTGACACCTTTAAATTACCAAGGGATTTTGGCTCATTTTTAATGTCTACAAGCTCCTTAAGGACAGCTTCTCTCTCCCTACGTAAATCCCTAATTTCACTTATCTTATGCTCTAAAAGGGCTGATTCGATTTCAAGATTTAAGAATTTTAACCTATCCTGTAAGTTTTGATAACCTTCCTTAGATTCCAGGCTATTAATTTTTACCCGAGCTGAAGCCTCATCAAGTAGGTCAATTGCCTTATCAGGTAGTTTACGACTTGGCATGTAGCGGACGCTATTTTTAACGGCAGCTTCAAGGGCACTATCTTCAATGGTCAAACCATGATAGTCTTCGTATCTGGCCTTTAGACCCCTTAAAATTTGAAGGGCTTCTTCTTCACTAGGCTCATTAATTACTACCCGAGCCAGGCGTCTTTCAAGGGCTGAGTCCTTCTCAATCTTCTTTTGATATTCATCAAAAGTTGTTGAACCCATAAGCTGTAAGTCACCGCGAGCAAGGGCTGGTTTTAAAATATTTGAAGCATCAAGGGTTCCATCCATTCCACCACCTGAACTCATGATTGTATGGATTTCATCGATGAAAAGAATGGCATCTTGAGCCTTACTTACCTCATCAATAATGGCTGTCATCCTATCTTCAAATTCCCCCCGGAATTTAGTTCCCGCAAGGATTGATGAGATTTCAACTGACATTAGTCGTTTGCCCTTTAAGTCCTCAGGGACCTCATCACGGGCAAGTTTAATGGCTAAACCTTCAGCAATAGCAGTCTTTCCGACCCCAGGCTCACCCACAAGGACAGGATTATTTTTACTTCTACGGCTTAAAATTTGAAGCACCCGTTCAACTTCCTTATCCCGACCAATCATAGGATCTAGCTTGTCCTCACGAGCCAGGCGGGTCATATCCCGAGCCACACTATCTAAGGTAGGCGTCTTGCTGTTGGGTGAAACATCAGCTGCTGTTCCCCTCTTTGAAGCTGGTAAAACAGGCTTGCGGCTAAGAAGAGCCTTGACGTCAAGGTGGGATTTATCAAGAAAACTCTTGAGTAATTTGCCTATATCAATGCCTAGGCTGACCAAGATTCTTCTGGCAAAAGAGTCATTATCAGAAACAAGAATATAAAAGAGATGCTCTGACCCAATCTCTTCTTGACCATTTTCTTGGGCCAAATATTGTGCTACTTCCAGAAGGCCTTCAAGCCTTGGCGATACCTGTAAAAGATCATCAAGGGTAAGGTCTAGCTGATTTGAAGAAAGAGCAGCTAGCTCAATATCAAAATCATCCCTACCAAGGTTTAAATCCTTAAGTGCTGTTGATCCATAATTATCATAAAATTCCGCATAGGCTGCTAAAACATGACCAGTCCCAACCACCCTTGAATTGTAAGAAAAGGCAATCTTTTCTGCCTCCTCAAGTATTGACCTTACGGTCGGAGTAAACTTTAAGTTACTATTTAATTTCATCTTCTCTATCCAATCTTTGTAAAAATGATTTCATCATTAGTGATCTTATGGCATCCTTATCCTTTGAATTAAAATTTGAATCATTCAAAACCGAAATCATAAGATTACCCTCCCGGTAGCTAATTATCTCCTCTTCAAAGAGAAATTGAATTATATCCTTACTTGCTTTTTCATCAAGGAGTTTTGGCAGTTTGTCTTGCATATCTTGCAAAAATAGGTGCCTATTTGAACACCTAACCCTTACAATTCTGATATAGCCACCACCTCCTCGCTTACTTAAAACTTCATAACCTCGAAGTAGGGTAAAGCGAGTTTTTATAACATAATTTATCTGACTGGGAACTACATCAAAGGTCTCTGCAAGTTCAGAGCGTTTGATTTCAATTTCTGAAGCTTGCTCAAGAAGTCGCTTCAGATACTCTTCAATCAAATCAGATGTATTCTTCCTACTCACCTTCATTCTCCCTTCCCATAAATTTATTGACCTATACTGACCTTAGCTTAATTATAAACAAATTTTATAAAATATTCCATGCTTATACCTTATAAAACTAACTTTAAGGCCCTCATGACTAATTTTAATGAAATAAAAGACCAGAAATTAATCTGGTCTTTCATGTAGGAGTTTTTAGGAGTTTTGTTTACTTAGGATTTAGAATCCCTTAGGAGTTTTGTTATTTATGAAAAAGTTTTACGACCTTGGTCGATAGATATATAATAAAACTTTTTGCCTGATGGTACATCAGTCTAAAGTACCATTTATTTTAATCAAAGATATCAAGATCAGATAAGTTTTCAAAGAGCAGCCTATACTGGGGATTGGACCTTAAGTTATCATCCTCAAATATCGCTTCTGCCTCAAGTCTTGCTGCTTCTAAGATATTATAGTCAACAACAATATCAGACACCGTAAACTCTGGTAGACCTGATTGACGAAGGCCAAATATCTCACCAGATCCCCGCATCCTAAGATCTGCTTCTGCTAAAACAAAGCCATTATTCGTCTCAGTCATAATTTTCATCCGCTCCTTTCCTTGATCACTTTTAGGATTGGCGACAAGGATGGCGTAGGACTTTTTGCTTCCCCGACCAACCCGACCCCTAAGCTGATGGAGCTGGCTGAGTCCAAAGCGGTCAGCATTCATAATCACCATAATTGTTGCATCAGGCACATTAACCCCAACCTCAATTACAGTCGTTGACACTAGAATATCATATTCCTTGGCCTTAAAAGAGGTCATGATTTCATCCTTTTCCTGGGCCTTCATCCGACCATGCAAAAGGGCAATCTTAGCCTGATCTCCAAAGTAATCTTTTAAATCCTGGTAAAGATCTTGGGCATTTTTAAGGTCCAAGGTCTCACTTTCTTCAATTAAGGGAGAAATAAAATAAACCTGGGCCCCTTTCTTAAGTTCATCCTTAATCCATGCCAAGACTTGAGAAAATTGCTCCTGCCTGGTCCACCTGGTTGTGATAGGAACACGCCCCTTAGGTAATTCATCAATGATTGAAACATCCATATCCCCGTAGGAGGTAATAGCAAGTGTCCTTGGAATAGGAGTTGCCGTCATCATGAGAACATCAGAATTTTCACCCTTTTCCCTAAGGAATTTTCTTTGTTTGACCCCAAAACGGTGCTGCTCGTCTGTAATAACTAAGCCCAAATTTTTAAACTCAACCCCATCCTGAATCAGAGCATGGGTTCCGACAACCATATCAACTGAACCTGCTACAAGCCCAGCCAAAACCTCCCTTTTATCAGCAGGCTTCATCCCACTAGTTAGAAGACCAACCCTAAGTTCTGGAAAGAGTTCCTTTAGACTTAAAAGATGCTGGTTGGCCAAAATTTCTGTCGGTACCATCATGGCTGATTGAAAACCCGCCGTATGGGCTGCGTACATGGCTAAAGAAGCTACAGCCGTCTTACCTGAGCCAACATCTCCTTGCAGGAGACGATTCATGTGGTTATTAGATCTTAAATCCCTACATATTTCATCAAGAGCCCTCTCTTGAGCCTGGGTCAGGTCAAAGGGTAGTTGATTTATTTTTTCTAATAAAAGCTTATCATCATAGGGCAGACTTAGGCCCTTAGTCAATTTTTTATCCCTATATTTCAAGGCCTGCATCTTAAGTTGAAAGTAAAATAATTCCTCAAATTTTACCCTCCTTAGGGCTTGCCTGTGGGCCTCATCATCTTCTGGAAAGTGCATATTAAAAACAGCAAGACTTCTTGGGAGCAGGCGATACTTTTCAAGAAGATAGGCCGGTAGGGTTTCCTCTATAAGATTAAGGGCTCCAAGGTCCATAACCTGCTTGATTAAAGATACAAGCTTTCCCTGTTTAACCCCCTCCTTGAGCCGGTAAACAGGCTCACGCCCATTGTCAATCTGAGCCAAAAGCTTGATTCCAGACAGGGCTGCCCTTCTAGCATCCCACTTTCCGTAAATAGCAAGGTTTGCCCCGACTTCGATTTTTTGAGCCAGGTAGGCCTGGTTAAAAAAGCTGACTGAAATTACCAGCTCATCTTGCTTAATTTTAAAATTTAGACGATTTTTCTTAAATCCATAGTACCGACTAGAGACTGGTGTTACAACTACTCCAACTACTGTCGCCTTCTCTCCGTCCATTAGTTCAAGGGCTGACTTACCTGAAAAGTCCTCGTACCTAAAGGGAAAGTAAAAAAGTAGGTCTTCAAGGGTTGAAATACCAAGTTTCTGATAATTTTCAAGGGCCTTGGGACCTACACCCTTAAGATACTGAATTGAATCACTTAATTTCATACACTCTACCAGATTACCTGGCGTCCTTTCTGTAACTTTTCTTGCCTTCAGTATAGCATAAATAGTTACACTTTCAGATGATGGCTAATCAGCAAGACTGCTAAGAAAAATAAGTAAAATAAGTAAAAAAGACAAACTAAGTTGTCTTTTGTCAAAAAATAAATTTGTCTTCCAAATACTTATAAGCAAAAGCCTTATCATAATCCTGAACAGTAAAAGTTAAATCATCACCATGACCTAAGACCACATTACAAGCAGTTGACCCATAAGTAGTTCCCCCATCATAAAAATCACCATTTAAGGTATAAAAAATAGTAGTAGCGTCTTCAAGATTAGCATAAATATGACCATTGAATTCCTTGGTCAGGCCTCTGTAATTTCGATCAAAATATATTCGAAAAACTTTATCAATTGCCCTAGATTCTCCTTCTTCACTTGTTTGACAGTAAAATTTAATCCTTGGACGGTAGTCATCAGTGACTAAAATTTCCCTCGAAAAAATTCGGAAGGTCTCTCCTACTTGATTCTCTCCTTCAATTATATTTTGATTGATTTCCTCTGTTGCAAGATTCCTAGTAATCCCTTCAGTCTTAGCAATTTCTGCCGCAAGCTGATCCTTGGTTAAAGGCGGTGTAATATTAGTCTGCTTGTCTACATCCCCAATTTTAGAACTACTGGATGTGGAATCAGTAGTAGAAGGTTTAGAGACAGCTCTCCCCTGTTTACAGCCAGTTAAAGAGGTAAAGGTAAAAGTTAAAATTATTACTGCTAGTATTTTTTTCATTCTAAACTCCCATCTACCTCTGACTCTACCACAAAATTAGATTTTTGTGAAATAAATATCTATTTTTATAAGCAAATCATAAAAAAAGACCCCATAAGGGTCTTATATTTATTATTCAACACTAAATAGGTAAGGATAAACTGGTTGATCTCCTTGATGAATTTCAACTTCAACTTCTGGATAGTCTTCTTCGATATCCTCAGCAAGACTTTCAGCAAGTTCGCGGCTTCCATCTTCACCGACATAGATGGCTACAATTTCACTTTCATCAGTAAGCATCTTGTCAAGAGTTGCACTCAGTGCATCCCCCATGTCAGGGGTTGACACAACGATTTTGTTATCAATCATTCCTAGTATGTCATTTTCATGGATTTCAAGGCCATCAATCGTAGTATCACGAACAGCATTGGTTACTGATCCGCTAACAACATCAGAAAGGGCTTGAGTCATACGTTCCTTGTTCTCTTCCAGGCTACGGCTTGGATCAAAGCTTAAGAGGGCCGTAAATCCTTGAGGAACGGTTCTTGATTCAACAACAAGGGCTGGCTTTTCAACAACATCTGCCGCTGTTTGAGCAGCCATAAAGATATTCTTGTTATTTGGTAGGATAATAATATTTTTAGCATTAACACTTTCGATGGCTACAACAATATCCTCAGTTGATGGATTCATTGTTTGACCACCACTTATAACATAGTCAACACCTAGGCCCTTAAAGACCTTAGCTAGTCCATCACCGGCAGCAATTGCAATTATCCCAAATTCCTTAGCTTCTTCTAAAGGAGCTGTTGGAGCTTGTTGGGCTTCTTTTTCAAGGACATCGTCATGCTGGTTACGCATGTTGTCAACTTTTACCTTAACCAGGCTTCCGTATTTAAGACCTTCTTGCATGACAAGACCTGGATCTTCTGTATGAACATGGACTTTTACAATCTCATCATCATTTACAACTAAAAGAGAGTCACCTAGATCATTAAGGTAGGTACGAAATTCATCATAGTCAAATTCTTTTCTAGCAGTAGGACCCTTACCTAGGGCAACCATAATCTCGGTACAATAACCAAACTTAATATCTTCCGTTGCCACATGTCCTGCGACTGACTTATGGTGTTCTGCATTTACCATCTCATCCATGACAGCTGGTGTCGCAACAAAGTCAACACTTTCTAGGTACTCACCAGTCGCTGCTGCAAGGAAGCCTTCATAAATGTAAACTAGACCTTGTCCGCCTGAATCAACTACACCAACCTCCTTAAGAACTGGAAGCATGTCAGGTGTTTTGGCAAGGGCAACATTTGCTCCCTCAAGGGTAGCACGCATGACCTCAATTGCATCATCAGTTTCTTCAGCCTTTTTTAGGGCGTAAGTGGCTGCCCCGCGGGCAACTGTAAGGATGGTCCCCTCAACTGGTTTCATAACAGCCTTATAGGCAACCTCAACTCCTCCTTGAAGGGCAGAAGCTAGTGCCTTACCATCAAGGACATCAAGGTCTACGATTTTCTGACCAAAACCACGGAAAAGCTGGCTTAGGATAACTCCACTATTACCACGTGCTCCCATTAGAAGCCCTTTTGATAAAATCTGTGCTACCTGCCCAACTGTCGCTGCTGGCTTATCTGCTACTTCCTTGGCACCATTTGTGATTGTCATACCCATGTTTGTCCCAGTGTCACCATCTGGAACAGGGAATACATTAAGGGAATTCACATATTCTGCTTGGTTATTCAGACGAGAACTTCCTGCTTGAACCATTTCTTGAAATAGACTTGCATTAATTTTTGACATTTTACTTTGCTACCACCTTCACATCTTGCACAAAAATATTTACTGAGTCAGCAACAACACCAAGTTGATTTTCTAGGTTAAACTTGACCCGCTCCTGAATATTTTTAGCAACCTCATTTATTTTTACACCATAACTAACAACGACATAAACATCGACAGTTATGCCTTCTTCTTTATTGGAGATGACTACACCTTTTGAATAATTTTCCTGACCTAAAATAACCTTAAAGCTATCTTTGACTGCACTCTTGCTCGTCATACCAACAACTCCGAAAATTTCAGTCGTGCTCGCACCAACAACTGTCGAAAGAACATCATTTTCAATTTCGACAGCACCGTTCTTTGTATTAATAGTAACAGTCATTTTTTCTGCTCCTTAGAATTTAATTACTGTAATTCTATCATAATTCTTGAAAATAAAAAAGTCGCGACTCAGCACGACGGTCTTTTATTCTATTGATTAATCAATAATAAAATTAGATACGTTCAACTTTACCTGATTTAAGAGCACGAGCTGAAGCCCAAACTTTTTTAGGTTTACCATCGATAAGAACAGTTACTTTTTGAAGGTTTGGTTTGAAAGTACGCTTAGTTTTGTTCATAGCATGTGAACGGTTGTTTCCTGATACAGTCTTACGACCAGTAAAATAACAAACTTTAGCCATTTTTATATCTCCTGTTAAATTTTTTTGTTAATCATAGATAACATACTAATCTATTTTATCATAATTATAACTTATTGCAAGAGGTTTATTAGCTTTTTTATCTTTCAAAAATACCAAGTCAACACCTTAATGAAGATTATAACAGCCTTTATATTAAGCCAATTCCACTGGATTGATCTACTTATTGCGAAAAAAGACCTCCAAGGGAGGTCTTAAACATATTTACTGGTAAGATAAAAAATAGCTACCGGGAAAAATTATTTTAAGAAGAAAGATTTTTCTTTTATCCTACAATCTGCCAACTTCCATCATTTTTTACAAAACAAGGGAAAGTACCACCATACTCGCCTGGATAATTTTTTAGGACAACATTAACTGTAATTCCATTCTTATTTTTCATACCTGTGCTAAGGAGTAAGCCATATTTTTCATCATATTCTTTCAGACCTTCTCTAATAATTCTCATAGCTACTTCTTCATTTAAGCTTGATGAATCAACGGGAAAAGACGCCTTTCCACGTGAACGACGGGGCAAACCATCTTCCCTAGCTGGTAACTCTGCATCAATTGCATCTATCTCCTCATCAGTCATACTTACCCCGTTATACTCCTCATTGCGGGCAATATCTTCTGGGGTCAACCCAGCATTATAGTCTACTTCCTTGGATCCATCGCTTGAAGTGACTGTATCTCCACTATTTTCTTGGTTAGGTGAAACTATAGCAATTGCTTCCTGGCTTGCCTTGTCTTCTACTAAATCAAGGTCCTCACTTTTATCTTCATTGACCTGAATGTCTTTATTACTAGATTTATTGGCTGTATTTTCATTAGTCAGCCCAGATTTTTCAGTTTTTACCTCGTTCATAGTTTTGACTTCAGATGTCTTGTGATTGCCACAAGCAGTAAGAATAACGACTGAAGATAAGATAAATAGATACTTTTTCATTTTTGCTCCTTATAAGTTTTTATCTAAGTTTTTATCGTTTTATGATATAAAAATCACAAATAACCCCATAATTATAGCTTTTTATCTGCTAAAAACAAAATTTTTACCAGATAAAAAAGACTCCTCACTCGAGGAATCTTTCATATCTTATTTTAACTTATTATTTTCCATGATTTGATCAATAAAACCATAGTCAAGTGTTTCTTCAGCACTCATCCAGTTATCACGCTCAGCGTCCTTATTAACACGCTCAATTGGTTGACCTGAATTTTCGGCAAGAATTTTTTCCAAGGTATTACGGGTTTTTAGTAGGTGTTCTGCAGCAATGGCCATGTCAGTCTGCTGGGTTCCACCACCAGTACCACCCATTGGTTGGTGAATCATATATTCAGCATGAGGTAGCATGAAACGTTTACCAGGAGTCCCACTAGAAGCGATAATGGTTCCCATTGAAGCAGCCATTCCCATAACGATTGTTTGAACGTCTGACTTAATGAAGTTCATGGTATCAACAATAGCAAGACCAGCCGATACAGAACCACCAGGTGTGTTTACATAAAGGTAGATGTCCTTTGTGCTATCTTGAGCGTCTAGGAAAAGAAGTTGGGCAATGATGGAATTGGCCATATTATCTTCAACCTCACCAGTAAGCATGATGATACGGTCCTTTAAAAGACGTGAGTAGATATCATAAGCACGCTCTCCGCGGCTTGATTGTTCAATAACTGTAGGTACTAGATTCATAATTTTCTCCTTTTTAGTTTAGTAAAAATTAGCATGGTCACAAATCTCAAGCGACCTTTTTGTTAATTTTACACTTTTGGTCAAGAATGGTCAAATAGTTCGTGTTACGAGGGACAATTATTTTACCTCTACTTTTAAACTAGCTCCCACTAGCCTAGGGCCCAATAATAATGGTATAATTTCCACATGAATATCCAAATTATCTTATCAATTTTAGCCGGCATGCTGCTGGGCATTGTAGGGATGGGACTTGGTTTTTACCTCTACCACCTCTATGACGAAAATCGCTACAAAAAACAACTGGCCATCGACAAAAAATTAAAGGAGCTTGAAGTAAGAAATATCTTAAATAAGAAGATTAATGAACTTTTAAATCGTCCCCTGGACACGGGAAATGATCTTCTAATCATCCCCCAAAAGGATATTAAAATCCCCTTCTATGACTATAATTTTCTTAAGAATTTCACTTCCATGTATAACCTTTACCTGCCTGCCTACTTCCTTGAAACCTTCTTTAAGGACTTATCACACAGGCTTGCAACCTATTCAGATGAAGATGACATGAAAAATGGGGGCTATATCTTTAAGGATGCAAGGATTATCCTTGAAAATTTCTCCAAGGAAGTGACCCACGACATGAAAAAGAAGCAAAAGGAGCTCGAAAAACTCGCAAATATCTACCCAAGTATCCTGAAAAAGCAGTATTTTGACCTCTAATAAAAATGAAGACCACGGGTCTTCATTTTTATTTTGTCTTTTATAGTAGTGATGAGAAAACGCCAACGACAAAGTTTTCTGGTGAAAAATCTTCTAAATCATCAATCTTCTCACCCAGTCCAACGAGTTTAACGGGAATCTTAAGGGTACTTTCAATGGCAAAAACAATACCACCCTTGGCACTTCCATCAAGCTTGGTCAAAATAATTCCTGTCAAAGGAGCCACGCTTGAAAACTGCTTGGCTTGCTCAATCGCATTTTGCCCAGTCGTTGCATCAACTGCAAGCAGGGTCTCATGAGGAGCACTTGGAACCTCCCTTTGGATAATTCTAATTATTTTTTCAAGTTCCTTCATCAGATGGTCCTTGTTTTGTAAACGCCCTGCTGTATCAATTAAAAGAACATCATATCCTTCATCACGGGCCCTTTTAACTGCATCAAAGACTACACTTGCAGGGTCTCCCCCTTCCCGTCCAACAACGACAGGAACTTGACTCCTTTGACCCCACTCAACCAATTGGTCAGTAGCACCAGCTCTAAAGGTATCAGCAGCTGCTAGGAGAACCTTCTTACCTTCCAGGCGGTAGCGATTTGCAAGCTTACCGATGGTTGTTGTTTTACCAACACCATTTACCCCCACAAAGATAAAGACAGAAAGCCCGTCCTTTTGAAGGTTTAGGCTGTGATTTAAGCCATTATCATCCAAGGTGTCAGCAAGCTTTTCAATGATGACATTTTTTACATCCTCACGCTTCTTAGCGTTCTTAAACCTGACTTCTTCCCTTAATTCTTCAGCAATATCTAGGGATAATTCATAACCCACATCGCTTAAAATCAAAGCCTCTTCAACCTCTTCAAAGAATTCTTCGTCTACTCCCCTAAAGTTTGCCATAAGGGCATTAAACCTATCCCCAAAGGAGCGGCTTGTCTTCTTAAGTGACTTTTGATATTTTTCTTCAAGTTTTTCTTCAGGCTCAATTTTTACTGGCTGATGAGCTTCTTCAAGCCCAAGCTTTTTATCTTCTACAGGAGCTAGACTACCAATAGACTGATCACTAGGAGCCTCTTTCTCCTCCTGAATAAAAGCCTGGAAACTTTCATTAGCAGAAGATGCATTCAAGTCTTCTGATTGATTAGAAGGTGATTCTAAAGGAGCTTCCTCAACCTGCTCCTCTTTTTTATCCTTGTTTTTTCTTTTAAATAATTTATCAAATAAGCCCATAATATCCTCCTTCTTAAATTAAGCTAAATTTTACCTACAAAATTTATAAAATATACTCTTCAATTGCCCAGGCAACACCATCTTGATCATTTGTCAGAGGAATCGTGTGATTAGCTAAGTCTTTTATCAAATCAACTGCATTAGCCATAGCCATCCCGTATCCTGCCCATTCAATCATCGACCGGTCATTTTCTTCATCACCTATGGCCATAACCTCTGATTGATCAATATTTAAGATGTCAATTAGCCCCTTAAGGCCTGTCGCCTTAACCACACCCTTGGGCATAACCTCAAAAATTATATCCCTTGATTTAAAGGATTCAAAAGAGCTTGCTAATTTTGTTTGGAGCTCTTTAACATGGCTGTCAAGAATCTCAGCCTCTGCACAGAAAATAGCCTTATTATAGATACGATCAGACGGTAAATCCTCAACCGATGATTCAAAATAGTTAAGGGCTGGATTAATCTTCCTGTAGTCAGTCGGCCCATCAAGTTCATAGACCCTGTCATCGCTTAAGATTGAAAGAGGCAGACCAAAACTTGAACCCAGCTTATGAATTTCCTTAATTTCAGCAAGACTTAGGGAAGACTTACTTAAAATCTCGCCTGTATTCCTTTGGACCAAGCCCCCATTGAAGGTAATACTGTATTCGTCTGGGTCAATTAAATCCAAATCCTCTAGGAGGTATTTAATCGATGTCAAAGGTCGGCCTGTGGTAATAACTAGTTTGACCCCTTTTTTTCTAGCCTCATCAAGGGCCCATCTGTTTTTATCAGATACCTTTTTTTGACTATCTAAAAGAGTTCCATCTAAATCAAGGGCCAGTAATTTTATCATCTTATCTCCTCTAACTATCTTCTTTTATATCTTGCAACTTGACTGATACAATTTTTGAAATCCCAAATTCCTGCATGGTTACCCCATAAATGGAGTCAGCAGCAGCCATGGTTCCCTTTCTATGGGTGACCACAATAAATTGATTGGCTCCGTCAAAATGAGTCATGTAATTTCCAAAACGCTTAACATTTGCTTCATCAAGAGCCGCTTCAACCTCATCTAGGACAACAAAAGGTACCGTTTTAACCTTTAAGATGGCAAACAAGAGGGCCAGGGCTGTTAAGGATTTTTCTCCCCCACTCATTAGATTAAGGCTTAGAAGTTTTTTGCCTGGTGGTTGGACAACAATCTCAATACCAGCTTCAAGAAGATTATCACTAGTCAGCTCAAGGTCGGCCTGCCCACCATCAAACATCTGTTCAAATGTCTTCTTAAAGCTTTCTCTCACGGCTTCAAAGGTGTTTTTAAAACGAATTTTAACCTCATCATCCATCTCAAGGATGGTATCAAGGAGCATCTCCTTTGACCTTAGGAGGTCATCTTTTTGGGTGCTTAAAAATTCATACCTGCCACTAACCTCATCATACTGACTAATAGCATCTAGGTTAACAGTCCCAAGAGCTCTGATTTGCTTTTCAAGCTCCCTAAGTTCAAGCTCGCAAAGCTTTAAATCTTCCAGATCTTGAGCCTGATTTTTAGCTTCCTCAAAACTCATTTGATAACTATCAGTTAGGATAAGCTGCTTGTCCATGAGGTATTTTTTTGACTGTTCAAGCTCAAGTTCAAGTCTTGTGTGACTGTCCCCGTACTCTTCCCGGGCCTTGATATTTTTACTACTTAAATCATCAAGGTCATCAAGCTGGCCTTGAAGGTCATCAAGCTCAAACTTGATCTGAATAATTTTGTGGTCACAAGCAGTAAGCCTGGTTTCAACTTCAGAAAGTCTGACTGAATACTTATCCCTGTCTTCTAGGCTTAATTTTCCACTTTCAGTAAGGCTCTTCTGATAATTTGAAATTTGTTCCTTGAGGTCAAAAATCATCTCTTCAAGGCCTTCTTTTTCTGACAGCCTAAACTTGATTTCACTTGTAATCTCAGTAAGTTTCAAGTGACTGGTCTGAATTTTCTCCTTGAGACCTTCCTTCATTTCCTTAAGGCTGGTCTGATTTTTTTTCAGATTCTCTATTTCTTGGGTGATCTTAACTTTTTCAAGTCTTAAGCTCTCAAGCTGAATCTTAATACTCTCTGCCTGCTCAGCCAAGGCATTAAGCTCTAGGGACTTGTCCTTTGAAGTTAACCTTGCAAGCTGGGCTTCAAGTTTTTTCTTCTCTTCCATTAAGTGTTCAACCTTTAAGGTCTTCTCTTGTTTTTTAAGACGTGCATCTTGAGTTGAACTACTATTTTGTTCAAGTTTGCTAAGGAGGTCTTGGCCCCTTTCTTGAATCTTTTTAACATCTTGCTCCAAGGCCTTTAACTCAGATTCCAAGGAAGGCAATAATTTTTTCAGATTTTTAATCTCAGCCTGGGTAAAGGTGGTTGAATTTTTCCTATTCGAACCACCCGAGTAGGAACCACCTGGCATCAAAATAGTGCCATCCAAGGTGACTATTTTGAATTTATAGTCCATAGATCTTGCAATCTGGCTGGCATTTTCTATAGTATCAACCACCACTGTTGTTCCAAGAAGGCTTGAAAGGGCTGGCTCGATTTTTTCTTGAAAATGAATCAAATCAAGGGCCAGACCAACAAATCCGGCCAGGTCTCTAAGCTTATCCAGATGATTCTGCGACAATTGCCTGGCTTTAATTGTTGTTAAAGGCAGGAAGGTTGCCCGTCCGCTCTTACTCTCCTTAAGAAAATTAATGGCTTGTTGGGCAGAAGCTTCATCTTCAACAATCAGATTTTGGGCACTGCCGCCTAGAGCAACTTCAAGGGCTGTCGAATATTTGCTGTCAAAGCTAATTAAGTCGGCAACAGGTCCTATGATACCACCAATTTTTGAGGCATGATTAAGAACAGCCTTAACCCCTTGATAGTAATTGCTGTGGTTGGCCTGAATATTTTCAAGACTTTCAAGCTTGGCCCTTTGACTTTTAAGTTGGTCAAGCTTATCAAACATTAGATTTTGGGCTCTTTGGAAGTTCCTGTCAATCTCTTCCCTCCTTTGAATAAGAGCCTTCTTATCGTCTGAAAGCTCAGCAAGGAGTTCGCTTGTTTGGTCAACTTCCTTTTGGCTACTAATGAGCTGGATTTTGTTTTGTCCATAAGCTTCTTCAAGCTCTTTTGAACTATCATCTTGCTCCCTTGATGCCCTTAAAATATTTTCTACATCTGAATCATTTTTGACCAGTTGATTATTTAGACTGGCCTCTTGGTCGACCAGACTTACATAAGCCTGCCTGAGCTCTTCCATGACAAGCTCTGGATCATCTGAATATCTGTCCTCTTCATGCTCAAGTTTTTTGATGGCTGAAAGAAGGGTGTCTTTTTCCGCTTCATTTTTCCCTAAAAGGAACTCAACTTCCTCAAGTTTGCCTTGGTAACCTTCAAGCTTACCGCAAGCTTCCTCCAAGCGACCTTCAAGTTCAGCCTTACTTTTATCAGAAGCATCCTTTTGGCTGTCAAACAGCTCAAGTTTTCCTTGGTAGTCTGCCCTAAGCTTGGTTAGACTAACCACCTCAGTTTGAAGGTCCTCTCGCTCAAGGTTTAGTTTACGTCTGCTATCCTTGATGGATGCAACCTTACCCTCATAGACTGATTTTTTCTGCCTTAAATCTGCTAAAAGACTTGAAATTTCTTCAAAGGCTTCACTTCTAGCTTGGTATTTTATTTTTTCTTCAATAATTTGAGCCACAACAACGGATAGCTCAAGCTCCATCCTCTTACCATCTAGCTGCTTATATTTAAGGGCCTTATCCCTTTGTGCCCTTAGGGGAGCAAGCTGGCTATCTAGCTCATAAATAATGTCTTCCAGGCGGTCGATATTTTCCTGGGTTCCATTAAGTTTACCTTCAGTTTCCTTCTTCCTGGTCTTATACTTTAAAACACCCGCAGCTTCTTCAAAGATTAGCCTACGGTCTTCTGGCTTACTGCTAAAGATTTCTTCGATTTTACCTTGAGAAATTATAGAAAAAGAGTCCCTGCCAAGCCCCGTGTCAGTGAATAAACTATGTACATCCTTCAAGCGAACCTTCTTACCGTTAATCAAGAATTCACTATCACCATTGCGGTAAAGACGTCTTGTAATAGTAAGGTCTTGATCAGCCTTGAGGTACTTATCCTTGTTGTCAAAGCTTACAATAACCTCAGCAAAATTTAGGGCCTTGCGGCTTTCAGTACCTGAGAAGATAACATCTGGCATCTTGGTTCCACGGAGGCTTTTGGCGGACTGCTCCCCAAGAACCCAACGCAAGCCTTCTGCTATATTTGACTTACCAGACCCATTTGGTCCAACAATTGCCGTAATTCCTGCATCAAAATCAATCTTGGTCCTATCAGCAAAAGACTTAAAACCAACCATTTCTATTCTTTTAAGAAACATTAGTCCTCCTTTTTCTGGTTGATAATACTTGTTTCAAGCACCAAATTGTCATTGCTTTCAAGGGCATTTTTAGCCGCAGCCTGCTCAGCATTTTTCTTTGATTTACCTAAACCGTGACCGATCTCATCTCCATTAAGAAAAACTGTAACCTCAAACACTCTTTCGTGGGCTGGTCCGCTCTCCTTAACTACCTGATAGCTGATATCAACATCTCCATTGGCTTGAAGGGCCTCTTGCAGGCTGGTCTTAAAGTCCACAATCTTTTCAAATTCACCACTTTGGATGGTCGGAATAATCACCTGGTAGATGAAGGCTTCTGCTGCCTTAAAGTTCTCATCTAGTAGGAGGGCACCCAAAAATGACTCAAAAAGATTCTCAAGATTGGTATCCCTATTTCTTCCACCACTTTTTTCTTCCCCATGACCTAAGAGAAGGTATTTGTCAAAATTACATTTACGGGCAAAATTGGCAAGACTCTCTGTCCTTACAATATTTGACCTCATTTTTGAAAGTTCACCTTCTGGCCGATCTTCATATTTTTTAAATAAGAATTCTGAAATCGTTAGTCCCAAAACGGCATCTCCAAGAAACTCCAACCTTTCATTATTTGAAGCTTTTGGGAGACGTTGTTCATTTGCATAACTCGAATGGGTAAACGCTTGTTTTAAAAGCTTGAGATTCGTAAAGTTAATTCCGTATTTTTCCTGTAATTCAAGATTTAATTCTTCAATATTATTCATTTTTTTCTCCTCTTTTCTGTATTATATCAAAAAAAACGATTGAATTCTTCAATCGTCTTCCGTCCCTCCTAGATATCAAAAAGGGGACTAGCTTCGATATGGGAGGTGTCATAGATTTTAATTTCTTTTTTAACGTCAATATCATTTTGCATGAGCGTTGTTTCCATGGTCATGTGGGCCAAGTCCTTGATATTATTCTGTTGACTTCTGTGACCCAAAAATATCTTCTTGGTCTTATTACCCAAAACATCAAGTGCTGCACGAGCTCCGTCCTCATTTGATAAGTGTCCATGGTCACTTAAGATACGCTGCTTTATCCGCCAAGGGTAAGAACCCATCCTAAGGATTTCCACATCGTGGTTACTTTCCATCAAATAAGCGTCAGCATTTTCGATGGTTTTAGCCACCCTTTCACTAACGTAGCCTGTATCAGTAAGCATAACAAAACTCTTGTTATCCTTCATAAACCTGTAAAACTGGGGTGCTGCTGCGTCATGGCTGACACCAAAACTTTCAATGTCCAAATCCCCCAAGGTCATGGTCTGACCCAGTTCAAAAATATTTTTTTGCTCACTGGGAATCCGACCACAAGATTCACCAATCGCGTCCCAGGTCGGCTGATTGGCATAAAGATCAAGCTTGTACTTTCTGGCTAGAACACCAAGTCCTGCCACATGATCCTTGTGTTCATGGGTGACCAAGAGGGCATCAACCTCCCCTAAATCTCTACCGATATCTGCCATTAGACCTTCTATTTTTTTACCTGAAAGCCCTGCGTCAACCAAAATCTTCTTCTTGGGACTTTCCAGATAAAAGACGTTCCCACTGCTTCCTGAAGCTAAAATACTGTATTTAAATGCTGAATCTTCCACTACTTTCCTCACTTTAAAAACTGGGGAACTTAGCCCCAGTCATCTTCTTCTGTAACAACCTCTGTTAGGGTTGGATTATAAGGGAGAATGATGGTAAATGTTGTACCATGCTCCCCATCACTAGATGCCCAAATATAGCCGTTATGTAATTTTATCACATCACGCACAATGGCAAGACCTAGACCAGTTCCCCCTTGCTTTCTGTTACGGTCCTTATCAACCCGGTAAAAACGATCAAAAATCTTGGGTAAATCCTTTTTAGGAATCCCTATTCCTTCATCTGTAACCTTGAGTAAAATTTGATTGTTGGTATCTTCCAAGGAAACGGTAATGGTTCCGCCTTCTGGTGAATACTTGATGGCATTATTCATGATATTATCAATAACCTGACCCATCTGGTCGGTATCAATCTCGACCCAAACAGGCTTAAGGGGAATCTTTCTGATAATCTTAATGGTCTTATCAAGTCCCGTACTTACAGACATCTGATCAAAGCGGTTGAGCTGAAAGTGAAGAAAGGCTACGAGATTGACCATCTCCTTGTCAGCAACCATATCCTCCCGGTCCATTCTTGACAGGGTCAAAAGATCGCTAATCATCCTAATCATGCGGTCCGTTTCACCCAAAGACACGGCCAGAAAATTAGGAGCAATCTCAGGATCCATCCAAGCTCCCTCTTCCAAGGCTTCCAGATAACTTTTCACACTGGTTAAAGGAGTTCTCAGTTCGTGAGATACATTGGCTACAAAAAGTCTACGCTCCCGCTCTGCCGTCTCTTGCTCAGTCACATCATGAAGAACAACTACAAGACCCGAAATAAAGCCGTTGTCTCTTCTAAAAAGAGCAAAGTGAAGCTGGATACTTGCATACTCACCCATCTCGTTTTCCCTGTCAATAATAACCTCAGGTGACTGAGTTAGAAGGTCCCTAAAGCTATATTTACTTGATAATTTTAAGACGTCAACTATCCTTTTATTTAATATTTTCTTCTCATTAAGGCCAAGCATGGTCAGGGCTGCAGCATTTGCAGTTACAATTTTACCCCGCCGATCAGTGGCAATAACCCCATCAGTCATATAAGTTAGGATACCATTTAAACGATTATGCTGGCTCTCTAGCGTATCTTGCGTTTTTTCAATCTCCTCACCAAGCCTTACAACATTATCATAAAGCAGGGTTATCTCATTATTACCTGAAATATTTTTACGCTCAGAATAATTTTTATTGGCATAGTCTTCCACCTGCTTGGAGACCTTAAAAATCACACCTGAAAGCCTTTGAGCCACAAAGATTGTAACAACCAGGCAAATCAAGCTAAAAACCATAAAACTTCTATAAAGAATCAAATTTTGGATAAGCAGGTCATAACTAAAGGCTATAAAGATAGAAAAAAGCAGCACGACCGCAAGGGCTGCCTTAAAAACTATCGAATTATAAAATTTTATTTTCTTCACACTTATCTAGTTATCCTTATCATTCTTAGCCTCACTCAGATAATAGCCAACGCCACGACGAGTGGCCACATATTCTGGGCGACTTGGAGTGTCTTCAATTTTTTCCCTCAAACGACGAACAGTTACGTCAACTGTCCTCACATCACCAAAATAATCATAACCCCAAACAGTTTGAAGAAGGTGTTCACGGGTCATAACCTCACCAATATGTTGGGCCAAATAATGAAGGAGCTCAAACTCCCTATGCGTAAGTTCAAGGGGCTCATCCCTTTTGTAGGCCACATATTTTTCTGGAATAATCTTTAGATCCCCAACAATAATTTCTTGCTTGGAATCATCTTCTTGGGCCAAATTTTGGGCGGCCTTAATCCTTCTAAGATTGGCCTTAACCCGGGCTAGGAGCTCACGGTTTGAAAAGGGCTTGGTCACATAATCGTCAGCCCCAAGCTCCAAGCCAATCACCTTGTCAAACTCACTATCCTTAGCCGAAACCATAATGATTGGTATATCACTTGACTTTCTAATCTCACGTGCGACTTCAAGTCCATCAATCTTAGGAAGCATCAAATCAAGAAGAACCAAATCAGGATTCTCCTCATCAAATAATTTGAGGGCCTCTTCGCCATCAAAGGCAGTAATTACCTCGTAACCTTCTTTAGTCAAATTAAATTTTACTATATCACTAATCGGCTTCTCATCATCAACTACCAATATTCTCTTCATAGTCATCCATCCATTCAAATATCTTTTACTTTATTATACATTTTTTTAGAATTTATTACAAAAAAGCTGGTTTAGCCAGTCAATTAGCCTAATTGGTCTAATTGGTCGAATTTTTCTGAATATTTGACGAATTCATATTTTTTTGTTAGAATATGCCAATGTCAGAAAAAGTGACAATAAGAAAGGAGTTTTTATGGCACTCATTGAATTTAAAAATGTAGAAAAGTACTACGGGGATTACCATGCCCTAAAAGATATCAATTTAGAGGTTGAACAGGGACAAGTCGTCGTTCTCCTAGGCCCATCTGGTAGTGGTAAATCAACTCTTATCCGTACCATAAATGCCCTTGAAAAAATTGACTCAGGTGAATTAATCGTAAACGGTCACCATGTCGATTCAGCAAGTGCCCAAGATTTAATTGACCTTCGAAAAGAAGTTGGTATGGTTTTCCAACACTTCAATCTATACCCCCACAAAACCGTCCTTGAAAATGTAACTTTAGCACCAATCAAAGTCCTCAAAGAAAGTAAGGCTGATGCTGAGAAAACTGCCCAAGAATATCTTGAGTATGTAAATATGTGGGATAAAAAAGATAGCTACCCTGGCATGCTTTCTGGTGGACAAAAACAGCGTGTGGCCATCGCCCGCGGTCTTGCCATGCACCCTAAATTGCTTCTTTTTGATGAGCCAACAAGTGCTCTTGACCCAGAGACAATCGGTGATGTTCTTGAGGTTATGCAAAACCTAGCCAAACAAGGTATGAATATGCTTGTTGTAACCCACGAGATGGGCTTTGCCCGTAATGTTGCTGACCGAATTATTTTTATGGCTGACGGTGAAATCTTACAAGATACAACCGACGTTGAAGGATTCTTTGATAATCCTACTGAAGAGCGTGCCAAACAATTCCTAGGTCAAATCATTTCCCACTAATTCGATTGGTTACTAATTTTTAAAGTATTATAAATCAAAAAGGAGGAATGATGAAAAAATTTAAAAAACCGCTGATGATTTTCACTGGATTCCTGGTCGCCTTATCTTTAGCTGCCTGTAGCTCATCTACCAAAACAAGCTCAGATGGTGCAAGCTCAACCAGTAAGGCCTTAGATAAGATAAAGGAAAGTAAAAAATTCAGAGTCGGTGTTAAGCAGGACGTACCAAACTTTGGTTTTAAAGATCCAGAAACTGGTAAATTCTCAGGAATTGAAATTGAGCTAGCACAAATGATTGCTGACGAGCTTGGAGCAAAACCTGAGTATGTTCCTGTAACTGCTCAAACAAGGGGACCACTTCTTGACAACAACCAGATTGATGCCGTGCTTGCAACATTTACCATTACCGATGAAAGAAAATTAACCTACAACTTTACAGAGCCTTACTTTACAGATGAAGCTGGCTTCTTGGTTAAAAAGAAATATGGTTACGAGAGCATCAAAGACCTTGACGGTAAAACAATCGGGGTTGCCCAATCATCAAGTACCAAAAAGAACCTTGAAAAACTAGCCCAAGAAAATGGGATTAGCTTCAAGTACACTGAGCTTTCAGACTATCCAACCCTTAAATTATCTTTAACAGCTGGAAGAATTGATGCCTTTGCTGTTGATAAGTCAATCCTTACAGGTTATGTGGACGGAGAAACTGAAATCCTAGACATTGGATTTGCTCCACAGAAATACGGGATTGCAAGTAAAAAATCAAGTACCGATTTAAACGACTATATGAATCAATTGCTTGAAAAATGGAAGACAGACGGTACTCTTGACAAGTTATATACTAAATATAATTTAAAGGATGCCTCAAACAAATAAGCATCTATCTTAGAAAGGAGTTTTTATGAGCCCATTTGCTCTTGAACGTTGGCAGGCACTATTCAATGACTTTGGTATCTTTGGTAAAGCATTTTTATATACCTTAGCAATATCAATCTGTGCCCTCATCCTTGCCTTGGCCCTTGGAATCATCTTTGGTTCCATGTCAGCAAGTAAAAATAAATTTCTCAAGGGAGTTTCTAGGGTCTATGTTGAACTTTATCAAAATATTCCCCTCCTTATCCAATTTGTTGTCGTTTATTATGGTTTCCCTATAGTGAATGAACATCTCATGCTAAGTGCCTTTTGGACAGCTGTGCTCTGTGTGGGACTTTACCACGGAGCTTACATTTCAGAAGTTATCAGAAGTGGGATTGAAGCTGTACCTCGCGGACAACTTGAAGCTGCTGAGTCACAAGGCTTCTCCTATCAGGAATCAATGAGATTAATTATTCTGCCACAGGCGATAAGGATGATTATCCCGCCACTTACCAACCAGGTTGTTAACCTAATTAAGAATACTTCAACCATCGCCCTAATCGGTGGTGCAGATCTAATTTTTACAGCCAAAAGCTGGTCATCAGGAAACTTAAGCTTTATTCCAGCCTTTATCGCTGTTGGTGTTCTCTACTTTATCCTTTGCTTCCCTCTTGCTACATATGGTCGCAAAATTGAAGAGAGAAATAAAGATTCTTACAGCATTTGATGACTTTCATCAATAGAAAGGAGACTCATGTCATTATCTGAACAAGCACAACAAGTATTTACTCCTGCAAATATGAAGTTTTTGATGGAAGGACTCATGCTAACCCTTTGGATATCACTTTTAGCCATTGTCTTTAGTACCTTCTTTGGAACTATCCTAGCTGTCATGAGAAATGGGAAGAATAAATTTTTCAAAATTCTTGCAGGTATTTATATTGAAATCGTCCGTAATGTACCCAACCTACTTTGGATTTTCGTAATTTTTCTTATCTTCAAGCTAAAATCAGTTCCAGCGGGTGTAACAAGCTTTACGGTCTTTACTTCTGCAGCCCTGGCAGAGATTATCAGGGGTGGTTTAAATGGTGTCCCTAATGGACAAGTTGAAGCTGGTAAATCACAAGGGTTTTCAGACTTCCAAATCCTTACCATCATTGTCTTGCCACAGGCCATTAGAAAGATGTTACCTGCGATTATTTCTCAGTTTGTAACAGTAATCAAAGATACCAGCTTCCTTTATTCAACAATTGCCCTTCAAGAGCTGTTTGGTAGCTCACAAATTTTGATGGGTAAATACTACCAGGCCGGACAAGTTTTCATGCTTTATGGAACGGTAGCCCTAATTTATTTCGTCATCAACTTTGTCATTAGTCAGTTTTCACGCAAACTTTCAAAAAGTTGGGCCAATTCCCTTGAATAAAAATTAAATAAAAAAATGAGAGGACAACCTAAGGGTTGTCCTTTTTTTGTGAATTTTTTTGGTTTAAATAGCTAAAAACACCAATAAAACACTAGTATTTAGCTATATTTTTGACATAAATTTTGTGGTAGGGTAATATCTTAATAAAGGTAGCTCTTACTATATAGACCATATAATTCAAGGGACTTCCCACTACTTAATTAAAGGAGCACAAAATGGCTGATGTTTTTTTCAATCCCTGGGATGAGGCTTACAAATATCCCTTTGGAGCCTGTAAAAAAGATAGCGACATTCACCTTAAAATAAGGGCTGAAAGCCTTAATAAGCTTGATGTCACGCTTATTTTACAGGGGGAAGATGGGCGTGAGCAGGCATTTTCCATGGATAAGCTAAAAGATAGTGATTTTTATCAAATTGACTTAACAAGCTTTGATCAAATCGGTAGCTACTCCTACTTTTTTCAGATAGAAGAGTATGATTACGATAACGACAAAACTTATCTTTTTTTCTACGGGGCATCAAATCCCCATTTAGGCCAAGGACAAAGCTATGAGAAAAAAGAAGATGTCACACCCTTTACCCTCACTATTTTTTTAAGTGACGATAAGGCACCAGACTGGTATCAAGAAGCCATTTTCTATCAGATTTTCCCAGACTCTTTTGCCAAATCTACTGTAGAGAAAATTGAAAACCCTTACGACAATATCCTCTTTTACGGCAAGAGTTCAGATCGCCCTTACTATGCCAAAGAAAGTAACGGCGATATTGCTCGCTGGACCTACTACGGAGGTAACCTAGCAGGTATTAAGGAGAAGATTCCCTACCTGAAAGATTTAGGAGTCACAGCCCTTTATCTAAATCCTATTTTTATGGCTTCAAGTGTCCACCGTTATGATACAGCTGACTATATGAAGATAGATCCCCTTTTAGGGAGTGAAGACAACTTTTTAAGCCTTCTCAAGGAGCTTCACCAGGCAGGAATGCATCTCGTTCTTGACGGAGTCTTCTCTCATGTCGGTAAAAATTCAATTTATTTTAACTATGATGGTCGCTTCGGGCAGGATTTAGGGGCCTATCAAAATCCTCAAAGTCCTTATATGGATTGGTTCAAATTTGAAAATTATCCAGATGACTACAAGTCTTGGTGGGGCATTAAAGACCTGCCAGAGATTGATAAGAATCAGGAAAGTTTCCAAGACTACATTTATAAAAATAAAAATTCAGTCATTAAAAAATGGACAGACCTTGGCGTTGACGGCTGGCGGCTTGATGTGGCTGATGAACTTCCTGATTTCTTTATTGAGGGCATTAGAAAGTCCCTCGATGACTATAGTGATAAGGTTTTAATTGGTGAGGTTTGGGAGGATGCAAGCCGCAAGGTATCCTACGGGGTTAAAAGAAAATATATCCTTGGAAAATCCCTTGAGGCGGTAATGAACTACCCCCTAAGAAAGATGATTATTGACTTTTTAAATCAAAAAATTTCAGCCAAGGATGCCTATAGCTTAATCATGGGACTTAGGGAAAATTACCCCAAGGAAATTTTTTACAATAGCTTCAATAATCTAGGTACTCATGATACCCCAAGAATTTTAACTGAGCTGGCTGAAAATACTAAGAGTCTTGAGCTTGCAGTCCAAATGCTCATCTCCCTTCCTGGGGTTCCTTGTTTCTACTACGGGGACGAGGCTGGTTTGAATGGTCAAGCTGATCCTGATAATAGAGCCTTCTTCCCTTGGGATAACATCAATCAAGAGCTTACTAGTTTCTTTAAAAAATGGATTAGCTACCGCAAGGAAAATAAGCTACTCACCAGTGGTGATTTACTAGCTTTCTACACAGATAAGAGTCTTGGAATAATCCGATTTGAAGCTTCAAGTGCTAGTATCTTTATCTTCAACCCTAGTGGTCAAGATGACTTTATCACAAGGGAGCATGTGAATTCTTCGCAAAATATTCCTAGTGCCTTCTTAGATTTAATCCACGAAAGCACTGTTTTAGCCCATGATGTCCTGCATTTACATGAAGATAAACTTAGTTAATACAATTAATTATAATTACAATTAATGTTGATATTATTAATTAAAAACTATATAATTGTTAGCGAAGATAACGCTTTCATAATTTTAGAAGATAAGGAGATAGGACACTGACTAAGGCATACAAAACTTTTACCACTGGAGAAAATTTTAAGGCACAGGACTACTTTGGCCACCATCGCCGTAAACATGGTTTTGTCTTTAGACTCTGGGCACCAAATGCCCAAAAAGTGGACTTGGTTGGCGATTTTACCAATTGGGTTGATAATCGCCTGGCCATGAAAAAAATTAACGACGAGGTTTGGGAAATAATGACTGATTTGCCCACAGATGGAGACCTCTATAAATTCCTTGTAACCCGTGCAAACGGTGAGGAAATCATGAAAATTGACCCTTATGCCCTGGAACTTGAGGAAAGACCAGGAACAGCTTCAGTTGTCAGAGACTTTCCTAAAAGGGAATGGAAGGATAATAAGTGGATTAGAGCCCGCAATAAAAAAGACTATTCCAAGGAAGCTGTAAACATTTACGAAATCCATGCTGGAAGCTTCAAAACCCATGCTAACGGGAGTCCTTTGACCTTCAAGGACCTCAAAAAAACGCTCATCCCCTACCTTAAGGAGATGAATTATACCCATGTAGAATTCATGCCCCTTATGGCTCATCCTCTAGGCATGTCTTGGGGCTACCAATCAGTGGGCTATTTTGCCCTGGAAAAGACCTTCGGCCAACCCGAAGAACTGAAAGATTTCATTGAAAGTTGCCACCTTAATGGAATTGGTGCCATTGTTGACTGGGTTCCTGGCCACTTTTGTATCAATGATGATAGCCTGGCCTACTATGACGGAACCCCAACCTATGAATACCAGGACCCAAACAGGGCCAACAACTACCGCTGGGGGGCTTTAAACTTTGACCTTGGGAAACCCCAGGTTCAGTCATTTTTAATCTCGTCTGCCCTCTTTTGGCTTAACTACTACCACTTTGATGGAATCAGAGTTGATGCGGTAAGTAATATCGTTTACCTGGACTATGATGAGGGCCCATGGCAGCCAAATCACGAAGGAACAAATGTTAACCTAGAAGGCTATCACTTCCTTAGGAAGCTAAATGCCGTCATTAAAAAGAAACATCCAAGTGCTTTAATGATTGCTGAAGACTCATCAAGTCAAATTAAGGTTACAGGAAGTCTTGAAGAAGGCAGTCTCGGCTTTGATTACCGATGGAATATGGGCTGGATGAATGATATTTTAAAATTCTACCAGCTTGATCCCATCCACAGAAAGAATAACTTTACCCTTTTAACATTTAGCTTCATGTACATGATGAGTGAAAGGTATATTTTGGCCCTATCTCATGATGAGGTCGTTCACGGTAAGAAAAGTCTCATGCATAAGATGTGGGGTAACCGGGAGCAACAATTTTCTGGCCTAAGAAATCTTTATGCCTATCAAATGTGCCATCCAGGTAAGAAACTCTTATTTATGGGCAGTGAATGGGGACAATTTTTAGAGTGGAAATTTGATCATGCCCTCGAATGGGTCGACCTTGATGATCCACTCAATAAAAAGATGCAGACCTATACCAAGGAACTTAATAGCTTTTACAAAAAAAATAAAGCCCTGTGGGACATTGACCACGACTATGCAGGAATTGAGATTATCGATGCTGATAATGTTGATGAAAGCGTTTTAAGCTTTGTTAGGAAAAGTGACACAGACTTCCTAGTCTGCATCTTTAATATGACCCCTGTCGAAAGGCATGACTTTACCATTGGTCTCCCTGTTGGGGGTACCTACAAGGAAGTCTTTAATAGCGAGCTTGAAAAATTTGGTGGCAAATGGGAAAGACGCAATCCGACAAAAAAAAGTAAAAAGGAAGAGTGGAAGGCCTATCAGGATACCCTATCATTTACCCTACCAGCGTTTGGGGTCTCAATTTGGAAGTTAAAAAAATAGTTTTATAAGTTAAGGAAGTTAAAAAATTTAAAGTAGTTTTATGAATTAAAAAGAAAGGTCTTCTTATAAGCGATAAGAAGAAAATAAGGTAGCTCACATGTCTAATGGAATGCTTGCATTAATTTTAGCCGGGGGACAAGGAACCCGACTTGGAAAGTTTACTCAATCAATAGCAAAACCTGCTGTGCCCTTTGGAGGACGATATCGAATCATTGATTTCGCCCTTTCAAACTGTGCCAACTCTGGCATTAAAAATGTTGGTGTTATCACCCAATACCAACCACTGGCCTTAAATGAGCATATCGGTAATGGTTCATCTTGGGGACTTGATGGAGTTGATTCTGGAGTATCAATCTTACAACCCTACAGTGCTGCTGAGGGGAACAAATGGTTTGAAGGTACAAGCCACGCCATTTACCAAAATATCGACTACATTGACCATATCAACCCAGAGCATGTCCTCATCCTTTCAGGAGACCATATCTATAAGATGGACTATGATGACATGCTAAGGGCCCACCGTGATAAACTAGCAAGCCTTACAGTGGCAGTAATTGATGTTCCCCTAAAGGAAGCAAGTCGTTTTGGGATTATGAATACCGACTCTTCTAACCGGATTGTTGAATTTGAGGAAAAACCAGAAAATCCAAAATCAACTAACGCTTCAATGGGAGTTTACATCTTCAATTGGAAGGAACTTAGGGAAACCTTGGTTAATGGAGCTAAAAATGGGGTTGATATGAATGACTTTGGAAAGAATGTTATTCCAGCCTTTCTCGATGCAGGTGAAGGTGTCTATGCTTATGAATTTGATGGCTACTGGAAGGATGTAGGTACAATTGATTCCCTCCACGAGGCAAATATGGAGTATATCTCACCAGATAATGAACTAGATTCAAGAAACCGCCAGTGGAAGATTTACTCTCGCAATGAGATTGCTCCACCAAACTTCATTACTGACAAGGCTGATATCAAAGATTCCTTGGTTGTCGATGGGTGCGTTGTTTCAGGTAGTGTTAAACATTCCATTCTTTCAACCAATGTCCAGGTCAAGGAAGGTGCTGTGATTGAGGATTCCTTTATCATGCCAGGAGCTATTATTGGGGAGAATGCTGTAATTAAAAATGCCATTATCGGGTCTCATGCCATCATTGGTGAGGGAAGTGAGATAATCGGCGAAGGTGAAGTTCAAGTTGTAGGATATGAAGAAGTTGTGGGGGTACCAAGTGATGAAAATTGATAAATACTGTGCGATCTTAGGAAATGCTGTCGGCTGCCATGAAATGGGAGAGTTAACTGCTAGCCGTCCCATTGCTACCCTCCCCTTTGACGGGAAATATCGTCTAATTGACTTTCAGCTGTCAAATCTGATTAATGCTGACATCCACAATGTTTATGCAATTTTTCATGATAACAAGGTCAATAGTGTCCTTGATCACATCAGAAATGGGCGGGAATGGGGCCTAAGTGGCCTACTTAGCCACCTGTTTATCGGCTTTTACAATCAGGATTTTAATGATCACTATGCTGACCATACCTACTATGAGAAGCTTCTGACCTACCTAAAAAGAACAGGTAGCGACTATACAATCTTTTCAACCTGTGACATTCTTTGTAATATCAACCTAAGCCAGGTTATCCACGTCCACAGCGTTTCTCAAAGAACTATGACTGTTGTTTATAAAAAACTTTCAAGGGACATGATGTCACTTGAAAACCAGGTCTTAGAAATTGATGAAACAGATACTGTTGTTGGAACCAAGGACTTTACAGATGATTCTGCAGCCGAAGAAGAGACCATGTCGACTGGTATTTATGTTATCAACACTGACTGGCTGATTGAACAAATGGAGGCTGAACAGACCAAGGACAGACCCCGTAAACTTCGCTACCTACTTAGCAGTCTTGTGGCTAATGTTGATGCCTTGGCCTATGAATATACTGGCTACTTATCAAATATCCATGATATCAACTCTTACTATCAATCAAACATGGACATGCTTAATCCCCAAAAATTCAATTCCCTCTTTTACAGCAGTCAAAGGGTTATCACCAAGGTTAAAAACGAGGAAGCAACTTACTACTCAAATGATTCGCATGTAGAAAATTCACACTTTGCCTCAGGGTCAATTATTGATGGTCGAATTGAACATTCTATTGTTTCAAGAAACTGTAGGGTTAATAAGAATGCGGTAATCAAGGACTCTATCCTCTTCCCAAGAGTTAGGGTTGGAGAGAATGCTAGCCTTGAGTACGCAATTGTCGATAAGGGTGTTGTTATTTCTGACAATGTTAAAATCAAGGGTCGACCTGATTCACCAGTTGTTATTGGTAAATCTCGTAAAATCACAGAGGACATCATTCTATGAAAATATTATTAGTTGGAGCTGAAGCGGCTCCCTTTATCAAAACAGGGGGACTTGGGGACGTTCTTGGAGCCCTACCAAAAAGTCTCAATAAAAATGATGACATTGATGCTAGGGTAATCATCCCCTACTACAAGAATATTCCAGAAAAGTACCGCAGTGAAGCAGAAGACCTCTTCTTCACTCATGTCGATGTCGGCTGGCGTAAGATGTATGCTGGGGTTAAACACCTACTCTTTGGAAATGTTCACTACTACTTCATCGACAATGAATACTACTTCAACCGAGATGATGTATATGGCTACTATGATGATGGTGAACGTTTTGCCTTCTTCCAACAGGCTGTCTTACAGGTTCTTCCAGAGATTGGCTTTGTCCCTGATATTTTGCATGTCAATGACTACCACACAGCCATGATTCCCTACTTACTAAGGGAAAAATATGCCTGGATTGAAGGCTATCCACAAATGAAGACAATCCTTACCATTCACAATATTGAGTTTCAAGGGCAGTATGGCCCAGAAATGCTTGGGGATTTATTCTCCATGGGACTTAATAAGTATCAGGATGGAAGTCTTGAACAAGATGGCTGCCTCAACTGGCTTAAGGCTGGAATTATCTATTCAGACAAGGTTACAACGGTCTCTCCAAGCTATGCCAAAGAGATTCAAACCAAGGAATTTGGTAAGGGACTTGATCCTGTTCTAAGGCTTGTTCAGGGGAAACTTTCAGGAATAGTTAACGGAATTGACACTGAGATTTACAACCCCGCTACTGATAAAAATCTGGTTAAAAATTACTCCCTCAAGCACATGAAGGGTAAGAAAATCAACAAGAGGGAGCTCCAAAAACAAGTGGGGCTTCCTCAAAGAGATGATGTCCTCCTGATTGGAATTGTAAGTCGCTTGACCTATCAGAAGGGCTTCCAGCTGGTTGTTGAAAAATTAAATGAAATCCTTTCCTGGGACAAGGTTCAAATCATTGTTCTTGGAACAGGGGATGAACGTTTTGAATACGACTTTTCTTGGTTTGCTGGTGTATTTCCTGAAAAAATTTCAGCCAATATCAGCTTCAACCTAAAACTTGCCCAAAGGATTTATGCTGGCTGTGACCTATTCTTAATGCCAAGTGCTTTTGAGCCTTGTGGTCTCTCTCAAATGATGGCCATGCGTTATGGTAACCTTCCCCTCGTCCACGAAATTGGAGGACTAAAGGATACAGTTATCCCTTACAACAAGTATACCCAGACAGGTGATGGTTTTGCCTTTAATAATTTTAATAGCTACTGGATGATGGAGGTGCTAAAAAATGCCTACGACATCTTCATTAATGACCAGCCAACCTGGAGAATGCTTCAAAAAAATGCCATGGAAAAAGATTTTTCTTGGGATACAGCAAGTCTTGCCTACCTAGAGCTTTACAGGGAAAGCAAATAAATTAATTCTTAACATTCTTAGTACTTACTAAGCCTAATCAAAAAGAGGACATCTATGGAACTTACAAAAGAACAATTTATTCGCGATTTTAAAAATCAACTACATGAGGATTTCATGATTAAAATAAAGGATGCTACGACTGATGAATACTTCGTAGCCCTTGCCCACCTGCTAAAAAATTATGCCAGTAATGAATGGATTAAAAGGCGTCACGATTTAGCAGAAAATCAAGAAAAGACAGCCTACTACTTCTCCATCGAATTTTTACCTGGAAGAATGCTTGAAACCAATCTCCTAAATATGGGTCTCTTAACTTTGGTTGAGGATGCCTTGGCGGAGCTTGATATTGATTTTGATGCCCTTGTTGCTTCTGAAAACGATATGGCCCTTGGAAATGGAGGGCTGGGTCGTTTGGCTGCTGCCTTTATGGATTCCCTGGCCACTATTTCAGCCCCAGGATTCGGGAATGGTATCCGCTACAAGTATGGTCTCTTTAAGCAAAAAATTGTTGATGGTTACCAGGTTGAGTTACCTGATGCTTGGCTGGGTAAGGATGGAAATGTTTGGGAGATTAAAAAACCCCATTCAGCTGTCAATGTCCGCATCTACGGGGACGCCTTCTTGTATCCAAACGATAATGGATCTTATGACGTCCTTTACAAGAATCATCGTACCTTAAGGGCTGTACCTTATGATATTCCACAGATTGGCTTCCAAAATGGGAATGTGAACAACCTAAGACTTTGGGATGTTGAAATCCCAGAAGAAGACGAGCTCCGCTATCCAACAATTGAGAGTAGGAGGCAGGTTGAGGACATTACCAATATTCTTTATCCAGATGATACCTCTTATGAGGGTAAATCCCTTCGTCTGATTCAGGAATACTTCATGGTATCAGCTGGTCTTCAAACAATCGTTCAAAATTACCTTAAGATGGGACTTCCCTTAAAGGATATCCATGAAAAAGTTGCTGTCCACATTAACGATACTCATCCAGCCCTTGCTGTACCTGAATTTATGCGTATTTTAATGGATGATTACAAGTTAAATTGGGACGAAGCTTGGCATGCTACTGTAAATACCATGAGTTATACCAACCATACAATCCTGGCTGAAGCCTTGGAAAAATGGGAAACCAATCTCTTTTTAGGAATTCTTCCTCGTATCTACCAGATTGTAAGTGAGATTGATAACCGCTATATTGCAGAGGTTCATAAGAAATTTGACTGCCAGGTCATTGAAAACACCCGAATCATTAAAAATGATCAAATCCACATGGCCAATCTTGCCATCATTGGTGGTCATTCCATCAATGGGGTCGCAAAACTTCACACTGACCTTCTGATTGATGACGTCTTGAAAGATTTTTACCAGGTCTACCCTGAAAAATTCAACAACAAGACCAACGGAATTGTTGTTCGTAGGTGGTCACAAATCGCAAATCCGCTCATGTCTGAAAAAATTGACCAGCTGATTGGAAGCGAATGGCGAAAGGATATCCACCAAATTCAAAAATTAGAAGCTTTGGTTGACCAAAACCAAGTCCTTGAAGATTTTTACAATGTGAAAAAGGAAAATAAAAAACGCCTGGCTGACTACATTGAAAGTACTTTAGGAATTAAGGTTAGCCCTGACGCCATCTTTGATGTGCAGGTTAAGCGACTCCATGCCTATAAACGCCAGCTTCTAAATCTCCTTCATATCATCAAATTATATTGGGATTTAAAGGACAATCCAGACCTTGATATGACGCCTCGTGTCTTCATCTTTGGTGCCAAGGCAGCTCCTGGCTATAAATTTGCCAAGGCCGTAATCAAGCTTATCAATGAGGTTGCAAACCTCGTCAATAATGACTCTGATATCAAGGATAAACTTAAGGTTGTCTTCCTTGAAAACTACAATGTAACCCTGGCTGAGCTAATTATTCCTGCAGCTGATGTATCTGAGCAAATTTCGACAGCTGGTAAGGAAGCTAGTGGTACTTCAAACATGAAATTCATGATGAATGGGGCTATAACCCTTGCTACTCTTGACGGAGCAAATATTGAGATTAAGGATGCTGTTGGTGATGATAATATTGTAATCTTTGGAATGAATACAGAAGAGGTTTACAAGCATTATGAAAATCATGATTACAATTCAAGGGCTATCTATGAAAACAATCCCGTAATCCGTAGGGTGGTTGATAGCTTTATCAATGGATCAATTCCTAATGCTGAGCGTGAGGGACAGGAAATTTATGATGCCCTCATCCTTAACAATGATGAATACTTCCTTCTTGGTGACTTTGAAAGCTATGTCAAGGCTCAAGAGTATATCGATCAGATTTACCGGGACAAATACTTGTGGACTAAAAAAGCCCTCCATAATATTGCCAAGTCAGACCGTTTCAGCTCTGATGATACAATCAGGCTTTATGCAGATCAAATTTGGCATATCAAACACGATTAAAAAGAAAAACCTGTAAGAATATATCTTACAGGTTTTTTATTTAAGTTTTTTTCCATCAAAGTGTGGCTTATAGAGGTTACGGTTGTCAAGGGCAAAAATTCTTGGGGTCATCTCCCCTGGTTCAACTTGATTTAAGGCTGTAGTCATCATCATCATGCTAGCATCCAAATTATCAATCATATGAATAATTTCAGCTTCCATGATATGAGGACGAACGGGGCTACCATATTCAAGAAGTCCGTGGTGGCTTAAAAGAACATGGCGAAGTAAGATTACATCCTCATCCATCTCGTCAATCTTAAGTTCATTTACGGCCTTTGAGACCTCCTCATCGATTAAGACAATATGACCGATTAAATTTCCAGCCAAAGTATAGCTTGTATTGGTCACACCACTTAACTCAATCGTTTTTGCCATGTCATGAAGGAGAATTCCTGCATACATGAGACTTTCATTAAGTTGAGGGTAAATCTCTGTTATTTTTTCAGCCAGCTGAACCATGGTCACCGTGTGAAAGGCTAGCCCTGTTTCAAAGGCATGATGATTGACCTTGGCGGCTGGATATTTGAAGAATTCCTCATCGTATTTACTAAAGATATGACGGACAATCCTATTCCAGGTCCCATTTTCAATTTTAAAGATAATCTTTTGCACATATGCCCTAAGCTCCTCAGCTGAAACTGGTGGCTTTTCCTTGAAGTCAGCTGGATTATTTGGTTCTGTATTTTCTGGCAGGCGAAGGAAAATCTGATTAACCTGGGGCATGCCATTATAAAGCTCCTTGGTCGCCCTCATGTAAACAACACGCCCAGGAGTAAACTCTTCCACATTATGGGGTTGAGCATCCCACAAGTTTCCAGAAATCGTTCCCGTCCTGTCTTGAAAGGTCATGGCCATGTAATTTTTCCCAGCACGAGTCTTTCGAACCTCGGCTGCCTTAATCAGATAGAAACCCTCAAAGTGGTCTCCTACCGATAAGTCTTTTAAAAAAGTCATAATTCTATTAAATCTCCTTGATTCCTAAATTTTTCATCACTTGTAAAAACAAATGTTTGCACTTTACTTGAAAATTCCTCCAGTAATTTTATGAAATTTTCCTTGCGTTTTTGGTCATATCTTAGGAAGCTGTCATCAAAAAAGACTGGAAAATTAAGATTCTTTGCCTCAATAAAGGCAAGCCTTACGGCCAATTGAAGCTGGTCTCTTGTTCCTGTTGAAAGGTCAAGTAATCTCATACTCAAAGGCCCTGGCCCGCTGATTTCTAAAAGACCATTTGAAATTCCAAGTTCCTGCCAACTGCCGTCTGTCAAAATGGACATGTAATGGCCTGCCCTCCTTAAAATCTCAGGCAAACTATGGGTCGATAGGCTCTTTGTCGCAGCCTTCAAACTTTCAATTTGACCTGCCTTAAGCAGGTAGAGGGAAATCATATCTGAAAGTTCACCCCTTTTTAACTCAAGCTTCTGGTATAGATTTTCTAGGCTTTCATCAGACTTCCTTTGGTCTATCTTAGCCAAAATCAAGCTATTTTGATCAATCTGTCGACCTAATTTATCGCCAAATTCATCAATCTTTTGATTAATTGCAGCTAACCGTCCATCAATTTCATCAAAATCTGGCTTTTTCTCTACATCCAGATCAAGGACCTGTTCCAACCTTTTTCTCAGCTGGCCCAGATATTTTTTCTGCTGGATAAAGTTCTCATGATTCTTGATTTCCTCTTGAATCTGATCAACCTGGGGGTTTTCTTGTAGAAATAAATCCGACTTGGTATAAAGGTTTTCAAGTAGATACTCATCCTTTTGACTGTCTAAATTCTTATAGTTAAAATCAAGCTCTAGTATCCGCTCCTTTATTTTTAGAACTAGGGCATATCTTCCTTCAATGCTCTCAGGTAGCTGATACCAACCCTTAAAGATATCTGTTAGGGCAAAATAATCCCTAGCTATCTGGCTATTTTTAGCTTCAAGGGCAAGTTCTCCCCTGCGTTTTGAGGTAACAAGCAGGTAGGCGACACCTGAAATAATTTCAAAAATCAGCAAAATTGAAAGAAAAATCTTTAGCCCAGCTGGGACAAGGATGAGAAAACCTAAGGTCACAAGGGTTACAAGCATCAAGAGTAGAAGAAAACTATTGTTTCTCTGGATAACCTTGACCTCCTTTTCCTTCCTCCCAACAAGCTTGGGATATAAAAATTCAATCTGCTTTATGGCATCCCTGGTTTGACCCTCCAGTAAAAAGTTATCCAAGGGATTATCAAACTTTTCAAGCTGGGACTTGTTTGACTCGATTTTATCTTCCAAGCGGCCAATCCTTGTTTGGAGGATTTCAAAGTCATGATAGCTAGCAAGGAGGCTTTCATAGTCTCTTGTCCCCTGAGTTTTTTCCTGCTCCCTAAGACTTGCTTCGAGCCTTGAAAACTCCAGATAGTCATTTTCAAAAGCAAGCTTGGCCTCCAAGATTCGTCGTTCTTCCTCAAGGGCTACAAGTTTTAAGCGGCTTTCTCTTATCTCATCCTCCCGCTTTTTACCTTCCTTAATCAAAGGAGCTAGAGCTGCCTCTTCAGCCTCCTTGTCAAAAATTTCACTCTTGATTTGTTCAAGAGCATGAAGGGTTTGATTGAGGGGCTTACTAAGGGCCTTAGGACTAGTATAGAGGGAATTTTTTTCTTTAATAAGCTCCTCTTCCTGCTTGTAAAGCTCGACTGTTCCAGTCGTTATAGCCATTCGCCATTTTTCTTCCAAACTTGCCTCATTGTAATCCCTCTCTCGGTTTATTTGAAGATTATCCTGGCTGATCGAGTAAATTTGATCAAAAAGCTTGGGCGTCATAGGACTAAGTAGCTCAAGCCACTCATCTTCTGATAGCTTTCTTGCATCAGAAAGATAGGAACATGTAAAATTTGGAGTCCCACTCTTACTCAGACTGATTCTTTCAATCATAAGATCTTGTCCATCAATCTCAAGGTAGAGCCGTCCGCCATAAACCCTGCTATCTCTTGGACTAAAATCCCGATTTTTAGTGGTTTTTTTCTCAAAACCAAATATCATATATTTAATAAAGGACAAGAGAGTTGACTTACCAGCCTCATTTGCACCCATAAAAACGGTCAAATCTTCCAGCTCATAAGAACGGTTTACTAACTTTCCAAATCCATCAATCTCAACTTTTTTAAGCTTCAAAATCATCCTCCCTTGCCAATGAAAATTCGCTGTCAATATAAGCCTCTAAATCTTTCTCAAGGTCAGCAAATAAATCGCTTGTTAAAATATTTTTTATTTCGCTATTTTGAGGAAGAGCCTTAGCCAGCTCTTCTAAGCTAGGAAGCTCCAAATGACTAACAGGAAGAGCCGTCTTACTCAAGTTTTGAGGCCCATCAAGGGGCAGGAGGACAAGCTTTCGAAGGAGAAAACCCTGGGCACGCAAGCTATCAATTAGCTCACCATTTTCAAGGGCCAGCCTTAGGCTATCAGCCACCAAATCGTAATTCTTCAAGTAAAGACTATAGATATTCCCCTGATTGGAAAGGTTGTCACTCAATATGCGGCTGAGCTCTGCCAAATCTCTAACCCCAGTAAGATCAAGCTCTTTTTTTATCCAGTGAATCTGAGCCAAGTCAATAAATTCAAGGTCAGAGACGGTCTTACTTAGGTTAACAAGAGCAAATTGGCTGGTAATCTCCTTACTATTACGGCCAAGGGGAGTCCCTGGGTAGACAATATTATCTGCCAACATGCTTTTTAGATGAATGTGTCCAAGGGCCCAGTAGTCATAATCCTTAGCCTTTAGATCAGAAAGACTGGTCGGTGCATAGTCAAAGCCTCCAATTTCCCCGTGAAAAAGACCTATGTGGTAGTCACTAGCAGAGTCCCTAAAGGGATAGTCCTTAATTTTATTTTCCCTAATATGAGGGTGCTCATAAGAGAAGGCTGATATGGTAGCTCTTTCTCCCTGAGCATTTTCAAAATACTTGCTTTCAACCTCTTCCTTGTAGAAAACTTCAACATTATCAGGAAAGTCAAACCAGTAAACACCCTCCCTGTAGTAGTCGTGGTTACCAAAAATCAAAAAGACTTTAATCCCTTGCTCCTTAAGACGCTCAAGCTGGGTCATAAAGTAGTTTTGCATTTTGATACTTGGCTTAGACTGATGAAAATTATCTCCAGCAAGAATAATAAAATCGACATCCTCATCGAGGGCAAAATCAATAATAGTCCCCAAAATTTCATAAGGACGATAATCGATATCCTGACTTAAACCCTCAAATTCACGGTCCAAATGGAGGTCAGCTATGTGCAAAAATTTCATAATAACCCTCTAATCTAATCCCTTGTCCTACAACTCTTTTTGAAGGGCTGCCCTAAGACTTCCAATCCTTTGACTGGGTTCCCCGTTAAAGACATAAGAACCTGCTACAAAGACATTGGCTCCCGCATTTTGGCAAAGTTTTATGGTCTTATCATCAACTCCCCCATCAACCTGGATATCATAGGAATACCCATCTTCATCCCTTAATTTTTTAAGAAGAGCCACTTTAGTTAGACACTCCGGAATGAATTTTTGACCACCAAAACCTGGATTTACAGTCATGACAAGGACTTGATCAACCATCGAAAGAACTGGATTAATCAGCTCAACTGGTGTACCTGGATTAATAACAATACCTGCCTTAAGACCTGCCTTTTTAATCTTTTGAAGGGTTCCATGAATATGATTAGTAGCTTCTACATGGACAGACAAAATGTCAGCTCCAGCTTCAGCAAATTCTTCAACATAGCTGTCAGGATTTTCAACCATCAGATGGCAGTCAAATACAAGTCTTGTTGATTTTCTAAGAGCCTTGACAACACCTGCACCAAAGGTCAAGTTATCAACAAAGTGACCATCCATGACATCAATATGGATATAGTCAGCCCCTGCCTCTTCAAGAATTTTTACATCACGTTCAAAGTTACCAAAATCTGCACTTAATATTGATGGTGCTATTTTCATAATCTAACCTTTCTTACTTCTATTTTTTGCATAAACCTGTCTTTGCTTTTGGATTTCAGACAAAAGTTGCAGGTAATCATCATACCTAGTCTGAAGAATCTCACCCTGGGCCACAGCCTCTTTAACCGCACAACTTGGCTCATGGGTATGAGTGCACTCACGAAACTTACAATCATGGCTAAAATACCTGATATCAATGAAGGCCTCATTAAGACCCGGGGCATCTTTAACCTCATAGTCAAGCGAGCTAAATCCTGGGGTATCAGCAATCCATCCCCCTGCCACCTTAAACAGTTCAACATGGCGAGTTGTGTGGCGACCACGACCTAGCTTGTCAGATATCTCCTGGGTCGCAATTGCAAGGTCTGGAGCAATCTTATTAAGAAGGGTCGACTTACCAGCCCCTGTTTGGCCCATAAAGACTGTTACCTTGTCCTTGAAGTTAACTAAAAGCTCCTGTGGATCAAAGTAGATATTATAGCCAATCTTCTTATAATCAGCCTGAACCCTTTCAAAGTAACTTAAATCATCTAACAAATCGAGTTTACTAATATAAATGAGTGGCTTAATCCCCTTGTGTTCAAGAAGGACCAAGAAACGGTCGAGGAGGTTTAGTGAAAACTCCGGCTCAACAGCACTCATAACAACAACAGCCTGGTCGATATTTGCAATGGGCGGGCGGACAAGTGAATTTTTACGCTCATCAATCTTTAAGAGGTAGCCCTCATTATCCTCACCCTCACCTGCAGTATATTCCGCAAAGTCACCAACAACTGGCTTAACCATTTTTTTCCTAAAATTACCACGCGCACGCGTTCTTTCAATTTTTCCCTGGTCCCCATCTTCGATGTAGTAAAAACCAGCGAGAGATTTTATAATTCTTCCTTTTTTTACCATAGCCTTATTATACACAATTCTAGCTCCCCCTTCAGCAAAATCGCCTAAAGCTCTTGGGGAAACAACCCTTTAGTTTAGCGGATTATATTAGCTCTAGTATACATTAAATATGACTTTAATTAAAATTATATAATGAATTTTCCAGGCAAAATAAAATGGCCGAAGCCATTTATTATTTCCAATATTTATAAAGCGAGTTGGCAAGTCTTGCGAAATCCTCAATACTTAGGGCTTCACCACGGATTGTTGGCTTGATGTCAGCGTCTTCAAGGGCTAAAGTCAGCTTTTCCTTGATTTCATCATTTTTCCCAAAAGAAGCAAGTAAATTATTCCAAAGGGTCTTCCTACGGTGGGTGAAGGCAAGTTTTGTCACCCTAAAGAAGAAAGTCTCATCATCCACCTTAACAAGGGGCTCAGGACGTCTTACCATCTTAAGGATTGCACTGTCAACATTTGGTGCTGGGATAAAGACTGTACGCGGTACGATAAAGGCAACAGAAGCCTCCATGTAGTACTGGACAGCGATACTTAGGCTACCGTAAGCCTTAGTATTAGGTTTGGCACTGATCCTGTCAGCCACCTCTTTTTGCATCATCACGACAAATTCCGCAAAGGGAATGCGACTTTCAATCAGGTGCATAAGGATTGGTGTTGTGATGTAGTAGGGAAGGTTTGCGACAACCTTAATTGGAAGGTCAGGATTCTTGAATTTCTTAATCTGACTTTGGAGGTCTGTCTTTAGAACATCCTCATTGATGATTTGAACATTATCATAAGGAGCCAGCGTTTCCCCAAGGATTGGAATCAGGCGGTCGTCAATCTCAAAGGCCATAACCTCAGCTGCCTCACGGGCAAGAAACTCAGTTAGGGCTCCGATTCCGGGACCGATTTCGATAACATTCACCTGGCGGGAAAGGTCAGCTGTTTCCGTGATCTTTGCAAGGATGTTTGGGTCGGTTAAAAAGTTTTGCCCAAGACTTTTTTTAAAAGAAAAACCGTGGCGTTCAAGAATTGCTCTTGTATTTTGATAGTCTGCGATATTACTCATTATTGTATTTGTTCATTGCCTTTCTTACTTGTTCTTCGTCGATGCCAAAAAGAGAAAGTCTTTTTGGCAGTTGTTTGGCATTGGTATAGCCAATTCTTAGTTCTTCTCCCAGAAATTCCCGTCTGGCCCTGCCCTCACTTGACATAATAAGACCAAGTTCAATAAGGACTGCCTGATCAACTACTGGGAAGTCAACACGTGCATCATGGGCACTGGCAAGAGCTGTTTTCAAGTCCTCATAGGAGGCATGCTCTACCCCAAGACTTTTTCCCTTGCTTTTTGAGCTTGGTCTTGCCTCCTGGGGATTTAAGAAGGCTTGTTTGACACCTGGGAGGGCTTGAACAATTTTCTTGCGGATTTTTTCCCCAGAAAAGTCAGGATCTGTAAAGACGATAACGCCACGAAGGTCATCAAGCATCTCAATTTTTTCAAGATCCTCATCCGTTATAGCTGATCCCCTTGTCTCATAGGTTTCAACCTCAAAAAATTCCTTGAGGCGTCTCGTATCATCCTTACCCTCAACGACTACGACTTCTGAAATTCGGATTTTTTCCCTGTCTAACATGGTCTCCTCCTAGTCCTTAAGATTAAAGACGCGGTGGGCGTTTTCTGTCGTAGCAGCTGCCATCTCCTCATAGCTTAGGCCGCGGAGTTCCGCAATCTTTTGGACAACAAAGTGGGTGTAGGCTGTGTGGTTGGTTTTACCCCGGTAGGGAACTGGTGCTAGGTAGGGAGCATCTGTCTCAACGAGGATGCGGTCCAGAGGAAGTTTTGCGGCTGCCTCCTGGAGGTCAAGAGCCTTCTTGAAGGTTACAACCCCTGAAATTGAGATATACATGCCAAGATTGATAAACTTTTGTGCCTCTTCAAGGCTACCTGAAAAGCTGTGCATGATGCCGCCACGTGGTCCAACACCCTCACTTTTTATAATCTCGTAGGTATCACTCATAGCATCCCGAGTGTGGACGATAAAGGGCAGGTGAGCCTCTTTTGAGAGGGCAATCTGCCGTCTAAAGACCTCTTCTTGAACCTCCTTGGGTGAAGTCATCCAGTGGTAGTCAAGGCCAATTTCCCCCCAGCCGATAACGCGGTCGTTTTTTATCTTCTCAAGGAGGTAGTTCTCAACCTCCTCATCATAGTCACTTGCCTCAGTCGGGTGCCAGCCAATGATGCTGTAGATATTGTCATATTTTTTCGAAAGTGCAAGACTTTCCTCAATCGTTGGCCTATCAAAGCCCACAACTGCCATTTCCCTAACATCAAATTCGTAGGCAAGAGCAAGTTCTTCATCAGTTTTACCAAGAAAGTCTTTCACATTTAAGTGGGTATGGGTATCAAAAATCATATTATTCTCCTAGGTAATAAATTAGTGCAAAGAAAAATGAAAGCACTAAGTACTTTCATTCATTATAACACAATAAGACACGGTCACAATCAGACATCTAGGCCGCAGGCCTTGAAAAAATAAATCCTAAATAACACTTCTCAAACGCGCATCTCTATTTTCAATAATTCTTACCGAGCGAGGAAGGAAAGTTCTTATTTCTTCCTCATTGTATCCAATGTTCAACTTTTTAGAGTCCATAATAATTGGACGACGTAAAATTTGTGGATTCTCAGTAATAATTTTAACAACTTGACTAAAGGTTAGTTCCTCAAAGTCAATATTCAGCTGCTTAACATACCTATTACGTGTAGAGATAACACCATCAATACCATCTTCTGTCATTTCAAGAATCGTTTGAACTTCTTCTTTAGTCAGAGGATTGCTGATGATATTTCTTTCAACGAAATTAATTTGATGTTTAGCAAACCAAGCTTTGGCTTTTTTACAACTTGTGCAAGACGGGGCAGTATAAACGGTAAGCATAAATCACACTCCTTTGTAAAGGGAACCACTATCATGTGATTATTATATCATACGTTATTAATATTGCAAGCCTTTTCAGAGATTTAATTTGTAAAAAATATATTTAACTATTCTTAATCTTCTATTTCAATATCTTCAAGTTCAAGACCTAAATCTTCATTTTTAGTGGCCTTGGCTGTCTTAACTTTTTCTTTGTCATCTTTATCAGTGCTGTCCTCTAATAGGCCAAACTTAACGCGGACTTCCCTGTCGATTTCATCAAAAACTTCTGGATGTTCCTTCAAATAAGCCTTGGCCTTTTCAGAACCTTGACCAATTCGTTCATCCTTATATGAATACCAGGCACCTGATTTTTTAACAATATCAAGGTCAGAAGCAATCTTAAGAAGCTCACCTGTTTGTGAAATCCCTTCACCATACATGATTTCTACTTCAGCTACCTTAAATGGTGGGGCAACCTTATTTTTAACAACCTTAATCTTAGTTTCCTTACCAACGTTTTGATCCTTCTCGTCACCTGTACCCTTGATTTGCGTGTTTCCACGGACATCAAGACGGATTGATGAATAGAATTTAAGGGCACGTCCACCAGGAGTAGTTTCTGGGTTACCAAACATTACACCTACTTTTTCACGAAGTTGGTTGATGAAGATTGCAATTGTCTTAGTCTTGTTGATACTTGCTGAAAGTTTACGCATGGCCTGACTCATCATTCGGGCTTGAAGACCAACGTGTGAGTCACCAATGTCACCGTCAATTTCAGCACGAGGCACAAGGGCTGCAACCGAGTCAATAACAACAAGGTCAATCGCTCCACTGTCGATTAGGCGGCCAGCAATTTCAAGCCCCTGCTCTCCGCTATCTGGTTGTGATAAAAGGAGTTCATCAATATTTACACCCAAGGCCTGGGCATAGGCTGGGTCAAGGGCATGCTCAGCATCGATGAAGGCTGCGATTCCACCTTCTTTTTGAGCCTGGGCTACGGCGTGTAGGGCCACAGTTGTTTTACCAGATGATTCTGGCCCGTAGATTTCAATAATCCGTCCCTTTGGATAACCACCAGCACCAAGGGCGATGTCAAGGGCTAGACTTCCAGAACTCATGACCTGAACCTTTTGCTCAGCCTTGTCACCCAGACGCATAAGTGCTCCCTTACCATAATCTTTTTCGATTACTTTAAGGGCATCATTGAGGGCACGTTCTCTTTCGTCACCAAATTTCTTTGTAACTTCTTCTGTTTTTTTCTTAACTTTAGCCAATTTTTTCTCCAATCTTAATTGTTACAAGGTAGGTTTATTATACCATTTTTGGGTCTATAATTCATGTTAGACCACTTGGATAAAAGCAGTAATTAGACCCTTCCATCTACCTCCTTATACGATAAAAAAGAAGCATTTTACCAGTCTACTCACCCATCATCTAATTAAAATTTTAGTCTTTTTTCAAAAAAAGAACTATAATAGAGCCTATACATTTATTAGTGGAGGAAAGTTATGCCCTTATTAGAACTTAAAGATATTAAAAAATCTTATTACCTGGGAAAGGAAGAATTTCCCGTATTGAAGGGAATAAATCTCTCCTTTGAAAGAGGAGAATTTGCAAGTATTCTCGGTGAATCAGGAGGCGGTAAATCGACTCTTATGAACATCATTGGAGGTCTTGATAATAAATTTTCCGGTGAGGTAATTGTTAATAATGTTAACCAAAGGTCAAAAACCGAAAAGGCCATGGATGAATACCGCAGGAGTACCATCGGCTTTATTTTCCAAAGTTTTAACCTAGTTAATTATCTAAGCGTTTTAGATAATGTTCTCCTAAGTCTTAAGATGACCAGTCTTTCACACCAGGAGCAGGTCAAAAAGGCTGAGGAGTTACTCAAACAAGTAGGTCTCTTTGACCACCGCAAGAAGAAGCCTAATCAGCTATCAGGTGGACAAAAGCAGAGGGTGGCCATTGCTCGTGCCCTTGCCAATAGCCCTGAAATTATTATAGCTGATGAACCTACTGGAGCCCTTGACAGTCAAAATACCAGGGATGTCCTTCGCATTCTAAGGGAAATTGCTGAAAGTGGAACCACCGTTGTCGTTGTTACCCATTCACAAGAGGTTGCTGATTACGGTACAAGAATCATCAGATTAGCTGATGGGCAGATTGTGGCTGATGAAAAGCTAAGAGACCCTTATCAGGTTGTCGAAAAACCTAAGAACTTCAAGGCCAAGGCCCTAAGCCTTAGAAGCTCTCTTGGAATGTCTTGGAAGCATTTTAAATACAACTGGAAGCAAAATCTTTTGATTGCAATTGGTACAGGAATTGGGCTTTTTGCAGTTATGCTCTTCTTGGGGCTTGGAAACGGGATTAGTAAGTTTGCTGAAAAGCAGGTATCAGAACAACTTAACCCCAACCATCCAACCATTATGAGAAGGATTTCAAAGGATGATAAAATCCCTAATGAGCTAGCCCTACAGGAGTCAAGTCAAGCTGTTTTGAGTGGGGACTCTAAGCTTTTATTTGATGATAGTTTAATCGCAAAATTAAAGGCTGTAAGCCACGTTTCAGGGGTTGAGGAAACCTATAACATTCCTTTAGTCATTCCTGGTAAAATTACCCTTAATGATCAGGCTGAAAACTTTCAAACTGTAGCTAGTTGGGGCAGTAACCAACAGGAAGCTTCAGTCAAGGAAGGCCATATCCCAGGGGATAACGAGGTTCTTATCAGCAAGCAAACGGCCATGAAATTTGATCCTGAGGATTACCAGTCAATTGTCGGTAAAAAGGTTAAGGTCAGCTATGCGACCCTGTCAAGTGACGGGACAAAACCTGCTACCATCGAAAAAGAGTACACTGTGTCTGGTATCATTGATTCTCTAGCAAGCTCAAACATGGCAGTCTTTAGCTTCAAGGAACTTAAAAATGACCTGGCAGCTGCTGGAGCTCAAACTAAGTCAAGTATCGTATCAATTGATATTGATGATTCTAAAAATGTCGACCAGGTTCTCTCAGACATTCAAAATATTAAAATTGACGGTCAAAAGGCCTTCGTTACTCTAGGAACAGGAGACATCCTTAAAACAATTAATGGTTACCTAGATATCATTAAGTATGTTCTTGCAGCTATTGCTGGAATCTCCCTCATCGTGTCAATCTTTATGATTGTCGTGACAACTTACATGTCCGTTACTGAAAGAACTAAAGAAATTGGTATCCTTCGTGCTATGGGGGCCCGCAAAAAAGATATTCGCCGTCTCTTTACTGGAGAAAGCCTTATGCTAGGTCTTCTTGCAGCAATCATAGCTATTGCAGGAGCCCTACTAGGAGAATTTGGACTTAATAAGGCTCTCTATGGTTTGGCCAACTTCAATCTGGTTCAGGTTACAAGTAGTGATGTGACTTTTGCCATCTTAGTTGGAATCATCATTGCCCTTCTATCAAGTATTGCACCATCAAGTCGTGCAAGTAAGATGAACACAATTGAAGCACTTTCAGTTGATTAATAATAAGCATGCCCAGGCATGCTTTTTTATATGGATTAAAATAAAAAAAGAAGCAGAATAATCTGCTTCTTTTGACCAGGTAAATCTTAAAGTTGTTTGTTGTAGAATTCTACGACAAGAGCTTCGTTGATTTCTGGGTTGATCTCATCACGTTCTGGAAGACGCTCAAGAGTACCAGTAAGTTTGTCAGCATCGAATGATACGAATGCTGGACGTCCAAGAGTAGCTTCAACAGCTTCAAGGATAGCTGGAACTTTTTGAGATTTTTCACGAACGCTGATTACATCACCAACTTGTACGCGGTATGATGGGATATCAACGCGGCTTCCGTTTACAAGGATGTGACCGTGGTTAACGAATTGACGTGCTTGACGACGAGTAGTAGCAAGACCTAGACGGTAAACTACGTTGTCAAGACGTTGTTCAAGAAGAACCATGAAGTTGAAACCAAGAGTTCCTTCTTTGATTTTGCTTGCTTGTACGAATAGGTTACGGAATTGACGTTCAGTTACTCCGTAAGAGAAACGAAGTTTTTGTTTCTCAGCAAGTTGTAGACCGTATTCTGATAGTTTGCTACGGTTGTTTGGTCCGTGTTGTCCTGGTACGTAGTTACGACGAGCGATTTCTTTACCGGTTCCTGAAAGTGATACACCTAAACGGCGTGAAAGTTTCCATGATGGTCCTGTATAACGTGACATATTTGTCATCCTCCAAAAATTTATTTTTGAAGAAATAATGTTTTGAATAATTCCAGGTCCGTGCACTACATCTTCACCTTTACAGCTTTGGCTACTTTAGCTAACCAGATGCATTGTTGACGGGGGCCTTAATTATTCTGCTGCACTATCTCAACTTTACTAGTTTATCAAGATTATTCTTCTGTGTCAACATCAATTTCAACCACTTCAAAAGCTTCTTCCTGATCAGCGTAGTGGATAAGAATATTCTCAGTTAAAATATCAGAATAGCTGTAGCTTGCTCTTTCTTTGGGACGAGAATCTTGATCATAGACAACAATAAAAAGTGAATCGTAAACCTCAGAAAGGGTTCCTTCGCGGCGATTTTCACGCTTACGTCCGTACTGGCTTGTAATACCAACTACTTGCCCTTCGTGATTTTTTACGTCTTCCTTAATTTTTTTCATTTTTTCAACATCTTCGAATGCTTGTGACATATTATCCTACTTTCTAGTGACTCTAGTACTTCGAGTAATTAAAATTCTTCCATATTCGAAAGATTGACAAATTTATTATATTCCTTGATAAAGGCAAGTTTTACTGTTCCGCGAGCTCCGCTTCGGTTTTTTTCAATAATAACCTCAACGGTATTATCCTCTTCAAACTCCTCCTCATCGCCCTCTCTAGCATAGTAATCTTCCCGGTATAAGAAGGCTACAATATCAGCATCCTGCTCAATTGACCCAGACTCCCTAATATCTGAAAGGACGGGCCGCTTGTCCTGCCTTTGCTCAACTCCACGAGACAGCTGACTTAGGGCAATCACAGGAACTTTTAGTTCCTTGGCTAAAATTTTAAGCTGCCTTGAAATTTCTGAGACCTCCTGCTGGCGATTCTCACGCCCTGTCCCTGAAATAAGCTGGAGGTAGTCGATTAAAATAAGACCAAGATTACCTGTTTCCTGGGCAAGTTTGCGGGCACGAGCCCTAATCTCTGTAATCTTAATTCCTGGGGTATCGTCAATGTAAATCCCTGAGTTTGAAAGGGTACCTGCTGCGATGGTCAGGCTATTCCAGTCATCCCGGGATAGATTACCTGTCCGAAGATTATAGGATTCAATCCTACCTTCTGCAGCAAGCATCCTTTTGACTAAACTTTCAGCCCCCATCTCTAAGGAGAAGATGGCAACTGACTTATCAAGTTTGGTTCCTATATTTTGGGCAATATTAAGGGCAAAGGCCGTTTTACCGACAGCAGGCCGGGCAGCAAGGATGATTAACTCTTCCTCATGAAGGCCTGTTGTTAAATCATCAAGGGCCGGGTAACCTGTGGCAAGTCCTGTAATCCGGTTGTCTTGTTGGCTAAGCCTGTCAATTTCTTCAAAGCTATCATTGACAAGGTCAGATATTTTCTTAAAACCAGACCGATTCTTATTCTCGGCCACATCCATAAGCTTGCTTTCAGCCTCATTTAAAATCTCATAGGGGTCATCCTCCTGGGCATAAGCTTTTTCAACACTTCGGGTAAGATTACTGATTAAATTTCTTAGAAGGGATTTTTCGGCAACAATTTTGGCATAGTAGGCTGCGTTAGCACTGGTTGGCACGGCACTGGCAAGTTCTGCAATATAAGAAACCCCACCAATATTTTCAAGCTCACCTTCTTTTTCTAAGGCATTTCTGACTGTTAGGACATCAATTGGTTCCTTGTCGTCAGAAAGCTTGATCATATTTCGAAAAATTGTTCTATGAGCCACCTTATAAAAGTCTGCCAAATCCAAGTATTCACGGACTTCAATCAATCGATCGGCATCCAAAAAGATGGCACCTAAAACGGCTTGCTCAGCTTCTAAGTCTTGAGGAGGAACCTTCATAATATCCTGATCAGGCATTATGCTTCTCCAACGTGCACTCTAATAGTAGCAGTAACCTCTCTATGAAGTTTTACAGGTACCTTGGTTACTCCTAAAGTTTTAATTGGGTTTTCAAGCTGAATCTTATGCTTGTCTAATTTGACCTTGTACTGATCATTCAAGGCACTGGCAATTTTTTTAGAGTTGATTGCTCCAAATAATCTACCATCCTTACCAACTTTTTCAGTCAATTCAACCATGGTTCCTTCTTCTTCAAGAAGCTCCTTTAATTTTTTAGCTTCAGCTAAAATCTCTGCCTCTTGCTTATCTTGGGCCTTCTTTTGTCCCTTTAATTCACTGATGGCAGCATTGGTTGCTTCCTTGGCTAGATTCTTTTTGATGAGAAAGTTTTGTGCGTAGCCAGAAGGGACTTCCTTGATTTCTCCCTTTTTCCCCTTACCTTTTACATCTGCTAAAAATATAACTTTCATTTCTATCCCTCTTTCTTATCAATCTTATCTTTGTTTTCATCTCGGAGAACCTCTAAGAGCTCCTCCTTAACTTCTTCAATTGTTTTTTCATAGACCTGGGCTGCTGCATTGTTGAAATGTCCCCCACCACCAAAGGCACTCATAATGGTCTGTACATTATAATCGCCTCGGCTCCTTGCAGATATTGCTATATAGCCATTTTTATGGCGGGCAATGGCAAAGGCCATGTTGATATTCACCATATCAACCAAGGTTTCAGCAGCAATGGCCGTTTTTACATTATCATATTTTTTATCAGGATTTCCGCAGGCTACTACTGTATGTTCGCCAACAAAATCGGCCTTTAAAATAATCTCGTTTACATCCTTGTAATCACTATAATTGGTGGCAAGAATATCCTTGACCAGGTTACCATCAGCTCCTTGCTCCCTAAGGAAGCTTGCAGCTTCAAAGGTCCTGCTTGTAGCACCTTTGCTGAAACTTTTAGTATCAACTGAAATCCCTGCTAGGGTAATACTCGCCTCAAGGCTGGTCATCTTTTTGGGATTGGTTGTCTGATACTGGAGTAATTCAGTTGCAAGTTCACTAGCACTACTTGCCCCACTTTCAATATAGGTCAGCATGGCATGATTTGGAAAATCCTCATCCCTTCTGTGATGGTCAATCACGACCAACTTATCAAAGGCCTTGTAGAACTCTTCGTTAAGGGTCATTCTAGGCTTCGAGTGGTCGACCATGATCAAGAGGGAGTTATCCCTCCTAAGGGCCTTAGCCCTATTGGTGGTAATAATTGATTTTTTCCCGTCCCCTGCCTCATCAAGTTTGGCAATGGCCCTTTGAACGTCTGGTAAAAGCTGCTTTTTATCGTAAACCACATAGGCAGACTTACCCGCAAGATTTGCAAAAATCTTCATGGCAACTGCTGAACCTAGAGCATCCATATCAGGAAACTTATGACCAACAATAAAAACATTGTCGCTTTCACTAATAATGGTATTAATGGCTGTTGCAATAGCCCGTGCCCTGGTCCTTGACCTTTGTGACCTACTGGCAGAATTTCCACCAAAATATCTAATAGGAGCTGAGTCAATATTTTCCTTAACAACAACCTGATCCCCCCCACGAACAAGAGCAAGCTCTAGGTTATTAAGGGCTGTTCTACCGATTGATTGGTGGTTTTCAATCCCGTAACCAACCCCAATACTATAGGTCAGAGGTACATTTCTCTCCGCTGCCTTCTTCTTGAATTCCTCAGAGAAGCTGAACTTATCATCCATAATTCGGTTGAGAGTTCGATAGTCTGTAAAGAAGTAGTATCGGCCGGCAGAAACTCTCCTGGTAAATATCTTATATTTACTGGAGATACTGTCGATGGAGTTTGTAATAACACTATTTATAGTCGTTCTTTCACTTTCAGACAAAAGATCGGTCGTATCATCATAGTTATCAACGGATAAAACCCCGATAACAGCACGACTGTCAGCTATAATATTTTTAGCGTCAAGCTCCTCACTTGCATCCAAAAAGTAAAGGAGGTGCTTGTCCTTATCATGCTTGACTGTGTACTGCTTGTTGTCAAGGCTCATGTACTTACTAATACCTTCTTCAATCTGATTGGTTATCTTTTTAATCTCATCCCTAGTGAAGTATTTTACGGCATCACCAAAAATTAAATCAACATAAGGGTTGAACCATTCAATCTCATAGGTATCTGGTGTATATCGCACGACTCCTAGAGGCATTTTTTCAAGGGTCGAACTCAAAGAATTCTCCGCTAATTCATTTGCATTCCTAATAAAATCAACAGTATTGCTTTGGTAGGCCCTTTTTTGATATAAAATAATCGCCAAAACAATAACATTTAAAAAGAATAGAATTACCATTGAGTTAATCCTTGATTCAGAAACTCTGATTACAATGCATTCTATTAGGAATAATACCCCTAATATTATGGTCATTGTTAGTGAAGACAATTGATCTAAACGTTTCATATTTACACTCCTGTCCGTCGTATTTTACCATAAATTGACTAAAATTTAAAGTATGGAGGGGGCTTACACGAAGACAGAAAAAGCATAAAAGGAGCCTCAGCTCCTCTTATTTTTTATTTTTTCCTTCAAGATAAACCATCAAAATACTGATATCTGCTGGATTTACTCCGCTAATACGGCTGGCTTGTCCAATCGTTTCAGGATTAATCTTTTTAAATTTTTGACGGGCTTCTGTGGCAATTGAGTCAATGGCGTCCCAGTCAATATTAGCTGGAATTCTTTTGGCCTCAAGGCGGTGCATTTTGTCTATCTGATCCATGGCCTTCTTAATGTAGCCTTCGTATTTAATTTCAATTTCTAGTTGCTCAATGATTTTGTCATCAAGATCTTCAGCAGCTGGTTCAATGAAATTAAGGAGGTCACTGTATTTAATCTCAGGACGTCTTAAGAAATCCCTTGCTGTCATGGCATCTTTCAAAGGCTTATAGCCGTATGATTCAATGATTTTATTGGTCTCTGCTGTCGGCTTAAGCTTAAGCTCAGACAGGCGTCTGTCCTCTGCTTCAAGCTTATATTTTTTAATCTCATAGGCAGCAAAGCGGTCGTCATCGACAAGGCCAATAGCACGCCCCAGCTCTGTCAAACGCATGTCAGCATTATCATGGCGAAGAATCAGACGGTATTCGGCCCTACTTGTTAAAAGACGGTAGGGTTCAATTGTTCCCTTGGTAACCAAGTCATCAATCATAACACCGATGTAGCCATCGCTTCTTTTCAGGATAAATTCAGGCTTACCTTGAGCCTTCAAGGCAGCATTAATCCCTGCCATAATCCCTTGGCCACCAGCTTCTTCATAACCTGATGTACCATTAGTCTGACCAGCTGTAAACAGGCCTGAAATAAGCTTGGTTTCAAGGGTTGGGCGAAGTTGGTGAGGTAGGACTACGTCGTATTCAATGGCATAACCTGAACGCATCATCTCTACCTGCTCAAGACCTGGAATGCTTCTTAAAATTTCAAATTGCACATCCTCAGGTAGACTGGTCGAAAGACCCTGAACATAGACCTCATCAGTATTACGCCCCTCAGGCTCTAAAAAGAGTTGGTGGCGGGGTTTATCTGAAAAACGAACAATCTTATCTTCAATGGACGGGCAGTATCTTGGCCCAACTCCTTTTACAACACCAGAAAACATGGGTGCCCTGTGGAGATTATCATTAATAATCTTGTGGCTTTCTTCGCTTGTATAAGTCAACCAACAAGGAATTTGGTCCTTGTCATAGTCAGCGTCCCTTGATAGGTAGCTAAAGTGATTAGGCTCCTCATCTCCTGGCTGGATTTCAGTCTTGCCGTAGTCAATACTTTGAGCCTTGACACGAGGCGGAGTACCTGTTTTAAAACGGGCAATCTCAAAACCAAGGTCACGAAGGTTATCAGCCAGGGTAATTGATGCTAGGGAATTATTTGGCCCTGATGAGTATTTTAAATCTCCTAGGATAATTTCCCCGCGGAGGGCTGTTCCTGTTGTGATAACAACTGATTTTGCCCCGTATCTAGTTCCAGTAGATGTTCTAACTCCTACAACTTTTTTATCTTCAACAAGGAGCTCATCAACGATGGCCTGGCGAAGAGTCAAGTTTTCTTGGCCTTCGACAGTTCTCTTCATTTCCTGTGAATAAAGTTCCTTATCAGCCTGGGCACGAAGGGCACGAACGGCTGGTCCCTTACCAGTATTTAGCATCTTCATCTGAATGTAGGTCTTATCAATGTTACGACCCATCTCACCACCTAGGGCGTCAATTTCACGGACAACAACCCCTTTAGCAGACCCACCAATTGACGGGTTACATGGCATAAAGGCCAGCATGTTTAAGTTAATAGTTAAAAGCAGGGTTTTTGAACCCATACGGGCTGAAGCAAGCGACGCCTCTACTCCCGCATGACCTGCACCAACGACGATTACGTCAAATTCTTCTTGAAAGTTCACATTTTCTCCTATATACATACAAAAAAGCCAAAGCAAGAGCAGGTACGCCAAAAAAGCATACATGACTCAGTACTTTGACTACTGGTTTTCATTTTAAAAATATTTTATCTTAAATTTAATAGTTGGTCAAGCTGAAAAACTTGCCCAACTAGATGCATGGCAACTTATTTCTAGCCAGGTATTAATTTACTAGCTTATAGGAATTCTCGCTTCCACTTTCTGATTTTAGTCCTAAATGTTCCAAATGGTGCAACTGTATTAATGTGGATAAATTTGTAAACCTCCCACACTGCATTCTTAGTTGCCCCGTCCGCCCACTTCCTTTGATGGACTTCAAAAATCTCTTCTTCAGTCATTCCATCAATCATCTTCAAAATATCATCAACATTTTTACTTAATTTTTCTTCCAATTCATCCAAAGATAAAGAAGCATAGGTATCGGTAAACCACTTGTACAAGTCTCCTAGTTGATTCCATTTAAACTTATCAGACGGTGTTTTAACCTCTAATCCAAGTTTTTCATCCCTCTCCCAGCTTAAAAGTAAATTTGTCCAACCAAGCTGGTAGGCAAGATTTTCGGCTGGTGTTCTCTCAGAAGCATCAGATTTTTGATCCTTCAAATTTTCTGGAATATCCTTAAATTCTGCAATATATTTATCATATGATTTTTTTATTTCTGATTTTAGCTCTTCTTTATCCTTATAAACTTTCATTATAGCCCCCATTTAGTTAGTACCTAGATTCATGATAGCAAATGAAGTAAATTTTTCCCAGTATTATTTAATGGATCAGCCTAAAAGTTGATGGCAAAAATTTTGCTTATTGTTCCTTGAAAAATGAGTCGTCAGCCTTTAAGTAATGCTTCCCAAGTGTCAAATCATACTGAATAATCTTAAAATCATCTGAAATTTCCTTTTGACTGGCAGTCAACTCGCCATCATTTCCAAGCATTTGCTTATTGGGAACCTCCTTATAGTGGTCAGTTTGTAGGGCATACCAAGGACTTACCTTGGCATCAACAAGCTCTAAAAGTTCAGGGATAAAATCACTGGTTCTAACAATTGGCTGACCCTGACTGTAGTCTTTTTTATTGTTCCAAATGAAGTAGTCGGTCTGGTACTTGAGCTTGGGATTTTTGTCAAAGACAGACTGTGGGTAAAAGCCAGGCAGGTGGTCACCGTAAAAAACAACGGAAATATCCTTGGTTACTAGAGACAGTTTGTCCAAAAACTTTTTCGTCTCTATGTCGGTCTGAGCCAGAGCATTAGCATAATTTGCTAGATTTTCATTAACACCCTTTCCAAGCTTTGGAAACTCTGCACTTATATCGCCACCAACATTCACCCAAGGAGAGTGATTTTGCATGGTTATCAGTGAGAAAAATTGAGCATCCATTGTCAAACTATCAATGACCTGACCATAGCTACTTGCATCACTTGGATGAACCCCGTAGTTTTCAACGTCAAGGGCCAACATGTTGGAATTTCCTAGGGAGATAAACTCCTCATAGCCCATCTCTTGGTAAATATTCCGTCTATTATAGTTTTCAGCATTTTCCAGGTGGATGGCTGTTTTATTTTTGAAAAAATCACTGAGGGCTGGAATAAAAGCCATTTTAGGGACAACCTCATTATTGATGACTGTAACGCTTGGGTTAAAGTAATCAAGGCTTAGACCAGTTAGGCCCTCAAACTCCATATTGGCTGTACCGCCCCCATAACCATGGGAAATCATAAGGCCTGATGCTGTCTTCTCCTTTATCTGATCAATCTCTGTTAGGGGATTTTTCGATAATTTTATCTGTGGGAGTCGATTGGGGTTGGCCAGGGACTCAGACAGTACAAAAATCACAGTCTTGTCCCCAATCTCATCCTTGCGGTTTTGATTTATTTGCTTGGCCCGCTTGATATATTTGTCCCTTATCTCCATCACTTTTTTCTGGCTATAACCTGCTGGCTCATCCATGGCATCATTAAAGAGCTGCATGTACCAAACAAAAGCAAGAGACTTCATATTGGCTGTTGGCGTATTTCCCTGCCAGAGGATGTTACCATCCTGCCATCTGGTAAAATCAGCCAGGACAGGAATCTTGATGTGAGGATTTTTCGCCGTATTGTCCCCAATCAACCAAAGGCTAAAAACAAGAGATATAATCAGCATGATCCTTTTTTTATAGCTCCTGTAGATTCCACCCCTTAAAAACTTCCTTTGCAGGAAGAAGGTCGCAAGGAGCAGAATTAAGAGAACAAGGCCCATCCAAATAACCTTTGTGATGTCAATGAAATCTACTAAGGATCTAAAGTTCTTAAGCCAGGCAAAGTCCGATAAATAAACAGGTTCCCCCCTTAGACTAAATTTTTCAATATTTGAAAAAACAAGGAGACTGGTAAGGGTTAGATTTAAAAAGGTTCCGTAAAAATACCGATTGGTCAAAGCGTAGCTTAGGCCATACAGCAAAAAGAGGGTTAGAATCTGAAATAAACTAGCCCCATCAAGGACAAAGTAGCCAGCAATTTTAGTGTAGTTGGCAAGACTTAGCTGAATCAGGTAGTTGCTATTAACTGCCAAGAAGAGGGAACTTATAAGAGCCAACTGCCAGCTGGTCTGGTTACTGAAAAATCCCTTAAGCCCATCAACAAAGACAGCTGCCACCAGTAAGATGACCATAAAAATTGCAAGCTCCCTTAGATTTAAGCTTAAAAAATTAAACAAGTCGAGCTGGCTTATGGCTACTAAATCTATACTATTAGAAGGACTTAAATAGTAAAATTTTGCCTCCAAAAGGGAGAAGACCTCTGGACTTAGATAAATAAAGAGGGTAAAAAGGGCCGTAAGAATCTGTCCCTCCCTGATATTTAAAAGATCAGAAAGTGGACTTTCATGGACGAAGGCCCTAAATCTTTTCAATCGACTAAAGAGGAAAAAAAGGGCAAGGAGCACCCCTAGATAGGATAGAAGCTTCCAGTCAATGAAGATATCTACAAGATTTTTGAAATCAAGTCTGAAGTCCTCATCATTAACATTTTTAGTCAAAACAATAAGGAAGTGGAAAATTCTAGTAAACAAATAGAGGATGGCTGCCTTAAAGAAGGTAGCACCCCTGGTATTTTTACCCCAAAGGATAAGTAGGCTAAAGATAGCTATTGAAAGAGGTAGGAGGAGGGTAAAAGTACCAACAACCGACCTTGCAACATTATCTATATCAATATCAACTGATGTAAATAAGCGGTCATTGACCAGGGCATATAAGCCCATAGCCAAAGACACGAACAGGAGGCAGACTCCCCCTTTTTTCCTAAAAAACCCCTTCAACAACTCTACCTCCCCTTACTGGTATTGCATCACTTTTCCATCCTTGTAGGCACGATCAATCATAGCCCCGCCAAGACACTCCAAATCTTCATAGAAAACAACCGCCTGACCTGGCGTAATAGCACGCACAGGCTCCTTAAAGGTAACAAGAGCCTTGTCACCTGAAATCTTCACCGTCACTGGAACATCAGGCTGCCTGTAGCGGAATTTAGCCGTACAATCGAACACAAAATCATCAGGCATATCACGGGTGAAACTCACATCACTTGCCTCAAGGCTAGTTGAATAAAGGTGGTCATGGTGGAAACCTTGTCCCACGTAAAGAGTGTTAGTCGCAAGATCTTTACCAACAACAAACCAAGGCTCATTATCACCACCTTGTTGGCCACCGATTCCAAGGCCCCCACGTTGGCCAATTGTGTAGTACATAAGCCCAGCGTGAGGTCCCATATCACGCCCTTCAAGGGTCATCATGCGACCAGCCTTGGCTGGTAGGTACTGGCTGAGAAACTCCTTAAAGTTCTTCTCACCGATGAAGCATACCCCAGTTGAGTCCTTCTTCTTGGCTGTCGCAAGGCCAGCCTTTTCAGCAATCTTACGTACTTCAGGCTTTTCCAGGTGACCCAGAGGGAACATGGTCTTCTTAAGTTGCTCCTGTGAGAGTTGGCTTAAAAAGTAGGTTTGGTCCTTATTGTTGTCATTACCACGCAACATGTGGACGACACCGTCCTCATCAGTCATGACCTGGGCGTAGTGACCCGTTGCCACATAATCAGCCCCAAGTTCCATAGCATAGTCTAGGAAGGCCTTAAACTTGATTTCCTTGTTACACATAACATCAGGATTGGGCGTGCGTCCTGCCCTATATTCTGCCAAAAAGTACTCAAATACCCTATCCCAGTACTCTTTTTCAAAGTTTACCGTATAGTAGGGAATGCCGATTTGGTCAGCTACTGCTGCTACATCCTTGTAGTCCTCAGTTGCCGTACAAATGCCTACATCGTCTGTATCGTCCCAGTTTTTCATGAAGATTCCGATAACATCGTAGCCTTGCTCTTTTAAGAGTAAGGCTGTAACGCTTGAGTCGACTCCTCCACTCATTCCAACAACGACACGAGTTTTTGAATTGTCCATATACACCATCTTTCTTGTAAAGTGAGATTAAAGGTCTACTTTACTTACCATTAATTTTTGCTTTGCATTGAAGGTGCAAGCCCTCGTATTATAACAAAAAATCTTAGCTAATAAAATAATGCTGACTGACATTTTTATGACATTTTCTAGTATATTTGTAAAAAAATTGATGTAATTTACAATTGGCTCAAAAGGTTGTACACTAGGCCTATGACTAAGAAGGAGTATAAGATGAATCATTATTTTTTTGACTTAGACGGAACAATTATTAATAGTGAGGTTGGCATAAAAAATACCTTTAAACATACCTTTAAGGAACTTGGCCTAAAAGAACCCAGTGATGAAACCCTAACTTCTTTTATTGGTCCAAGCCTTGAGGTTACCTTTTCTCAGATGGGAGACCAAGACTTTGTTAATAGGGCTCTTGAAATCTATCGTTCCTACTATACCAAACAGGGCATGTTTGAGGCTGAAATCTACCCCTATATCCTTGAAACCATTGAAAAACTAAGAAATAAAGGGGCAAAAACCTATATTGCAACTAGTAAGTATGAGCCAGTTGCCCAAAGGACACTAGAAATATTCAAGATAGAAGATTATTTTGATGATTTAACTGGAAGTTTTGAGGGAAGGCATACCAAAACTGCTGTCCTTAAAGAAGCCCTTAAAAAATCACAGGCAGATAAAAGTGAAAGTCTGATGATTGGAGATAGGTCCTACGATATCACTGGAGGCTCTGAAAACGGCCTACAGACAGTAGGTGTCCTTTATGGTTTTGGTGACCTTGAAGAGCTTGAAAAAGCTGGGGCTAGCTATATTATTTCAAATCCTAAGGAGCTACTAGAAATATAATGCAAAATATAAAATTTAAAAGTGTCTTTGATATCATAGGGCCTGTTATGATTGGACCAAGTTCCTCTCATACAGCTGGAGCTGTTCGGATTGGAAAAATTGTCCGCTCGATCTTTGGTCAAATGCCTGAGCAGGTTGAAATTCACCTCTACCAAAGTTTTGCCAAGACCTACAAGGGACACGGTACTGATGTTGCTCTGGTTGCTGGCCTCTTAGGAATGGATACAGATGATCCAAAGATTCCTGAATCCCTAAAAATTGCCCATGACCAAGGAATGGAGGTTTCTTGGATTATTGACCGAGAGGGAAAGACTAATCATCCCAATACTGCAAAAATTATCGTCAAGGGACAAAATCGTAGCATGTCTATCACAGGGATTTCTATCGGGGGTGGAAACATCCAGGTCACAGAGCTTAATGGCTTTGATATTGCCCTTAACATGAATACCCCGACCCTGATTATCGTAAACCAAGATATACCTGGGGTAATTGCTAAAATAACTAACTTTTTGTCCCAAGCTAACATCAATGTCGCCCAAATGAATGTAACCCGTGAAAGTGCGGGGGAAAAGGCGATCATGATGATTGAAGTTGACTCCCAAGACATAGGAGATGCCCTAGAAAAAATTCAGGCCATCCCTCATATTGAAAACGTCAACTTCTTTAAATAAAAATTGGAGTTTACACATGTTTTATTCAATTAAAGAACTGGTCTACCAGGCTGATTTAAACCACCAGGGAAGCATCCCTGAGCTGATGATTGCTACAGAAAGAGAGATGACTGGTTGTAGCAGGGAGGAAATCATAGGCCTCATGGAGAGAAATCTTGAGGTAATGGTTGCATCCGTTAAAAAAGGGCTTGACCCCAAGCCGTCTCCAACTGGACTTTCAGGAGGGGATGCCGCAAAGCTTGACCGCTACCTGCAAAAAGGGACTAGCCTGTCTGACACAACCATCCTTTCAGCAGTCAGAAATGCAATGGCTGTCAATGAGCTAAATGCCAAGATGGGACTGGTCTGTGCCACTCCTACCGCGGGGTCTGCCGGATGTGTTCCAAGTGTTTTGGTCGCTGCCAGTGAAAAATTAAAGCTAAGCCACAAGGAACAGCTTGATTTTCTTTTTACAGCAGGAGCCTTTGGGCTTGTCATTGCTAATAATGCTTCTATTAGTGGGGCTGAAGGTGGTTGTCAGGCTGAGGTTGGCTCAGCTAGTGCCATGGCAGCTGCTGCCCTCACTCATATAGCAGGGGGATCTGCCTTTGAAGCATCCCAAGCAGCTGCTTTTGTTATCAAAAACCTTCTGGGACTCATCTGTGACCCGGTTGCAGGACTTGTCGAAGTACCCTGTGTTAAAAGAAATGCCCTGGGGGCAAGTTTTGCCTTTGTGGCAGCTGATATGGCCCTTGCTGGTATTGAGTCAAAAATTCCAGTTGATGAGGTAATTCAAGCCATGTATCAGGTTGGTGTTGCCATGCCGACAGCATTTAAGGAAACAGCTGAAGGCGGCCTTGCTGCCACCCCTACTGGTCAAAGACTGATGGAAGAGATTTTTGGATCATAAAAAGACGGAGAGATTCGTCTTTTTTATTTTTACAGGAAAATTAATAAGTAATAAGAAAAAGTCTTCCCTCTTGTAATACATCAGATGGAATCAATTTATGCATAAGTAAAAGTAATTAAAAGTAAAAATTCATCCCATCTGTATGAGATTCTATTGTAATTGCTCAAAAAAAATAGTATTATCGGTGTATATTCTTTTTTTGCTTATTTTTTATTTATATATGTTTGTTATCTAACAAACTTCGTATAGTATAACAGATTGAGAAAAAAACTTTAGGAGAAGCTTATTTATGAACATTTTAAAAATGGCGGTTGAGACCTTGACCAAGGTTGAGGTTCTAAGTGCCATTACATCGACTGTCTTTATCATCCTTCTTGGCTACTTTTGTAGGAAAAAGGGAATTTTTGATGCCCATGTTGGGAAAACTCTTTCAAAGATTGTCCTTACCGTAGCCCTACCCTGCCTTGCCTTCAACTCATTCATGCAGGATATTGACCCTGTAAAGCTTGAGCAGAGTATCAATGTTTTGATTTGGGGACTTGTAGTCTACGTCCTTCTTATCTTCCTATCAAAGCCTTTATTTATTAAATATAAGGGAGACAAGCAGACAACCCTTAGGGTTCTAACCATTTTTGGGTCAACCACCTTCTTTGGAACACCAATCGTTAGTGCAGTCTATGGTCCTCTTGGAGTTATGTACTCAAGCGTCTTTAACATCGGCTATCGTATCTTCCTCTATTCTTATGGTTACATCAAAATGAGTGGTCTTAAGATGGAGGCTAAGAACATCAAGACCATGTTTATGAATCCAATCATCATTGCAACCTTTGCAGGTCTTCTTATCTGGCTTTTCCAAGGATATCTTCCACAAACACACGTTACAGTGAATGTTCCAGCTAGCGTTGAAAAAGGCAAGGTAATCAGTGAGCAGGTTGTTAAAAACTTTGCCATCCTAAGGATTGACCAAACTCTACCGTGGCTCTTTAAGCCAATGACCTTCCTTGCAGGACTTGCGTCACCTCTTGCTTGGCTATCAATCGGTGCAACCCTTGGTGAAGTTGAATTCAAGAAAGCTGCATCAGACAAGACTTCTTGGTATTACTCAGTTGTCAAAGTCATCATCGTACCTCTTATCAACCTAGTTGCCCTAACTATTCTAACAGCAACTGGAATTTTAAAGGTTGACTCAACTGCCCTTGCAACAATTGTTATCATGATGGCAGCCCCTACCGCAACAGTAGCTGCGGCCTATGCTATAAGCTTTGACCGAGAGGCTGTCCTTGCATCAAACGCTTCACTCATATCAACAGTCCTAGCCGTCATCATGACCCCTGTTTGGATTGTTGTCCTTCAAATGCTTGGCTAATCTAGCTAGCTACTATTACTTCTAACTTAAAGACAGAAAGGTCTAGGTTTACACTTATGTTAAAAATCGCATGTTACGGGGTTCGACCAAATGAAAAACCCTACTTTGAAAAACTCAATAAATATAACTATGATTTAACCTTAATCGAAGACTTACTAACCCACGATAATATAGATACTGCAAAGAATCACGATGCTGTTTTACTTCGTGGAAACTGTGTGGCAGATAGGGTAAATCTTAAAAAATTAAAGGATTTTGGAGTTCGTTATGTATTCACTAGAACTGTAGGATTTAACCATATTGACCTAGATGCTGCAAAAGAATTGGGACTACTTGTTGCCCGTGTTCCTGGCTATTCTCCAAATGCAATTGCAGAGCTTGCCCTAACCCTTGGGATGAGCCTTTTGAGAAATGTGGCCTATACTGTTGACCGCACTTCGCAAAAGAACTTTACCGTAAGTCCTCAAATGTTTAGTCGCGAAATCCGCAACTGTACCGTTGGAATTCTTGGAACTGGTAAAATCGGTCTTGTTGAAGCCAAGTTATATAAGGGGCTTGGGGCACGTGTTGTAGCCTATGACATCTACCAGTCTGATGAAGCCAAAGAAGTTGTTGAATTTTTAGAGCTTGATGAACTCCTTAAAACAAGCGATATCGTAAGCCTCCATCTGCCTTACTTCCCTGGAAAAAATGATAAATTAGTCAACCAAGACTTCCTTGCTAAGATGAAAAATGATGCCATCCTCATCAATACAGCAAGGGGAGAACTCCAGGACAATGAAGCCATCTTAAAGGCTCTTCAAGAGAACACCTTGGGTGCCTTTGGTACAGATGTTATGCCTAATGAAACAAGCATCTTTTTCAAGGAATTTTCATCCGAAAATCCAATGTTAGATAGCGTGGCTGAACAGCTAGTCGATTTATATCCTAGAGTCTTAATCACTCCTCACATCGGATCAAATACCGATGAGGCCCTTAAAAACATGATTGAAATAAGCTTTGATAATTTTAATGATGTTGAAAAAACAGGGACTTGTCCAAACCTAATTTAATGAGTAAAAAAAACAGGCCTTAAGCCTGTTTTTTACTTGCCTAAATCTACCTGTCCCTACTGGTTTCTTTGTTAATTTTTTAATTTTTTTGCTATAATCATACCATGAAAAGATTATCAGATTTTGTTAAAAAAAATAAGCTGCCACTTGTGGCCAGCTTCTTCTTACCAGCCCTTATACTTACAATAATTTATTCAATTTTTGGCATTTTTTGGAATGGTGGAACAACCGTCCTAGCAGGGGATGCCTACCATCAATATGTTAATGCCCATGCCCTATACCGAGATATCATGCATTCTGGTAAAGGATTTTTCTATACCTTTACTAGCGGTCTTGGGTTGAATCTCTACTCATTTTCTTCTTACTACCTGGGTAGTTTTTTCATGCCCCTGACCTATTTTTTCACGGCAGAAAATATGCCAAACGCCCTTTATCTTTTTACCATCTTAAAATTTGGGGCAATCGGGCTAACAGCTTTTATAAGCTTTAAAAACATGTATAAGACCATCTCAAACTGGCTTATTTTACCCCTATCAACGGCCTACTCCCTCATGAGTTTTTCAAGTAGCCAAAGCGAGATTATCATGTGGCTTGATGTTTTCATCTGGTTGCCCCTTATTGTCTGGGGGCTTCACGCCCTCATGGATGCAGGCAAAAAGAAGCTTTATTTCGTAAGCCTTACCATCCTCTTTATTCAAAATTACTACTTTGGATTCATGATGGCAATTTTTTTAGTGGGATATTTTTTGGCCAGATCAAGCTTTAATTTTACTAGGAAAAAATTCATCAAAAATTTTACGGCCTTTTCAATCACATCACTTTTAGCAGGGATAAGCTCCCTTGTAACCATCCTTCCCATGTACCTTGATCTTAAAATCAACGGGGAGGAGCTCACTCCAATCACTAAATTATTTACTGATAAGAGTTGGTACTTTGACCTTTTTGCCAAAAACTTCGTAGGAGCTTTTGATACCACCAAATACGGCTCAATCCCTATGATTTATGTGGGACTAGTTCCCCTAGTCCTTGCCGTTTTATTCTTCTTTGCAAAAACCATATCCCTTAAGACAAAGCTTGCCTACCTGGCCCTTTTGGTCTTTATCAATCTAAGCTTCCACCTAGAGGCTCTTGATCTTTTGTGGCAGGGGATGCACGCTCCCAACATGTTTTTACACCGCTATTCATTTACCTTGAGCCTCTTAATTGTAGTCATGGCCCTTGAATCGCTAACTAGAATAGGGGAATTTAGCAGGCGGGCTGTAATTGATAGCTTTATTATTTTGGCTGTTGGTTTTACCTATGTCCTTGCAAGCGAGCGTTATAATTTTTTAAATAAATATAATCTTATCCTAACCACCCTCTTCCTAGCGGCCTACTTCCTTGTTGCCTGGGCCTTTAGAAATAACAAGGTTAATCCCAAGCTTCTAATGCTAAGTCTCCTTCTTCTAATGGTTGGAGAGACTGGTATTAATAGTTACTATCAAATTAAGGGACTTTCAAATGAATGGGGCTACGCCAAAAAATCCCACTATGATGAGCAGTATGACAAGGTCGATCCTCTGGCAAAAAGTTTGGATCCTGAAATCTTTACCCGAATGGAGAACCTTGAACCAGATACAGCTAATGATGGTATGAAATATGACTACAACTCCCTGGCCCAATTCTCAAGTGTCAGGAATCGTAAATCAAGTAGTACCCTTAATCTATTGGGCTTTAAATCCCTTGGAACAAATTTGAATCTAAGATATCCCAATAACACCCTCCTTGGAGATGGAATCTTTGCCATCAAATATAATATCACTAGCAATCTACAAGCAAGCAAATATGGCTTTGAAGATACTGACTTTGATAAACTAAAAGTTAATAATCTAGCCCTAAATCCTGCAATTTTTGTTGCTGGAGGCTACGAGGACGTTGAGCTTATAAACAATGACGTCCTTGAAAATCAGACCAAGATGCTCAACAAGCTTTCAGGCCTTGATCTTGACTATTTTACAAGCCAGGCCAAGGAAGATGAGACCATATCTGGAAATATTAGTGCAAGTGATAGCCGGGTTACTCTTAGGAAGAAGGACTCAGAGACTGAGTTGTCCTTCACCTACTCAATCATGGCACCAGCCAGGAAGCAGCTTTATTTAAAGATGCCAAACATCAGCTTTTCTGGTGACAAGAGTAAGGATATAAGAATTACCATCAATGATAAATCTTACAGTTTTAATCCCCTAAACACTGGTTCCTTCTTCAATCTTGGCTACTATGATGTGGCAACACCGATTGACTTTAAGCTGACCGTTTTAAACAATGACAATATCTCCTTTGACAAGACCCAACTTTGGGCCCTTGATGTTGATAATTATCAAGCGGCTATTGATAAAATTAGGGCCAATAAGACTGAGGCCAAGGTCCTCAAAAATGGCTTAAGCGTTAGCTACAAGGCTGACCTTGCTGGAGACTTATTCCTAACCATCCCCTACGATCAAGGCTGGTCAGCTAAGATTGACGGCAAGCAAGTTGCCATCAAAGAGGCCCAAACTGGTTTCATGAAAATAAAAGCTCCCGCAGGAGAGCATGAGGTTATCTTAAAATTTGTTCCCCAAGGATTCAAACTTGGACTCACGGCCTTTATTGTGGGTGTAAGCTCCTTTATCATGTACGAAGGTAGCCTAATCTCCTATCTCGTTAATAAATATAAAAGTAAAAAAGAAGGACGCTAGTCCTTCTTTTCTTCTAATCATAGATACAGTTACAGGCAACCATTACCTCACTTGTCTTATGATCCAAAGCATCCCTTAGGATGACAAGATCTTCTTCAGTAAAGTCGCTAATTTTTATCAATTCTGCAATGGCCTGAACCCTTTGTTTGGTGCAAATCTTATCAGCCAGCTCATCTGCCATCTCGCAAGCCGCCTCACTTTCAGAAAGCCTGGCTGAGTAAATATATTTTCTTCCTGCCTTTTGGGTGGCAAGCATCCCTTTTTTCACCAGCCTACCAAGAAGGGTTTTAATGGTTGAAAGCTGCCAACCATGGCTGGGATCAATCTTACTGGAAACATCGTCAACTGTAGCTGAACCATTGGTCCAAATCACTCGCATAATGTCCCACTCTGCATCACTAATTGTATTAATCATGCCTACCTCCTAATCTTTGATATAAGTTTACAGCTGTAAATATTCTTTGTCAAGGTATCAGTTTAAATCAACTTTCAAATAAGCTTTACTTTGCTTTAAAGAGCTCATTCGCTATAATGTGGACTATAGGGTGGACTTTAGAATTTCCACCAAATAAAACAACAGATAGGAAAGTCATGTACGAAGACAAAACGATTTTTGCCCACAGGGGGCTTCCCTTACAGGCACCTGAAAATACCCTGGCCTCATTTCAACTCCTAAAAGACTATAATATAAGCTGGTTTGAAACAGACATCACATCGACAAGTGACGGGGAGCTTGTGATTATCCATGATGACTTTTTAGACCGTACAACCAATCTTCATGGCGAGGTGGCAAGAACTCCTTATAAAACTCTTGAAAATTTAGATGCGGGATTTTGGTTTTCTGAAAAATTCAAGGGAGAAAAATTACCTCGAATGGAGGACTTGGTCGATTTTATCAATGATAGTAAAATTAATCTAAATCTTGAACTTAAGGGAATTTCTGGCCCCCGTGGTAATCTTTTGGCTGATAATTTGGTGGTCAAGCTCAAAAAACTCCTGGCCCAGATTGATCCAGAAGTTAAGATTCTAATCTCCTCTTTTAACTCGATAATGCTATCTAAGATGCAGCAGATTGCCCCAGAATATGAGTATGCCATCCTCTTTGAAAGGCACACCCTCTATCCTGACTGGCAGTTGATTGCTGATGCCTGCGGGGCAAGAACCATCCACCTTGAAAATGATCTTTTGACCTATGAGATGATTAAGGAAATAAAAGATCGGGGTTACAAGGTCAATATTTGGACGGTAAATGACCCGTCCCGTGCCAATCAACTCTTTAATTGGGGGGTAGATGGAATTTTTACAGATCAGGCAGATTATTTTGTCGGAAAAAGATTGGAAAAATAAAAAGGACCTAGGGTCCTTTTTTATTTGTTTTAGCTTTATTAGTTGGCAACAATATTTACTAGTTTTCCAGGTACAACAATTACCTTTCTTACTGTCTTGCCTTCAATATTGGCCTTGATCTCAGCATCAGCAAGAGCCAAAGCTTCAAGCTCTTCACGAGATAGGTCCTTAGCAACAACAGCCTTGGTCTTAACCTTACCATTAACCTGAAGAACAATCTCAATCTCATCTTCCACAAGTTTAGACTCATCATAAGTTGGCCAAGCAACATATGAAACTCCTTCACTGCCACCAAGTTTTTCCCAAATTTCTTCACTTAGGTGAGGAGCAATTGGAGCTAGAAGTTGGATGAAGCCTTTAGCATATTCAAGCGGGAAGACTTGAGCCTTATTGGCCGCATTAACAAAAATCATAAGTTGGCTAATTGCTGTATTGAATTTAAGGTTTTCCAAATGATCGCTGACAAGTTTAACTGTTTCATTGTAAACCTTGTCCAAGCTTCCATCATTTTCGTCCTTGATATTGTCACGTAGGTTTCCGTCCTCAGTCATGTAAAGACGCCACACGCGGTCAAGGAATTTACGGGCTCCGTCTAGGCCCTCTTCAGACCAGGCAATTGAAGCATCAAGAGGTCCCATGAACATCTCATAAAGTCTTAGGGTGTCAGCCCCGTATTCACGGACAACATCATCTGGATTGATAACATTCTTAAGGGATTTACTCATCTTGGCTGGACCTTGCTCAAGTTCCTCACCAGTTTCCACATGGATGAATTTATCCCCTTGTTTTTCAACCTTATCACTTGCTATAAGGGCTCCCCTTGAATCACGGTAGCTTGTTCCAAGAATCATACCTTGGTTGAACAGCTTGGCAAAAGGTTCTTTGGTTGGAACAACCCCTAGATCATAAAGGAATTTATGCCAGAAACGAGCGTAAAGCAGGTGAAGAACGGCATGTTCAGCTCCACCAATGTAAATATCTACTGGTAGCCATTCCTTAATTTTTTCAGGATCAGCAAGGGCTTCTGTATTTGTTGGATCAATATAGCGGAGGTAGTACCAGCTTGAACCAGCCCACTGAGGCATAGTATTGGTCTCACGACGTCCCTTGCGACCATTTTCGTCTTCTACATTTATCCATTCAGTGATATTTGCTAGGGGGCTTTCCCCTGTGCCTGAAGGCTTAATATCATTTGTTTTTGGAAGAACTAGCGGAAGTTCTTCAAGAGGAACAGTTGTTGTTTCTCCGTCTTCCCAGTGAATAACTGGGATTGGCTCACCCCAATAACGCTGACGGCTAAAGAGCCAGTCACGCAAGCGGTAGGTAACCTTCTTAGATCCTACTCCCTCATCCTCTAGCCAGCTGTTAACACGGCTAATGGCTTCTTCCTTATTAAGACCATCTAGGAAACCTGAGTTGATGTGAATGCCATCTTCAGTGTAGGCTTCTTCTTCAACGTTTCCACCCTCAAGGACTGGAATAATATCAAGGTCGAATTCTTTAGCAAATTCCCAGTCACGAGTATCATGAGCAGGAACGGCCATAATAGCACCTGTTCCGTAGCTTGCAAGAACATAGTCGGCAATCCAGATTGGAATTTCACGACCATTGATTGGGTTGATAGCGTAAGCACCTGTGAAGACTCCAGTCTTATCCTTGGCAAGGTCAGTACGGGCAAGATCAGACTTAAGGGAAGCCACACGTTTGTATTCAGCAACAGCTTCAGCCTGTTCTGGACTTGTAATTTGGTCAACAAGGGCATGCTCTGGTGCCATTACAGCATAAGTTGCCCCAAAAAGTGTGTCAGGACGAGTTGTGAATACTGTGAAGTCTTCGTCTGTGTCCTTAATCTTGAAGTTAACGTCAGCTCCAGTTGATTTGCCGATCCAGTTTCTTTGCATCTCCTTGATTGACTCAGGCCAGTCAAGTTCATCAAGGTCTTCAAGTAGGCGTTCAGCATAGGCTGTAATTTTAAGCATCCACTGACGCATTGGTTTTCTTACAACTGGATAACCACCACGCTCACTTGTTCCATCAGGCAGAACCTCTTCATTTGCAATGGCTGTTCCAAGCTCTTCAACCCAGTTTACAGGTACTTCTGCTTCATAGGCAAGACCTTCTTCATAAAGTTTAGTGAAAATCCACTGGGTCCACTTGTAGTAGTCCGGATCAGTTGTATTAATCTCACGGTCCCAGTCATAGGAGAAACCAAGGGAGTTGATTTGATCCTTAAAGGTATCAATATTTTGCTGGGTAAAAATAGCTGGATCATTTCCTGTATCGATTGCATACTGCTCAGCAGGAAGCCCAAAAGCATCCCAACCCATTGGGTGAAGGACATTATAGCCCTTGGCGCGTTTGTAGCGGCTAAGAATGTCAGTTGCTGTATATCCTTCAGGATGTCCTACGTGAAGACCTGCACCTGATGGATAAGGGAACATATCTAAGGCATAGAATTTTGGTGCACCAGCTTTTTCACCTGTCTTAAAGGTATGGTTATCAGCCCAATATTTTTGCCACTTCTGCTCAATTTCTTGATGGTTGTAGTTCATAGTTCTCCTCATTCGTAAATTAATTTAATATTTTTATTCTAACACAAATCGTCTTAAAATTGCCACAATCTATCCAAAATAATCAGCCAGTAAGCAGGTAAGTAAACAAAAAGGATGGCCGGTAATAAAGCTATCCTTTTTATTTTTTTAAAACTTGTGTGGTGCCTCAAATAGTGGTGAAAGTGGACGTTTTTCATGAATACGAATAATCGCTTCAGCAAGTAATCCTGATGTTGAAATTTCAACAATCTTGTCAATCTTACGATCTTCAGGTAGATAGATTGTATCAGTTACAACTAGTTTTTTGATGGCTGAGTTTTCGATACGCTCAAGTGCTGGCCCTGATAAAACTGGGTGGGTACATGACGCATAAACCTCTGTTGCTCCAACTTGTTTAAGGGCATCAGCAGCAAGTGTAATTGTTCCAGCTGTATCAATCATGTCATCAATCAGGATACATTTTTTCCCTTCAACTGAACCGATGATGTTCATAACCTCAGCGACATTTGCCTTAGGACGGCGTTTGTCGATAATGGCAATCGGTGTTTTTAGGAATTCAGCAAGCTTACGAGCACGAGTCACTCCTCCGTGGTCAGGACTTACTACTACTACGTCGTCTCCACAAAGACCTTGACGGTCGAAGTAGTCAGCGATAAGTGGTGCACCCATTAGGTGATCAACTGGGATGTCAAAGAATCCTTGAATTTGGGCAGCGTGAAGGTCGATAGTCAAAAGACGGTCGATTCCTGCAACCTGAAGCATGTCAGCTACAAGTTTTGATGTGATTGGCTCACGGGCACGGGCCTTACGGTCTTGACGGGCGTAACCATAGTAGGGCATAACAATGTTGATTGTCTCAGCACTGGCACGTCTTAAGGCATCAACCATGATCAAAAGCTCCATCAGGTTATCATTAACTGGGGCCGAAGTTGATTGAAGGATGTAAACGTGCGAACCACGAATACTCTCTTCAATATTGATTTGGATTTCTCCATCAGAAAACTGCTTAACTGTTGATTTTCCAAGCTCAATACCCATATTGTCAGCGACTTTTTGGGCAAGATCCTTGTTTGAACTTAAGGCAAATAACTTTAAATCTGAATAACTCATTACATCCTCCGCGATTTCTAGCTCCTATTTTACGTTGATTTACATAAATTTTCAAGTTCTTGTTCATTAAAGTTTGGTTAAAATTTAGCCCTTAAAATAAATCATCAAAGAGGCTCAATTGATTATCCTCAGGCATGTTACCAAGAATGCCCATTTCATCCATCTTTTCAACCAAGGTTTGAGAGACTCCTGCCCTTTTCCTTAGTTCGGTTTTTGACAAAAACTCTCCATCTTGCCGAGCTTGGACAAGTTGGTGGGCTACTGATTCACCTAGACCATCCATGGCACGAAAAGGAGGAATGAGGGTATCTCCTTCGATAATGAAGTTTGTAGCATCACTTCGGTAGAGGTCAAGCTTGCCAAATTTAAGACCACGCTCAAGCATTTCATTACAAAGTTCAAGGGTTCCGTAAAGATCCTTTTCGACCTTTGTGGCCTCATATCGCTTGTCTTTCTCCCGAATTTCAGCCATCTTGCCCTTAACAGAGTCAGGTCCCTCACCCATGGTCTTAAGGTCAAAGGCCTTGGCCCTGATTGAAAAGTAGGCTGAGTAATAGAAGATTGGATAATGAACCTTGAAGTAGGCTACCCTAAGAGCCATGAGAACATAAGCTGCCGCATGGGCCTTGGGGAACATGTATTTAATCTTACTACATGAATCAATGTACCATTCAGGTACCTTGTTTTCCCTCATGGCAGCAAGGTACTTATCCCGCTCTGCTTCATCCATCTTATTCCAGGCACCCTTACGCACTCTTTCCATAATATTAAAGGCCATACCCTCTTCAAGACCTGCATGGATGAGATAAACCATGATGTCATCCCGACAGCCGATGACCTCACTTAGATTGGCTGTATTTGACTTGATTAGCTCCTGGGCATTTCCCAGCCAAACATCTGTCCCGTGGGATAGTCCTGAAATCTGTAAGAGCTCAGCAAAAGTTTTGGGTTTAGTTTCTTCAAGCATCCCACGCACGAAGCTTGTCCCAAATTCGGGAACTCCAAAGGTCCCTGTTTTGGAAAAAATCTGCTCAGGCGTTACTCCCAAAACCTCAGTCCCAGAGAAGATTTTCATAACCTCTGGATCATCTGGTGGAATAGTTGAAGGGTCAATGCCAGATAAATCCTGGAGCATCCTAATCATGGTTGGGTCATCATGCCCCAGAATATCAAGCTTTAGAATATTGTCATGGATGGCATGGAAGTCAAAGTGAGTGGTTTGCCACTCGGCATTCTGATCATCTGCTGGATACTGGACAGGTGAGAAATCATAGACATCCATATAATTAGGAATTACAATGATCCCCCCTGGGTGCTGGCCTGTTGTCCTTTTAACCCCAGTACTACCTTTTGACAACCTATCAATTTCAGCAGCCCTGTAGTATTTACCATAATCCCTTTCATAGCCCTTAACAAAGCCGTAGGCTGTTTTATCGGCAACCGTACCGATAGTTCCTGCCCTAAAGGCATAGTCACGACCAAAAATATCTCGGACGTCAAGGTGGGCACTAGCCTGGTCCTCTCCTGAGAAGTTCAGATCAATATCTGGAACCTTGTCCCCATAAAAACCTAGGAAGGTTTCAAAGGGAATGTCTTGTCCGTCCTTATTAAGCTTGGTCCCGCACTGGGGACAATCCTTTTCTGGCATGTCATATCCTGATCCGTACTGTCCTTCATCATAAAACTTAGAGTACTGGCAGTTTGGACACATGTAGTGGGGGGCTAAAGGATTAACCTCAGTAATCCCAATCATGGTGGCTACAAAACTTGATCCAACTGACCCACGACTTCCGACCAAATAACCCCGGTCATTAGAACGCTCAACCAGCTGTTGGGAGATTAAGTAAATCACGGCAAATCCATTACCAATAATACTATTAAGCTCTTTTTCAATCCTCAGATCAACCAAATCTGGGAGGGGATTACCATAAAGGGCGTGGGCTCTTTCATAGGTAAGTCTTGCGACTTCTTCTTCTGCTCCTTCAATATAAGGGGTATAAAGGTCACTTCTGACTGGAGTTACCTCTTCAAAGCTATCAGCCATCTTTTGTGTATTTTCAATTACAAGCTCACGTGCTAAATCTTCTCCTAAAAATGAAAATTCATCAAGCATTTCATTGGTGGTTCTAAAATGAACCTCTGGAAGATCTGCTGGCATGGCCTTTTCCCCGCGGCCAATAGGCCTATTAATCATGGCTCCAGGTCCAAGGGACCTTACAATTATCTCCCTATAAAGGGCATCGGTCTTATCCAGATAGTGGACATTACCTGTAGCAAGGACTGGTTTTCCTAAGGTCTTTCCAACCTTAATCAGCTGCTTCAAAATATCCTGAAGCTCCATCTCATCCTTGATGGTCTCCTTGGCTATCAAAGGTTTATAGGCAGCTGGTGGCATAATTTCAATGAAGTCATAAAAGCTTGCTACTTCTAAAGATTTTTCAAAACTCTTAGTTGTAACTGTATCAAACACCTCACCCTCAGAACAGGCAGAGCCCACCAAAAGTCCTTCCCTATGACTTTCAAGGACACTTTTAGGAATCCTTGGAACTCCTTCAAAGTAATCAACATTTGAGTATGAAACAAGCTTAAAGAGATTTTTAAGGCCTGCCTGAGTCCTGGCATAGATTGTCGCATGCTTAATTCGGGCCTTTTTATAGGAATCCTTAGCTACTACCTGGGTATTCAACTCAGAAACCTTGGTCACACCAAATTTTTCAGCCACATCCCTCAGGAAGATAAATAAAAGTCTGCCTGTAGCTTCAGCATCATAGTTGGCCATGTGGTGGTGGTCTAGGGCTATTCCAAAACGTTTGGTCAAGGGTCCCAAACCATGACGTTTGTATTCTGGGTAAAGATTTCTTGCAAATTCAAGGGTATCAATTACTGGCTGAGTAATCTCTGGTAGATTATGGCGGGCATAGTTGATATTCATGAAGCCCACGTCAAAACTTGCATTATGGGCCACTAAAATAGATCCCTGGCAGAATTTTTGAAAGTCTTCAAGGACTTCCTTAAGTGGCCTTGCATTCCTCACATGGTCGTCTGTAATTCCTGTCAATTGGGTTGTAAATTCACTTAAAGGATGCCCTGGGTTAATAAATTCATCAAATTCTTCAATGACATTACCCTTATACATTTTACTAGCAGCAACCTGAATAAGTTTATTATAAACTGCTGACAGTCCTGTTGTTTCCACGTCAAAAACCACATAGGTTGAATCACTTAGACTTGAGTCGTCTTCATTGTAGGCAATGGGCACTCGGTCTTCAACAAGATTGGCTTCAACCCCGTAAAGGATCTTAACTCCATTTCTTTTTCCAGCACTATGGGCTTCGGGGAAACCTTGAAGGCCAGCATGGTCTGTAATGGCGATGGCCTTATGACCCCATTTTGCTGCCCTTTCAACCAAGGCTCCAGCTGATTCAATAGCGTCCATAGTCGACATATTGGTGTGAGCATGAAATTCGACCCGCTTTTCATCATCAGGCATAAGATCCATCCTGGCCTTCTTTTTGACCTCAATTAAGTCCTGGGCTTCAAGGACCAAGTCCCTGGTAAAGGTATTCATGACAACATTCCCCCGGGCCCTAACCCACATACCAGTCTTTAATAGATCAAAAACCTTGGCCTCATCATCAGTTCTGGCCCACTTTTGCACGACAAATGATGAGGTATAGTCGGTCATCTTAAAAATTAAAAGATGGCGACCATTTCTAGTAGTTTTCCTTTCGACATCAAAAACATAACCTTCAAAAATTAGGCGATTTTCCTCAGTTGTAATTTCAACCATTTGAGTTAGGAGTTCATTTGACTTAATCTCCCGGCCCATCTGAAAAATTGTAGGATCAAGGCCCTTCTTATCTTTTTTACTGGCACTAGAAGCTTGGACTTGCGGCTGGCTGGCCACCTGATTTTTAATCTTTTGCAGCTGGCTATTAGTCGCCTCAGTTACCTGTTTTTCATGCTTTTTGGCAAGCTTCATCGACAGGTCCAAATCGACCTTAGTAAAAATTTTTATGTCCTTAAAACCAAAATTTTTATAGGCAGCTTCCATTAAGGGTATGTACTTGTCTTCGAAATATTTAAGGTTGGTCAGGTCTGCCGTTACCAGATAGGTTCTTGAGTCTTCTGAGTAAAGCTTGTAATTTTCAAAGATATTTGAAAATGACGGACTATTACATCCTTCTTCAGCAAAAATCAAGGGATAGTAGTCATTTAGATCATCATCTGAAAAGTCAGCATCTTGCGTTAAAATAGTTAGTTTAATCCTTGCAATATTACTAAAGGCTTCTTCCAAATGTCCCCTTAAGCTTCTGTAATCCTGAACCCTTAAGGGTCTTTTGAAGCTTAGGTAAAAATGCCATAAATTACTAATCGTGTGAACTTCAACGTTTGCAATATCGGCACCTGAAAAATCAGCTGACTGCCTAATCTCCAAGGGAAGATTTATCTGATCCATCAACCTTTCAAAAAGTTCATTCATTTATTTTCCTCATATAAAGGCAAGAAAGAGCTAAAAATAATTATCTTATTACTTTTAACTCTCCTTACTTATTTACTTATATTACTTATTTAAAATCTTAATTGTATCGATCAACTCATCCTTATTAATCTCAATGGTTTCACCAGTTGAGCGGATCTTAACTTCAACAATTCCTTCATTTGCTTTTTTACCAACGGTAACACGCACTGGAAGTCCAATCAAATCACTATCAGCGAACTTAACCCCTGCACGTTCATTACGGTCATCAACTAAAACTTCATAACCAACCTCGCGAAGCTTGCTTTCAAGTTCATTAGTTAATTCAGCTGCAACCTCATCCTTAGTATTGACTGGAATCAAATGAACGTCAAATGGTGCAAGCCCTTGTGGGAAGTTAATTGACCAGCTATATTTGAAATCACCCTTTGGTGTCTTTTCAACGTAAACACGGGCAAATTGTTCAAGAATAGCTGAGAGCATACGGCTGACACCGATACCATATGAACCCATAATGATTGGAATTGCACGGCCATTTTCATCAAGAACCTTAGCATCCATTGACTCACTGTAGCGAGTTCCAAGTTTAAAGATATGACCAATTTCGATACCACGGGCAAATTTTAAGTTACCACGCCCATCAGGTGACACTTCACCTTCTTTGGCTGTACGAAGGTCAACATATTCTGAAACTTCAAAATCACGGTCACGGTTGGCATTAATATAGTGGAAGCCATCTTCATTTGCTCCAACTACAACATTATCCATCACTTCAATTAGGCGGTCAGCAAGGACGTAAGTATCCTCCTTAAGACCAACTGGTCCAAGAGAGCCAAAGTGAGCTCCAAATAGCTCAACTGCTTCATCTTCTGTTGCCGGACGAAGATCACTTGCTCCCAAGTGGTTAGTAAGCTTAACTTCATTTAGCTCATCATCCCCGCGTAAAAGAATCACGACTGGTTTTTCATCGGCTACAAGAAGTAAGGTCTTAACAGTCGACTCAACTGGGACATCCAAGAAGGCTGATACTTCATCAATTGTTTTGGCATCAGGAGTTGCTACTTTCTCAAGTGAAAGGGGCTCAGTGTATGAATTTGATTTTTTAAATTCACTTGTTGCCATTTCAAGGTTAGCAGCGTAATCTCCGCCGTCAGCGTAGACGATAGTGTCTTCTCCCGCAACCAACCATGAAGTTAACTCTTCCTTGATATTGTTAAGAACATCTTCAGGAATCTCATCAAGGGAGCTGATACTTTTATCAAGGATTAGCCACTGGTCAAGATCGGTACGGCTTGGAGTGATAGCCATGAATTCCTGGCTGTCCTTTCCTCCCATAGCTCCCCCGTCACCAATAATTGCCTTAAAGTTCAGACCAGCACGGCTGAAGATATTTTCATAGGCCATCTTGTAGTCGTTATAAGTTTCATCCAAGCTATCATAGCTTGAGTGGAAGCTGTAACCGTCTTTCATGATAAACTCACGACCCCTTAAAAGACCGTAACGTGGACGTTTTTCATCCCTGTATTTTGGCTGAATTTGGTAGATGTTTAATGGTAATTTCTTGTAAGAGGTGATTTCATCTCTTACAAGGGCTGTCATTGTTTCCTCATGAGTTGGACCCAAGATAAAATCTGAGTTATCACGATTTTTAAGCTTGTAGAGGTCTTCCCCGTAAGTATGGTAGCGGCCACTTTCCTTCCATAGGTCGGCTGTTAAAAGGGCTGGTACAAGAAGCTCAACTGCTCCAATGGCTTCAAATTCTTCACGTAGGATATTCTTGAATTTCTCAAGGACGCGGTTGGCCAAAGGCAGGTATGAGTAAATCCCTGCTGAAATTTGGCGGATGTAACCTGCACGCACCAAGAGAGCGTGGCTAATTACCTGGGCATCACTTGGCATCTCCCTTAAGGTTGGGATTAGCATTTTTGATTGTTTCATGTCTATAGTTCCTTTCACTTACTAAAATAGTCTCATAAAGTCATTCCAGGTTACAGCAATCATCAGGATAATCATAAAGACCATGGCTACTGCTGTAATTATTCCTTCTTTTTCAGGGCTTATCGGTTTCTTGCGGATGGCTTCAATTATGTTAAAGACAATTTTACCTCCATCAAGAGCTGGAATTGGAATTAGATTAAAGATTCCAAGATTAATTGATAAAATGGCCATAAATTTAACAACTGTTGAAAGACCAGCCTGGGCTGCTGTCCCACTCATTTGATACATGGCAACTGGACCACCCAACTTATTGATATTAGGTTTTACTATCAAGTCTCCCAAGGCCTTAATAATGGCTGTAGAAGCACTTAAAGACTCGCTAAAACCATAGCTTATCTTATCCATAAATCCTGTTTTAATGTGGGGAGAAAGTCCCACCAAATAACGGTCATCAACCTTTTTAGGGGTAATTTGAAGCTCTTTACTTTGGCCATCTTGAATGACGTCAAAGGTCAGGCTACTTCCATTACCTTCCCCAATATTTTTGGTCAAATCATCCCAGTTTGAAATGGAAACACCATTAATTTTTTCAATGTAAGCTCCACTCTCAAGGCCTGCTTGAGCTGCAGGAGAGTCACTTGCCACCTCACCAATTTGGTTGGTTGAAAGGTCTTGAACACCTCCAGCCAGGAAGGCTGCTAGGATAAAGGCAAGAATTCCCAAAATAAAGTTATTCATGGGCCCTGCAAAGTTTGTCATCAAACGTCCAGGAAGACTGGCATTTTGATATTGAACGTCACTTGGGGCAATCCTAACCTCTGTCCCGTCAGCTTCAACAATAGTCGCATCATGGTTTACCGGGTAGGTTCTTTCGTCTCCTGCAACCTCACCTGTAATGGTGAGAGCATTTTCAAAGTCATAGGAGGTTACAAACATAGGAAGCTCTTCCAAGTAACCTGCCCCCTGCCTCAAATTAATCCTTGTCACCTGCCCGTCAATAAGGGTTAACCCAAGAGGGGTTCCTGTTTTGATTTCTGTATCATCATCACCCCAGCCAGCCATGCGGACATATCCTCCAAGAGGAAGCATTCTGATGCTGTAGGCCGTTCCATCGCGACCAATATGACCAAATAATTTGGGGCCCATGCCAATTGAGAATTCTCTGACAAGGATACCAGCCTTTTTGGCAAAGTAAAAGTGACCAAACTCATGAACGATTACAATTACACCAAAGATTATAATAAATGTAACTAATGTCTTAATAACTTCCATTTCTAACCTCCTTGAGATTCAAAGCCTAGATCTCCACTTTCAATCCATTCCTTGACTAACAGCCTTGTTTGCTGGTCAATTTCGATTAATTTTTCAAGACTCAACTGGTCTACTTCTGTGTGACAGGCGACTGCCCTTTCAATAACAGCTTCAATGTCTAAAAACTCAATTTGACCTGCTAGAAAGGCAGCTACTGCTATTTCATTTGCTGCATTGTAGACAGCAGGGAAGCTTCCGCCAAGGCGACCAACCTTAAAGGCTAGGGCAAGCATGGGAAATCGCTCGTAATTAGCTCTTTCAAAGTGAAGGCAAGCCATGTCAGCCAAGGAAAAAGCTTTCTCCTTAACCAAGGGTTCGTGCTTGGGATAGGTCAGGGCATACTGGATGGGCTGCCTCATGTCACTAGCTCCAAGTTCTGCAAACATGGCTCCGTCGTGAGTAGTTATAAGAGAGTGGACAACACTTTCCCTGTGCATGAGAACATTGATTCGCTCGTAGTCAAGATTGAAAAGGTGATGGGCTTCAATTACTTCAAGACCCTTATTAACCATGGTGGCACTATCAATTGTAATCTTTGCTCCCATGGACCAATTGGGATGGTTTAAGGCATCCTCAACGCTAACTCCAGTAAGTTCTGAGCGTTTTTTATCTCTGAAACTTCCTCCACTGGCTGTTATAGTTATATCCCTTAGGTCAGAATTTTTCACCCCTTCAAGGAGTTGAAAAATGGCCGAATGCTCACTATCAACAGGAAGTATGTTCACCTCACGCTCCCTGGCTGCTGGCATAATAAAATCTCCAGCAACAACCAAGGTTTCCTTGTTAGCGATAGCAATATCTCTTCCAAGTTCGATGGCCTTCATGGTCGGAAGAAGACCAACACTTCCCATAACAGCATTTAAAAGTAAGTCATAGTCGATTTGAGCAAGTTGAACCAGCCCCTTATCACCATAAAAAACCTGTAAATCGGGGTAATCATTTTTTAAAAGATTTGCATTTTCCTCTGATTGAGTTGCTACATAGCTTGGTTTAAAATAATCAATAATATTTCTGGCTCGAGCCATATTTTGCCCAAAACTTATGGCAACCAGCTCAAATTTATGGGGATTATTTTCAATTATATCCAAGGTGCTTGATCCAATTGATCCTGTAGCACCTAGTAAACAAATTTTTTTCATTGCTTTCATATCCTAATCTTAAAAAAGACCAAAAAGGTGCATGATGGGAAAGACAAATAAAAGACTGTCAAAACGGTCTAAAATCCCCCCGTGACCAGGCAAGATATTACCTGAATCCTTGACCCTATACTGACGTTTGATTGAACTTTCAACCAAGTCTCCAAGCTGAGCTACCACACTAAAGATGATGGTTAGGAAAAGAAGCTTCCCTAGGGAAATATTAGGTGCATACTTGGAGAAAATGATGGCCATAAGAAAGCTTGTAGCTACTGCCGATAAAATTCCACCAAGGGAACCCTCAACGGTCTTATTAGGAGAAATTGATGGAATTAGCTTGTGCCTACCATACTTACTTCCAAAGAAATAAGCACCGATATCAGTTGCCCATACGATAAAGAGGGCTAAAAATACAACAAATAAACTATTCAATCTAGCATTTAAAAGACTCTGAAAACCAATTCCAATATAAAAGGCTGATAGGAAGGGAAAGCCTATATTTTCATACTTGTATTGACCTTTTGAAAAGACCATACCAGCCAGCAGGCTAAAAATAAAGAAGGTAAAAAGCATGAGCTGACTGTCAACCCCAAGTTTTGGAAAATAAGTATTCATAGGAAGAACTAAGGAAAGACTGGCAAGAGAAGCTAGGCCTCCTTCAAGGGATAAGAAGGGGATACCTGCCATCTTGAACAGCTCACTAAGAGCTATAACAGCAAGGGCTGCTACTAGAAGGTTTAAGATTAAACCACCTTTTAAGAGGGCTAGAATAAAAATCCCTCCTGCTACAAGTCCAGTAATAACTCTTTCTCTCATCTACTTAAGTCCTCCGTATCTTCGATCACGTTTTTTATAAACTTCTACTGCCCGTTCAAGCTCGGCCTCATCAAAGTCTGGCCACAAGGTGGGTGTAAAATACAGCTCACTATAGGCTGCCTGCCAGGGTAGAAAATTACTAAGCCTCTCCTCACCACTTGTCCGAACAATAAAGTCAGGATCCCTATAAGCTTCAGGCAAAATGGCTGTCTCAAGATGCTTGGAAATCAAATCTTCATTGATATCGTCCAAATTAATGCTTCCATCTTTTACAGCTCCTGCAATTTTTTTAAGAGCCTGGGTAATCTCATTACGGCCCCCGTAGTTAAGGGCAAAATTTAAAATCATCCCAGTATTATCCTTGGTATCAAGGCTTGCCCTATCGATGGCATCAAGGGTTGCCCTTGGAACACCTTGTCTTTCCCCAATCATTCTAATTTGGATGTTCTCCCGGTTTAAGACAGGGACAAACTTCTCATAAAAATCAATGGGAAGACTCATGATAAACTTAACCTCAGCATCAGGTCTTGTCCAATTTTCGGTTGAAAAGGCATAGACTGTCATGACCTTAATTCCCATTTTTTGGCCGTGAATGGCTGCCCTTTGAAGGGAATCCATTCCTGCCTTATGACCTAAAACCCTAGGTTTTCCCTGTTTTTTAGCCCATCGTCCATTCCCATCCATGATGATTCCTACATGATTTGGAACAGGGATATCAGCCAAATTTTTTATATCTTTATTTTTAAATAGATTTAACATAGTCGCTCCATACATTTAATATCCTATTTTACCATAATTAAATTATTTTTAATACAGATAAAAAAGGGCCTAGGCCCTCTTATTTGTCTTCTTCGATTGGTGTATCGTAAGGTCTTTGGCTTTCTTGATCAGCTTTTTCTTCGCTGTCAGCTACAAACTTTTCAGCCTCAGCTTGAATCTCAGCTGGCTCTTTTACAGTTTTAATAGCAGACTTGTCAAAGGTTAAGATAACACCTTCACAGTCAAGTTCAATAGTTCCAAGGTCATTATTAACAGCAAATAAAGTACCGTGAAGTCCTCCAATTGTTACAATTGAACTTCCAACCTTCATGCTATCAAGTAAGTTTTTACGACTTTCTTGAGCTTTCTTTTGCTGTCTTGAGGTCATGAACATCATTCCCCCAACCATGACTAACATTACTAAAATAAATGGGCTACCCATATCTACCTCCGATTTTTATGTTGCTTTCTACAGTTTACCAAATTTCTTGGCCTTTAACAAATTAGAATTGCTTGGCATTTTCCTTGTTGTAGCCATAACGCTCACAAAAGTCCTCCCTAAACTCAAGAAGGTTGTCGTCCATAATGGCCTTGCGAACCTGTTTCATAAGGTTTAAGAGGAAGTGAAGATTGTGAGTTGAGGTTAAACGCATACCAAAGGTTTCATCACACTTGATTAAATGACGGACGTAAGCTCTTGTATAATTTTGACAAGTATAGCAGTCACAGTTTTCATCAATTGGCCTAAAGTCTTCAGCAAATTGAGCATTTTTTACAACCAAGCGTCCATTACTTGTCATACAAGTTCCGTTCCTTGCAATCCGGGTCGGTAGGACGCAGTCAAACATGTCAATTCCGCGGATTACACCATCAATTAAAGAATCCGGTGCTCCAACTCCCATTAAATAACGGGGTTTATTGCTAGGCAGCATGGGAGCTGTAAAGTCAAGAACAGCATTCATCTCCTCGTGACTTTCACCTACAGCAAGACCTCCGATTGAATAACCTGGAAAATCCATGCTAATTAAATCTTGAGCTGACTGACGGCGAAGGTCCTCAAACCCTGCCCCTTGAACAATCCCAAAAAGACCCTGGCGATCTGGATTTTCGTGGGCACGAAGCCCCCTTTCAGCCCAGCGGCTGGTTCTTTCAATTGATGCCTTAACATAGTCATAAGGCTGGTAGAATTGCGGACATTCATCAAAACTCATCATAATGTCGCTCCCTAGATTGTTCTGAATCTGGATGGCTTTTTCAGGACTTAGGAAAAGTTTTTCGCCATTTAAGTGGCTCTTAAAATTAACTCCTGCTTCTTCAATATGGCGACTTTCAGCCAGACTGAAAACCTGGAAGCCTCCTGAATCAGTCAAAATTGGTTGGTCCCAGTTCATAAACTTATGGAGACCACCAGCTTTTTTAACTAGCTCATCACCAGGACGTAGCCACAAGTGATAGGTATTGGCAAGAATAATCCCAGATCCCATGGCCTTAAGCTCTTCTGGGCTTTGAGTTTTAACAGTTGCTAGCGTTCCAACTGGCATGAACATGGGTGTTGGAAAAGTCCCGTGGGGGGTTATAATCTCTCCCAGACGGGCTCCTGTATGTTTTTCCGTCTTAATCAGACGATATTTTATCGGTGAATCCTTCATTTTTCCTCCGGCTCTTGAAAAAACAGTTCAAGGCATTTTTTTATAGCTTCTTACTTAGCTACAGCTCTACTATTCTAACAAATTTGACTTGGGCCGTAAAGATAATAAGAGATTAATCACCTGACTTTAACCTGCTTGAAACATTTAAAATAAAATAGTATTTTAGTGGCTTAGAAGGCTTAGGCAGGAATTTCCTTCATACTTAATATTAAAGCAAAGGCAAGGACTACTAAGACTCCCAGACAGATTGCTGCAGGCATGATTCCAAGGGAGCTTGCTACTGCAACGAGGGCGATGGATAAAAGTCCTGGAAAGACCACTGTAATGGTTGAAATAGCTGATTGAATGGCTCCCATAGATTTTTCTGGAATTAGGCTAAAAACTGCCTTTTGCAACCTAGGGCTTAAAACTCCAACTGAAAGGGCATTTCCAAAGGCCCCAACTACAACTAAAAGAAAGTTTTGACTGATAAAGCCAAAAATTATCAAAAGCTCCATCAGTTGACACAAGTAGATTGAACTTCTGGTTGTCATCTTCTTTAAAAGTGATCCACTAAGGAAACCACCAAAAACTAGACCCAAAAGCTCAAGGACTGTAAGAAGAGCAATAGCTTGACCATTTTCAAGGCCATAAAAATTGCTATCTAAAAGCAGGAGAGTCGATAGAGGAACTAGGATACTCATAACAGCCTGGCTAATGGAAAGAATTCCCAAAAGCTTAACCACATCACTTAGGCCAAATAATATCTTTAGTGACTCTTTCAAGTGCTCCAAAAATCCCCTGGCACTCATGGGACGGCCTGATGGAATCTCTGCTTCATACTTGCTTAAATCTTTTTTAATCAAGAGAATACCCAAAAATACTAGTAAAAAGGTTAGGGCATTAATGACCGCAAAATGACCAATACTGATAAAGCCGATTAGAAGGCCACCCATAAGATTTCCTACCATCCTAAAGAGGCTTGAGCTGGCCTGCTTAAAGCCCATGGCTTGAGTCATATCATCACTTATGATTCGCATATAAATGGGAGTTAGCATGGCTCCAGAAAAGGTACCCAAGGTATCCGACACTAGATTAATTCCACAAATTAGAAAGACCGATAGAAGGCTAAACTGACTGCCCAGAAGAATCAGGGCCACACCAGCATAAAGGACAAATTTGGCAAAGGCAATAATGGTATATTTTTTTATCCTATTTTTTTGAAAATCTGCTGCAACTCCTGTAAAGATTTGAATAATCTGTGGAATTGTCTCTGAAATGGTAATCAAAAGGACAGCCAGGGGAGCAAACCTATAGTCTGACACATAATTAATAAAGGCCAGATAAAACATGGTATCCCCAAGTACTGAAATCCATTCATTTATCGACATCTGCCTAAAATCTCTATTTTTTAGAAATATATTCATCCACTAATTCCCCTTTATTATAATTTATTATAAAAATAATACCATTTAAGAAGGATACTTCCAAAAATTTACTGGAAACTTCCATTATATGAGAATTTCCGCAGCCAATAAAAAAATACCCAGGAATTAACCTTGGGTATTTTTTATTATTTGTTAAAAGTTGGTGGAAATTAGCTGTTATTCAGTAACTTCAACTACTTCTAAGACTTCTTCAGTTGCTGGTACATGAGCTTGTGGCTCGATGTTACGGTAGCGCTGCATACCTGTACCCGCTGGGATAATCTTACCGATGATAACATTTTCCTTAAGACCAAGTAGGTGGTCTTTCTTACCGCGGATGGCAGCATCTGTAAGGACACGAGTTGTTTCCTGGAATGATGCAGCTGATAGGAATGAGTTAGTTTCAAGAGATGCTTTTGTAATCCCCATAAGGACTGGACGTGATGTCGCAGGGACTCCACCCTTGATAAGAGTGTCTTCATTGGCATCAGAGAAGTCTGAGATGTCCATAAGTGTTCCTGGAAGAAGGTCAGTGTCCCCTGGATCCATAACGCGAACCTTACGTAGCATTTGACGAACCATAACCTCAACGTGTTTGTCGCCGATTTCTACCCCTTGAGAACGGTAAACTTTTTGTACTTCTGCAAGTAGGTAAGTTTCTACAGATAGGGCGTCACGTACTTGTAGGAGGTGTTTAGGTTCGATTGATCCTTCAGTAAGTGGAGCACCACGGTGAACAAAGTCCCCAACTGCAACCTTCATACGAGATGTGAATGGTACAGTGTATGTACGTGTATCAGTTTCACCTTTGACAGTTACTTCCTTAGTACGTGTGCTTGCTTCTTCAGTGATTTCGACAACTTCACCTGTAACTTCAGTGATGATTGCTTCCCCTTTAGGATTACGAGCTTCAAAGATTTCCTGGATACGAGGGAGACCCTGAGTGATATCTTCACTTGAGGCAACCCCACCCGTATGGAAGGTACGCATTGTAAGCTGTGTTCCTGGCTCCCCGATTGATTGGGCTGCAATTGTACCAACTGCTTCACCAACTTCAACGGCATCACCTGTTGCAAGGTTGACACCATAACAGTGTTTACATACACCGTGACGAGTACGACAGGTAAATACGCTACGGATTTTGACTTGTTCAATACCAGCTTTCACAATAGCAGCTGCAATATCTTCTGTAATCAGCTCATCCATACCAATGATTACTTCACCAGTTTCAGGATTAGTTACAGTTTGTAGAGTATAACGTCCTGCTAGACGCTCATCAAGTGGTTCAACCATCTCTTTACCGTCAGTGATAGCACTGATGATAAGTCCGCGGTCAGTTCCACAGTCATCTTCACGGATGATTACGTCTTGGGCTACGTCTACTAGACGACGAGTCAAGTAACCTGAATCGGCAGTCTTAAGGGCTGTATCGGTCATACCTTTACGAGCTCCGTGAGTAGAGAAGAACATCTCGAGGACTGAAAGACCCTCACGGAAGTTTGAGATGATAGGAAGCTCCATAATACGTCCATTTGGAGCGGCCATAAGTCCACGCATACCGGCAAGCTGTGAGAAGTTTGAGATGTTACCACGGGCCCCAGAGTCCATCATCATAACGATTGGGTTCTTAAGGTCTTGAGTTTCAATCAGACGTTTTTCAAGCTCTTCTTTAGCTCCACGCCAAACGTTTGTTACAGCTTGGTAGCGTTCGTCATCAGTGATTAAACCACGACGGAACTGAATGGTGATTGTCTCAACTTTTTCATGGGCTGCATCGATGATTTCTTGTTTTTCTTCAACGACTGGGATATCTGCGATACCCACTGTAAGACCAGCTTTTGTTGAGTGGTGGTAACCTAAATCTTTCAGACGGTCAAGCATTTCAGAAGTTTCTGTAGTGCGGAAACGTTTGAAGACTTCAGCGATTACATTACCAAGATATTTTTTCTTAAATGGTGCTACAAGGTCAAGATTTTCGATTGCTTCCTTAACATTTCCTCCAGCAGGAACAAAGTAACGGTCATCTGTTTGACTTGTTAGGTTGTCCATTGTTGGCTCATTTAGGTAAGGGAACTCTGTAGGCATGATTGCATTGAAGAGAATCTTACCAACAGTTGTAAGTAGGATTTTACCTTCTTGATCTTGTGTCCAAGGTTTTTCAAGTGAGTTAGTTGCGATACCAACACGTGTGTGCAGGTGAACGTAACCATTACGCCAAGCAATGATTGCTTCATCAGGATTTGAGAAGATCATTCCTTCACCTTCACGTCCTGCTTCTTCCATAGTTAGGTAGTAGTTACCTAGGACCATATCCTGTGATGGAGTTACTACTGGCTTACCATCTTTAGGGTTAAGGATGTGTTCAGCAGCAAGCATAAGGATACGAGCTTCAGCTTGAGCTTCTTCAGAAAGTGGTACGTGGACGGCCATTTGGTCTCCATCGAAGTCGGCATTGTAGGCCTCACATACAAGTGGGTGAAGGCGGATTGCACGTCCGTCGATAAGGACTGGTTCAAAGGCCTGGATACCAAGTCTGTGAAGGGTAGGGGCCCTATTAAGTAGAACTGGGTGTTCCTTGATTACATCTTCTAAAACATCCCAGATGTCTTCGTCCATACGCTCAACCTTACGTTTAGCCGCACGAACATTGGCTGCCATTTCACGTTTAACAAGTTCAGCCATAACGAATGGTTTAAATAGCTCGATTGCCATCTCTTTTGGAAGACCACATTGGTACATCTTAAGAGTTGGACCAACGACGATTACTGAACGTCCTGAGTAGTCAACACGTTTACCAAGCAAGTTTTGACGGAAACGTCCTTGTTTACCTTTAAGCATGTGGCTTAGAGATTTAAGCGGGCGGTTACCTGGTCCTGTAATTGGACGACCACGGCGACCGTTGTCGATTAGGGCATCAACTGCCTCTTGGAGCATACGTTTCTCATTTTGAACGATGATTCCAGGAGCGTTAAGCTCAATCAGACGTTTAAGACGGTTGTTACGGTTGATAACACGACGGTAAAGGTCGTTAAGGTCACTTGTGGCAAAACGTCCACCATCAAGTTGAACCATTGGACGTAAATCTGGTGGAATAACTGGAAGTACATCCATTACCATCCAGTCAAGCTGGTTGTCTGATTTACGGAAGGCATCAAGAATGTCCAGACGACGAACAGCCTTAACACGTTTTTGTCCGCTTGCTGTTTTAAGCTCTTCTTTAAGCTCAACAATTTCACGGTCAAGGTCAACGTCCATAAGTAGGTCTTGAATGGCTTCAGCACCCATCTTAGCAACGAATGATCCGTAGCCGTATTCCAGCATTTTTTCGCGGTATTCACGTTCACTTAGAAGAGTTTTCTTCTCCATTGGAGTGTCTTTTGGATCGATTACCACGTATGAGGCAAAGTAGATTACTTCCTCAAGGGCACGTGGGCTCATATCTAGGGCAAGACCCATGCGAGAAGGGATTCCTTTGAAGTACCAAATGTGGGTTACAGGAGCCGCAAGCTCGATGTGTCCCATACGTTCACGACGTACTTTAGCACGGGTAACTTCTACCCCACAGCGGTCACAGACGATACCCTTATAACGGATACGCTTGTATTTACCACAGGCACACTCCCAGTCTTTTGTAGGACCAAAGATACGTTCATCAAATAGTCCTTCACGTTCTGGTTTTAGTGTACGGTAGTTGATTGTTTCTGGTTTTTTTACTTCACCGTATGACCAAGTACGGATTTGGCGTGGTGAAGCCAGAGATATTTGCATACTCTGAAATTTATTAACATCTACCAAGATTTTTTCTCCTAGCTATATAAAACTTGATAAAGGGCATCTGTGCCCTTTATCAACGTAAGTTCTCAAAATCTATATTATCTATTTTTACTAAAGTTAAAGTATAACTTACTTGCCATCTGCATCAGATTCAAGTTCGTTTGCTTGTACTTCCTTGATTTCTTGAGCAGCCTTTAATTCTTCTGCAGCAAGGTTTTCAGCACGTAATTTTTCTTGTTCCTTACGGGCTTTTTCAAGGGCATCAACGTGGATTCCATCATCTTCATCATCATCAAGATCACGAAGTTCAAGTGTGTTATCCTCATCATCAAGTACTTTCATGTCAAGACCTAGTGATTGTAGCTCTTTAACAAGTACGCGGAATGATTCAGGAACACCTGGACGAGGGATGCGTTCACCCTTAACGATTGCTTCATATGCCTTAGTACGTCCTGTAACGTCATCTGACTTGTAGGTCAAGATTTCCTGTAGGATGTAAGCAGCTCCGTATGCCTCAAGGGCCCAAACTTCCATTTCCCCGAAACGTTGTCCACCAAATTGAGCTTTACCTCCAAGTGGTTGTTGGGTAACTAGTGAGTAAGGTCCTACGCTACGAGCGTGGAGTTTATCGTCAACCATGTGGTGAAGTTTGATCATGTACATGACACCAACCGATACACGGTTGTCAAATGGTTCACCAGTACGTCCGTCGTAAAGGACAGTTTTGGCGTCATCTGCCATACCAGCTTCTTTAACTGTGTTCCAGATGTCGTCATCATTTGCTCCGTCAAAGACTGGAGTTGCGATGTGGATTCCTAGTTGGCGAGCAGCCATTCCTAGGTGAAGCTCCATAACCTGTCCGATATTCATCCGTGATGGCACCCCTAGAGGGTTAAGCATGATATCGACTGGAGTTCCGTCTGGAAGGTAAGGCATGTCTTCAACTGGAAGGATGCGTGATACAACCCCTTTGTTTCCGTGACGTCCGGCCATTTTATCCCCAACGTGGATTTTACGTTTTTGAACGATATATACGCGAACCAGCATGTTAACACCAGTTGCAAGCTCATCCCCATTTTCACGACGGAAGATCTTAACGTCGTGGACGATACCGTCAGCTCCGTGAGGTACACGAAGAGATGTGTCACGTACTTCACGTGATTTCTCACCAAAGATTGCGTGAAGGAGGCGTTCTTCTGCAGAAAGTTCGCTTACACCTTTTGGTGTAACCTTACCAACTAGAAGGTCACCTTCTTTAACCTCAGCACCAATACGGATGATACCGAATTCGTCAAGGTTCTTAAGGGCTTCTTCACCAACGTTTGGTACTTCGCGAGTAATTTCTTCAGGCCCAAGCTTTGTATCGCGTGTTTCTGATTCATACTCTTCAATGGCAATAGATGTATAAACGTCATCTTTAACCAGACGTTCACTCATGATTACGGCATCCTCGAAGTTATACCCTTCCCATGTCATGAAGGCAACTAGTGGGTTTTGACCAAGGGCCATTTCTCCATTTTCCATAGATGGGCCGTCAGCGATAATCTCACTTGCATCTACCTTGTCTCCAACCTTAACAAGAGTACGTTGGTTGTAAGAAGTTCCTGAGTTTGAACGACGGAACTTAGTTACGTTGTAGATATCAAGTTCTCCAGATTCACGGCGGATGCGGATTTCAGCAGCATCAGCGAACTCAACAGTTCCTGCGTGTTTTGAAATCAGAGCCGCTCCTGAATCGTGGGCTGCTTGGTGTTCCATACCAGTTCCGATGAATGGTGCGTGTGGATCAATAAGTGGTACTGCCTGACGTTGCATGTTCGCTCCCATAAGGGCACGGTTTGAGTCATCGTTTTCCAAGAAAGGAATACAAGCTGTCGCAACCGCTACTACCTGTTTAGGTGATACGTCCATGTAGTCAATAAGTTCAGTTGATACCTCAATATTGTTACCTGTGTGACGAGCCATTACAGTATCATTTGCAAAAGTTCCATCTTCATTAAGTGGAGAGTTTGCCTGTGCTACTGTGTAGTTATCTTCTTCATCAGCTGTTAGCCAGTGGATGTCGCTAGTTACAAGACCTGACGCACGGTCAACCTTACGGTATGGGCTTTGGATGAATCCGTATTTGTTGATTTTTCCGTAGCTTGAAAGGTTGTTGATAAGCCCGATATTTGGTCCCTCAGGGGTCTCGATTGGACACATACGACCATAGTGGGTGTAGTGTACGTCACGAACTTCATATCCAGCACGGTCACGTGTAAGACCACCAGGCCCAAGGGCTGATAGACGACGTTTGTGCGAAAGCTCTGAAAGCGGGTTATGTTGGTCCATGAATTGTGAAAGTTGAGATGACCCAAAGAATTCTTTGATTGCAGCTACAACTGGACGGATGTTAAGTAGAGCTTGAGGAGTCATGTTCTCATTGTCTTGACTTGACATACGTTCACGGATAACACGTTCCATACGGCTAAGACCGATACGAACTTGGTTTTGAAGTAGTTCACCTACTGAACGGATACGACGGTTACCAAGGTGGTCGATATCGTCAACCTTACCAATGTTATCATTTAGACCAAGCCAGTAGTTGATGCTTGCAATGATATCAGCTGGGGTAATTGTACGAACTTCAGAGTCAATTTGACCATTACTAATCACGTTAACCACACGTTCTGGGTCAAGAGGTGAGTAAACTTTAACTACTTGAAGGTTAACAGCTTCGTTTAATACTGCATCATCTGACGGGTAGTAAGTAACTGTAGCTAAACCATTATCAAGAGCTTCAGTGATATTATCAAGAACTTCACGAGTTACAAGAGTATCAGCCTCAACTAGGATTTCTCCTGTTTCTTGATCAACTAAAGGTTCAGCAAGTGTAAGACCTAAAAGACGGTTCTTAAGAGCTAGTTTTTTGTTTACCTTGTAACGTCCAACTGGTGCTAGGTCATAACGACGTGGGTCGAAGAATCTTGCCACAAGAAGGTTACGAGATGAGTCAGCAGTTTTTGGTTCACCTGGACGGATACGGTCGTAGATGTCTTTAAGAGCTTCTTCAACACGAGTGTCGTTTTGATTCTTGTGGATGTCTTTTTCGATTGTGTTACGAAGGATTTCTGAGTCCCCAAGAATCTCAAAGATTTCTGAATCAGCACCAAACCCTAGGGCACGCATCATTACTGTAAATGGTAGTTTACGAGTACGGTCAATACGAGCATAACCGATATCTTTAGCATCTGTATCAAGTTCGAACCAGGCACCACGGTTAGGGATGGCAGTGTGGCCATATCCAACTTTACCGTTTTTATCTACTTTATCGTGGAAGTAAACACCAGGGCTACGAACCAACTGACTCACGATGATACGTTCAGCTCCGTTGATAACGAAGGTTCCCATTTCAGTCATAAGTGGGAAGTCACCAAAGAAGACTTCCTGAGTTTTGATTTCTCCAGTTTCCTTATTAATAAGGCGGAAGGTTACAAAGATTGGTGCTGAGTAGTTTGCGTCATGAGCACGAGCTTCTTCGATTGTATATTTAGGCTCACGCATTTCATAACCAACAAACTCAAGCTCCATTGTATCTGTGAAGTTATTAATTGGAAGCATTTCTTGGAATACATCCTTAAAGCCTTCATCAAGAAATTGCTGGTAGCTATCTGTTTGGATTTCAATTAAATTTGGCAAATCAAGAACTTCTTTGATTCGCGAAAAACTGCGTCTTGTACGGTGTTTACCGTAGGCAACATCATGTCCTGCCAATGTAGTTTCTCCTCTTTCCTATTTTACAAATCATTGCTTATAAATAGTTATTTTAAAGTAGTCTGAAAATTTAGAAGGTTTAAGTTTCAGTAACTTAGCCTGAAAAATAAGGTCTAAAACGGCAAAAAAAGCAACGGTCAATTCCTTCACCGCTGCTCACTACACCCGTATGGACAATATTTCATACCAGGTGTACCGACAAACTATTTCTTTCCATTATACACTAGTTAGTATTAATGTCAAGCTTTTTTTATATTTTTTTACATTTTATTTTTGATAAAAATACTCTGATAAAAGTTCCTCATAAATAGAAAGCTTTTTACCAAATTTTAACCCTATCTTCTGGGGCCCGCCACATAGAGTCTCCTTCTTTAACATCAAAGACTTCAAAGAATTCGTCCAGGTTGGTTGGTTGGACATTTGCCCGAAGTTTGGCTGGAGCATGGACATCAGAGCTTAATAACATTTGTGTGTATTCGTCCTTGGCTTTATTCCGCCAAACGGTAGCCCATTGCTCAAAGACCTCACGCAGATTAGCATCTGGCTCCAGCTGGCTTGCTGTCATGGCTGCTGTAAGCCCTCCAGCATCTGCGATGTTTTCACTAACAACAAGGGTTCCATTAACCTTGCCACCTGCAATCTCAAGTCCTTCAAACTCATCAATCATCAGCTTTTGCTTCTCTTCAAAGGCCTTGAAATCTTCTTCAGTCCACCAATTTTCCATGTTACCGAATTTATCAAAGAGAGCACCATTATTGTCAAAGGCGTGTGAGATTTCATGAGCAATAACAGCTCCAATCCCCCCGTAATTTTGACTACTGCTTTGACTTACACTATAGAAAGGTTCTTGGAGAATAGCTGCTGGGAAGACAATGGTATTACTGTCTGGACTAAAGTAGGCATTTACCATGTGAGCTGGCATATGCCATTCAGTCTTGTCTACATCCTCAGAGTATTTTTCATAGTGCCTACGAGTGCGGATTTTGCTAAAGCCTTGAACATCCTCATAGATACTAGCGTCTCCTACCCTAAATTTGTTGTAGATTTCAGGTAACTTGTCTGGATAGCCAATAAAAACTGTCATGGCATCAAGTTTTTCAATGGCCTTACCAATTGTTTCCTTAGACAACCAATTATTGTCACTTAGACGCTCCTGGTAGATTTTAATCATTTGAGCAGTCATACGTTTAACATCCTGCTTGGCCTCTTCACCAAAATACTTATGACCATAATAAAGTCCAACTGCTTGAGAAAATTGCCCTGTCGCAAGGTCATAGGCATGTTTTTCCTGGCTACGGGCCTCAGAAATACCGCTTAGGAAACGACCAAAGGCTCCACCTAAAATTCGAAGATCATCTGATAGGTAACCTGTCGCAGATCTCGCTGCCATAACAAGCATGTATGACTTGATAAGTTCAAAATTTTCTTCATTTACAAGGCTATTAAAGTTTTCAAAGAACCTTTTCTCATAAACAAGAACTCGGTCAGGAAGCTCCCCAATCAGCCCTCTCATTAAGCGGTCGAAATCAACTGTTGTAAGCTTACCTACAAATTCGCCAATCTCTACTGGATTATAAAGATCTGCATATTTAGCCCACTCCTCACTTGTATTTACATAAGGAACCAAGAGAGAATCAAACTTCAATGTATCATCAGCTAATTTTTCAGCCCTGTTCTGGTCATAGCCAAACTCCTTTAAAATATCAATGGTATTTTGACGGTAAAAGGCTAAAAGTTCATCTTTTCTAGGATGATTTTCTGCGTAATAGCTTGTATCAGGCAGGATGAGTCCAACACTTGAAAAATATAAGGCATTATGGATGGCATCCTTCATATCAGGAGATACTGAAAGTCCAAAAGGCGGTGTTGTACTTGAATTTAAAATAAGATCTGCCAAATTTTCATCAAAATCAGCAAAGTCTTTAATTCCTTCAATTCGGGCCAACTCAGCTTTTACAGGCTCCACTCCAAAATTCTTACGAGCTTCAAAATCTCCTGCTTTTTTATAAAATTTAATAAATTCATGCATTACAGGCTCTGCAAAATCAACAGGACCTGAAAAATCTTCCATGAGGGTTTTCTCATTATTAATCACCAGCTCATCAAAGGCAGACATTCTTGGTTTGTCACTTGGAATCTCACTTTTTTCCAACCAATCCTTGTTAACTGCTTCAAATAAATCATCTTGTATACGAACCATATCTTCCTCCTTTATTTTAATAGTATTGTATCAAAAATTCTGAATAATTTCTAAACTTATAGAGACTATAGAAAAAAACACCCGTACTTTAAACGAGTGTTCCTTTTATAATAATTTATTGCGGTCAACCTGCTCAAAGCTTGTACTACCATCCTTCAGTTTATCCCAAAGAATAAGGCGCCCTGCTTCAAGTGATTTTTTTACATCAATAATCCTTTGATTGCTTGATCCCCTAAACTGAAGAAGAAGATTCTTTTTATTAATATCAAAACGACCATCGACCAAAATATCAATATTCTCCAGTAATTCAAGTTTATCCGTGCTATCAAGTGCGAGCTCCTCCCAGGTATAGCCTGTCCATGACCAAATATCCTTTTGAGGAAGCTCCCTTCTGATTCTTTTAACCAGTGGAAGAACTACGCCTGTGTTCAAAAAGGGTTCACCGCCAAGAAGGGTCAAGCCCTGAACATAAGATTCTCTCATGTCAGCCATAATCCTCTCCTCAATCTCCTTAGTATAGGGGCTACCGAAGCGGAAACTTTGAGCACTTGCATTATAACAGCCCTCACAGGCGAAAGGACAACCCGATACATAGAGACTATTTCTCACACCTTCGCCGTCAACAAAGTTAAAGGGCTTATAATCAGCTATGTAATTCTGGCTTAAATCTTCTGCTAGCCACTCTTTAGGCTTTGGATTCTTCATTAGCAGCTTGTCCTTTTTTACCAGCTAAAAATTTAGCACGCATCTCTAAAATTCGAGCCTGCTTGTCTGATTTTACATTAGAATGTTTCTCGTGGAACTTTTGATTTTGAGCACGTCCCTTGTCATCTAATTGATATTTTCCCATAACTACCTCCTTATCTTTTTTTAATACTTATTCCTAATTTTCTAAGGTTCTATTAATTAATGTTCTATTTTAGATAATTAACCAACTAATTAATCAGCTAAAATATGGCCAACTGAACCGTTCATATGCTTAACCCGGCTGCTGATTTCCTTGTGGCGACCATTCACCATTGGACGAGCCTGAGGATTCCCCAGGTAACCGCAGGTTCTTTTAACCACATCAACTGTTGCAGGATTTGAATTACCGCAGTTAGGGCATTTAAAGCCTCGCTCAGTTGGTGCAAAATCGCCCTCATAATGACATTCATAGCATTTGTCGATTGGAGTATTGGTACCAAGGTAGCCAACTCGGTCATAGGCATAGTCCCAAACAGCTTCTAAAGCCTTTGGATTCTGCTGGAGCATGGGGTATTCACAGTAGTGAATGAATCCGCCACTGGCATAGACTGGATAGTCTTTTTCAAAGTCCAGCTTCTCAAATGGGGTTGGGTTCTTTCTGACGTCATAGTGGAAACTATTTGTATAGTATTCCTTGTCTGTGATGTCTTCAATGACACCAAATTTTTCCGTATCAAGCTTGCAGAAGCGGTCAGTCAGTGACTCTGAAGGAGTTGAGTAGACTGAGAAATGGTAGTCATACTCGTCTGACCAGGCTTCAGCGGTCTGCTTCATTAATTTTAGGATGTCCAGGGTAAACTCTTTAGCCTCAGGATTCGACTCCCAGTTCCCCCCGTAGAAGACTGTCGCAACCTCATAAAGCCCAATGTATCCCATGGAAACTGTAGCCCTGCGATTTTTGAAGAGCTCATCAACTGAGTCTGTTTTAGCCAAGCGTCCTCCGAAGGCCCCATTTTGGTAAAGAATCGGAGCATTGGCTGGGCTTGCTTCTTTGACGCGTTCAATCCGGTAGACAAGGGCATCACGCAAGATGTCCAAACGTTCTCCAAAAATATCCCAGAAACGGTTCATGTCACCTTTTGATTCAAGAGCAATCCTTGGCAAGTTAAGGGTCACAACCCCCAGGTTCATGCGGCCTTCAACCTCATCTTCACCCTGGTCATTCTTCCAGCCCTGTAAGAATGACCTACAACCCATTGGAACCTTGTAGCTGCCTGTGAGCTCAACAATCTTGTCATAGCTTAAGACATCTGGATACATGCGTTTTGTGGCACATTCAAGAGCTAGCTCTTTGATGTCATAATTGGGCTCGCCCTCATGTAGATTTAGCCCATCTTTTAAAGTAAAGATAAGTTTTGGGAAGATGGCTGTCCGTCCCTCGCGGCCAAGTCCCTTTAGTCTGATTTCTAAAATGGCCCTTTGAATCTCACGGGCAAACCAGTCTTCTCCCAGACCAAAACCTAAAGATGTAAATGGGGTTTGACCATTTGATGTAAAGAGGGTGTTAATCTCATACTCAAGAGACTGCATGGCATCATAGATGTCTTTTTTAGTCTTGGCATAGGCATACTCTTCCTGACGGTCTTCTGCTACCCACTCGCGGGCATCAGCCAAGTGTTTTTCAAAGTTCAATTTGGCGTAGGGAGCAAGTAGTTCGTCAACCCGGTTGGCTGAACAGCCCCCATACTGACTTGAAGCAACATTTGCGATGATTTGGCTCATCTGAGCTGTTGCCGTTTGAATCGACTTGGGTGATACCACCTCAGCATTACCAATGTTAAAGCCGTCACGAAGCATGCCCTTAAAGTCAATCAAACAACAGTTGGTCATGGGCGTATACGGATGGTAATCAAGGTCATGGTAGTGAATATCACCCTTTTGGTGGGCATTGGCCACATGACTTGGCAAAAGACGCAGACCAATTGACTTACCAACAATCCCCGCCGTCAAATCCCTTTGGGTGTTAAAGACATCACTGTCCTTGTTGGCATTTTCATTGACCACAGCCTGATCCTTATTTAAAAGTTTATCAATGGTAAAGTTAATGTCAGTTGCCTGCTTACGAGCCTCATCTTGTTTAATCCTATAGGTCCTATAGGATTCATACAGATTGAACTCTCCATTTTCTTTAAGAATTCTTTCAATGAGGTTTTGAATTTCAGAGACTTCAATTTGCTGACTAGAATTTGTGGCAAGATCTGATAAGATGCTATCAAGCAGCTGGCTGACTTTAGCTGATTCATCTCCACCTTCTATTTTACTAGCCTTAAGTAGGGAATTGTAGATTTTTTCAACTTCAAAATCAAGCACCCTACCATCACGCTTAATAACTTGAATTTCCATAATTTTTTCATCCTCTAATTTTTCAATTAAATCCATTTGGCTCTCCTTGTATAGATTTAAGTATAACAAAATAATATTTAATTTCAATCTTGACTACCACCATATATTGTGTTATTTCCGTCCTAAAACAACATCTAACACTATATGTAGTATCTATAAGACAAGATGCAAAAGTCTTAATTCATCAAAAAAACTTGTCCAAGCTTGATTATAACTTGATGGATTATCTGGCTTATAGGTCAATCGAAAGTGCATTGAGCTGATTTTTTAACCAGGAAAATCCAGGATTTCAAGATATGCTATGTCCCAGAAAAAACAGTGACACTTTAATATATGAGAAACTTATGATAGAATGAACATGAATTTTAGGAGGTTAAAAATGAACATTAATGAAGAACAATTCTTATATGAACTAAGTAATGCCGACGGTATTGCTGGTCATGAGGGTGAAGTCCGTGAGATTTTCAAAAGGGAAGCTAAAAAATATACTTCTGATATTGAATTTGACGGTCTTGGAAGTGTTGTTGCACGCCTTGGTCAAGAAGGACCGCGTGTCCTTATGGCAAGCCACATGGACGAGGTTGGTTTCATGGTAACAAAAATCACTGATAATGGTTTTATCGAATTCCAGACCATCGGTGGTTGGTGGGCACAAGTAATGCTTGCCCAACAGGTTACTATTACAACAAGAAAAGGGGACAAGATTCAAGGTGTTACTGGATCTAAGCCACCGCACGTTTTAAGCCCTGAGGTTCGTAACAAGGTTTATGACATTAAGGACATGTTTATCGATCTTGGTATGTCAAGCCGCGAAGAGGTTGAAGCCCTTGGGATTCGTCCTGGTGACATGATTACACCAAGAATTGAGGCAACTCGTTTAAATGGTGGTAAATTCCTCCTTGGTAAGGCTTGGGATAACCGTATCGGAACTGCTATTGTCCTTAAGGTACTTGAAAACCTTAAAGGTGACGACACAGTCCACAACCAAATGTTCCTTGGAGCAGATGTTCAGGAAGAAGTTGGTCTAAGAGGAGCTCAAACCTTAACCCACCTAGTTAACCCAGACATCGCCTTTGCTGTTGATACTGGTACAGCTGGTGATACTCCAGGGATGACTCCTAAGGAAGCTGATAGCGTGCTTGGTAAGGGGCCTCAAATCCTTATCTTTGACGCTTCAATGATTCCCCATCAAAAACTTTTAAACTTTGTAACTGATGTAGCTGACGAATTACACATTCCTTACCAGCTAACAGTAATCGCTGGTGGTGGGACTGATGCTGGTAAAATGCACCTAAGCCACAATGGTGTACCAAGCCTTGCGGTCACTGTTCCTGTGCGTTACCTCCACAGTCACACTTCAATCATCCACGAAGATGATTACCTAAACACAGTTAAACTTCTAACTGAAGTAGCCCGTCGTTTGGATGACAAAACTGTAGCTGAAATCAAAGCTTATTAAAAGAAGGTAAGAAAAGTAAAAAAAATCCTACTCACGTAGGATTTTTTAATTACTAAAATTTTCCGTATCTGCGGGCATCTCATCATCAGATATGATTAGACCACTTACATCAAGAACTTCTGAGCTACTTTCAGAAGCTGGCTCACTAGTTGCAGGTTCACTAGAAGATCTTGCGATTGCCTCATCACTAAGTGCTTTTTCGTAAATACTATAACTTGGTGCATCAAATTTGACCGGTAGATAAGCTTCTTCTAAAATTCTAGCTATATTTTCTGGGACTTCCTTTTGGCTGTCAGCAATAATAAACTTAGGTGTTTTTTCATTAAAGCGTTGGTTATAATCAGTCATATATTTAGCTGGATAGTAGCTAGGGACTGGAACAGCACTAGCCACCCTCCTTGATAGATTATAAATATCCTTACCGTCGTCAAGAATAAGAATCTTATCATTTGCTTCACTGGCTGAGCTAATCATATTGGCAACCAGCATCTCCTCCTGATAAGGCTCCATACTCTTTAAAAGCCCAAAGAGTGAGTAGGAACCAAGGGCCAAGATTCCCACTACAGGTAAGAACCAATTGAGCTTAAGATAGGTCAAGATACTAAGTTTTTGCCTAGGAATATCCTCAAACATCGATGGTATAAATGGAACCACCAAAGGAAGGATAATAATTAAAGAGGCAAAGGAATTATTTGGTAGAAAGGCTAAAACTAGAATGGTAAGAAGGGCACTCATAAAGAGGCTTAGGAAGAAGGGCCTTCTAGCTCTTAAACCACCCACTAGTTTGGGACCAAATAAACTTAGGAAAATAAGAAGGTAGAGGCCTGCTGTTTTCAAACCTTCCATATCAAAGGCCATTCCCTTGAAAGGTAGGACAAACATCTGTTCATAGGCAAGGCCCAGATACTGATCCTTCAAAGGAAGGTAGCAGGCTGGATAGATGACAAGCATGGCTCCAAGAAGTAAAAGAATCAACTGATATAAAGTTTGACCAAATGCCTTTCTTGCAAGACCGCAAACCAGATAAGATAAAATCCCTACGACGGCAAAGATAAATACTACAGGCATTATAAGGATTCCCACAGTCAGGTAAAGACCTAAAAGGAAAAACTTACCATCAGAAACCTCTCCCTTGAAGTAATCAAGAAGAATATCGACTGAAGCTATCAGCGGTATGATAGCCATCTGAGCTGAAGAGTCTCCCCCTCCTGCCAGGATAAAAATTAGGACAAGGTTAAAAATACTAGAAATTCTCGCTAATTTATAGCTGCCGCCATTTTTAAGGATAAGTCTGCCCAGCATGATTGATGAAACAATCAAGCATAAAAGCTCAATCCCCCATAAAATCCAAGTATCATTACTTAGATTCCCCAGCTGATTTATCAAAAAGAAGATAATCCCGTCATTTGAATAAAAATGCTCATAAGGATATTGACCGTGACTCATGGCAAGCCCAGAATAAAGATTTTCTGCAACCTTTTCTGCTGGACTAAAAGGGTTTAGGGGCATAGATTTAAAGCTAAAGGACACTAAAATAGCCAAAAGAATAATCAAGGGATAGGTCTTCAACTTTCTATAGCTTTCAGCATATCCGCTGGTACTATGGGTAGGCTGATTTTCAATTGCCTCTTCTTCTAGGTATTCAAATGTTGACTCTAAGTCCTCATCATCCCTTAATGGTTCATCTATGGGTTTACTGGGTTCATTATTGGCACGCCCATTTTTACTAAAACGGCGGGCATAGGTTTTTTTACTCATCTTAACTCCATCTCCAAAATATTAAGTCAATAATAGCAAAAAAAGGAAGTTTTCGCAATTAAGGTAAACAAGGGTCTCCTTGTCCTCCAATAAGCAGAGGCTTCAAAAGTAAAAAAAATCCTGGGATTACTCCCAGAACTTTTTTATTCTTCTGTTTCTTCAACAAATGAATTGAATACTTCTTCAATCATATTCCATTCTTCTTCAGCATCCTCAGCGATTGGTTGAAGTTCCCCTTCAACGCCATTTTCGTCTTGAGTATAAGCATAGGCTTGAATTTCAATCTCGCCATTTTCATCTTCCTCAACACCGCTTGGAACAACAAGAATGTAGTTTTTACCAAATTCTTCTTGGCCATCAATGGTCAAAAGAATTTCATAAAGTGACTCATTTCCTGCTTCATCAATTAAAGTAATGAATTCTTGATTGTGGTCGTGATTGTGATCATGATTATGTTCTGTCATTGTCTTCTCTTTCCTATCTTTATTTTCTTATCTGTGGATTTCTAAATAGTTTTGCAGGATAATTACCGCCGCTAACTTATCGATAACCTGCTTACGCTTACCACGGCTGGTATCATTTGAAATAAGCATCCGCTCAGCTTCTGCTGTTGATAAACGCTCGTCTTGGTAGTCAACTGGAAGACCATAACGCTCTTCAAGAAGAGCCCCGTACCTTTGGCTGGCCTCAGCCCTTGGGCCAAGTGTGTTGTTCATGTTCTTTGGTAGACCCAGGACAAAACGACCTGGTTTTTGCTCTTTTACAAGCTCATCCATCCGTTCTAATCCAAAATCACCTGCTTCTTCGTCAATCCTTATGATTTCAAGACCTTGGGCAGTAATTCCAAGGAGATCACTTACAGCAACTCCCACAGTCTTACTACCTACGTCTAGGCCTAAAATTCTTTCCATCAAATATCTGCACCTTGATTCTTTAAATATGATTTGATTAACTCTTCAACGATATCATCACGATCAAAGCGACGAATCATGTTTCGAGCATCATTGTGACGAGGGATATATGCCGGGTCCCCTGATAAGACATAACCTACCATTTGATTAATCGGACTATAACCCTTTTCTTCAAGTGCCCTGTAAACAGAAAGAAGAGTCTCACTCATCTCTTTTTTACTTGAATCATCAAATTCAAAGCGAACTGTTTCATCTGTGAATCCCATAATCTCACCTCTTTCTAACTATAGGTCTAATTATAAGGTATTTTGTGGATATTTTCAAATTATCCTACCCGTATAAGAAAGGATATAAAGGTCACGCGGGCAATAAAAAAATCGCAAGCGCTCGAGTTCGCTCTACGATTTTTTTGAACTATTATGCAGAGATTACTGCACGTCCTTTACGACGACGTGACGCTAATACGCGACGTCCGTTTTTAGTAGCCATACGTTTACGGAAACCGTGTGTTTTTTGGCGTTTACGTTTACTTGGTTGGTAAGTACGTTTCATTTCTGGAACCCTCCTGTTTTATTCTATTTATGTCTAGCCTAGGCTTTACTTGTTCGAATACTAAACATACCAAACTATTTTAATATATTTAAGTCTAGTTTGTCAATAGCATCTTTTGTAATTTTATTCATTTGTTCATTAAGTAGTAAGGAATCTACATGCCCTTTTCCCTATAAACAATAACAGACCTTTTTGAATCTTGTCCCTTAGAATAGCTTGTGATTCCTGCTTCTTCTGAAATAAGATTGTGAATGAACTTTCTCTCATGGGACTGTAAATCCTCAAGTTCAACAACCTCGCCAGCTTGGGCTTTTTCAACGGATTTTCGAGCCAAGGACTTTAGGTAAAGCTCCCGTTTGACCAAATAACCTGCAACATCAATGGTTATTTTAATGTAATCTTTGGCTAAAAGACTTGCATAGGCCTGGGTTAGGGCTTGCAGGCTTTGTAAAATTTTACCGTGCTTGCCAATCAAGAGGCCGCCTTGATCAGAGCTTAAATCAATTTTTATGAGGCCATGATTCTCCATATAAGAAGAGCTGATAGAGGCCTTAATCCCCATATTAAAAATTATCTCAAGCAGGTAGTTTTCAACCTGGATCAAAAGTTCATCTTTGGGCTCACTTACTTTTTCAAGTGATTTTTCTATATCAGGCAAATCTTCCTTACCTGTCTCTGAAATAAGCTTTTTAACCCCTAAATTATCGTCAAGGGCCAGATTAAAACTTTCCCTGGCCTCCTTCATGATCAACTCTTTTTCCAGATCACTAAGGCCTGTTTGACTCTCTTTTTCAGCCAGGCGAACAGCCTTAACAACATGACTGAGCTCAAGGGTCAAATCCTTATTACTTTTAACTTTTTTTCGGTCAAAGCTCTTTATCCGGCTGCCCTTTAAAACTTCATAATCAGCCCTTCTTTGGGTTTCTTCATCAATTATTTCAATATCAACCCGGGCTCTTTTAACTCCAAAGCCCAAAAAACCCTTTTTCTCATGCTGAACAATACTTATATGAACTTTTTCACGGCCAACATTAAGACCTCTAAGACCTCTTTCAATTGCTTTTTCAACCGTTTCGCCAGTAAAAATAGTCATATTTCTCCTTCAAAATCACTTTCCGCTAAAATAAATTTTAGCTATCATTTTTTCTTTGTCGCCTTTTTCAGGGCTTTTTCCTTGGCACGAATCTTGGCCTTTTCTGCTTCAAGGCTTGCTTCACGTTCCCTTTGAATCTTGAATGGATTATTTAAAAGCAAGGTCTGGAAGGCTTGGAAGGCATTTGATACCGTCCAGTAAAGGGTCACCCCACTTGCCATATTTAAGGACATAAAAAGAATCATTACAGGCAAAAGGTAGGTCATGCTTGTGGTCATATTGTTTTTTTCACTTGTAGCCTTCATGGTTAGCCATGAGCTTACAAAAGTAAAGAGGGCCGCAAGAATTGGAAGGATGTAGTAGGGATCCTTTTGGGAGATGTCAAGCCATAAAAAATGACCATCCCTTAGAAAATCAACACGGGTTAAGGCTTGATAGAGCCCCGTTAAAATTGGAAGTTGGATTAAAAGGGGGAGGCATCCAATCATGGGATTGGCATTATTTTCTGAATAAAGAATTTGCGTTTCTTCGCTTAAAAGCCTGCGGCTTTCAGGATCTTTACCAGGATACTTAGCCTGAAGGGCCTTAAGTTGTGGCTGAATCTCTTGTAGTCTTCTGCTTGATTTGATTTGAATATTCATCAAAGGCAAAAGAGCTGTCCTAATAATTAGGGTAAATAAAATAATACCAATACTAATTGAGCCACCAAAGGATAAGAATTTAATAATCTGAGCAAAGGCATAAACCAATTTTTCCCAAACTCCAGGTGTTGCTGCTGTAACATCACTTCTTCCACAGCCTGTAAGGACTAGAAGCATGACGAGGCTTAAAAGGCCCGCTAATCTTTTTTTCACTTAATCTAAGTCTCCATCTCTATAAATATTTGCATGCTTTAAGGCATGTTTGAGGTTCTTTTTGAGGTCCACAAAGTCCAAATCCTCAGCACCCGCACGGGCGATAACCAAAAAATCATAATCCTCAATACTTGGAGAAAATTCCATTAGGGCATGGCGAATGAGCCTTTTTACTCTGTTTCTACAAACAGCATTACCAAGCTTCTTGCCTACTGATATTCCCACCCTGAAATTTTCCTTTTGGGCTTCATCCCTGTAGACAACAAATTTTTTATTGGCAAAACTATTCCTTTTTCCTAAGATTCTTTGAAAGTCTTGGGAGCTTTTGATTCGATATGATTTTTTCATTGAATCCTCACTTTACTAAATTACATTCAATCTTCCCAATTATAACATAAAAGCCTAAAAACGTACATAAACAGTACATTTTTAGACCCTAATTTCTTAAAAATCTTCTTTTTTAGCTCTTCTTATCTGGTCTTTGACTGAATCAAATCCTGTTCCCCCATAAGAATTACGCCTAGCTACAGCAGTTTTTGACTCTAAATAATGGTAGATATCTCCATCAATCAAATCTGACAAACTTTGATAGTAATCAAGGGGTAAATCTTGCAGGTAACAAGCCCTTTTAGTACACTCCAAGACTAGTTTACCCACAAGCTCATGGGCTTTTCTAAAGGGTAGACCCTTTGAAGCTAAGTAATCAGCGAGTTCAGTCGCATTTGAAAAATCTTTCTTGGTTGACTCTTCCATGACCTCCTTGTTTACTGTCATAGTCTCAAGCATCGAAGCCATAATATCAATGGATTTCATAATGGTATCTGCTGTATCAAACATCCCCTCCTTATCTTCCTGTAAGTCCTTATTATAAGCCAGAGGAAGGGACTTCATGACGGTCAAAAGACCAATCAAATCGCCATATACCCTCCCTGTTTTCCCCCTAATTAACTCCGCCATATCAGGATTTTTCTTCTGGGGCATGATACTTGAGCCGGTTGAAAATTTATCAGAAAGGCTTATAAAATTAAATTCATGGCTGCACCAAAGGATTATCTCCTCACAAAAGCGACTCAGATGCATCATAAGGATACTTGCATTACTTAAAAATTCCAGGATAAAATCCCTATCGCTGACAGCATCCAAGGAATTTTCATAGGGCTTTTCAAAGCCTAGTAAATCTGAAGTAAGCTTTCGGTCAATGGGAAATGTGGTCCCCGCAAGGGCTGCTGCCCCGAGAGGCGACAGGTCAGTGTGCTTTAGATTAAAGTTAAAGCGTTCAGTATCCCTTGTAAACATTTGATAATAGGCCAGAAGATGGTGACCAAAACTTATGGGCTGGGCGTGCTGCAAGTGGGTATAGCCTGGCATTATGGTCTCAGTATGCTCACTTGCAAGTTTTAATAGAACCTTTCGTAAATTTGTAAGTTTTTCATCGACCTTCAAAAGAACCTTCTTGAGATACAGGTGCATGTCTGTTGCAACCTGATCATTTCGGCTACGAGCCGTGTGAAGTTTCCCAGCCAAGGCTCCAATCTCTTTATGAAGCTTAACTTCCATATTCATATGGATATCTTCATTGGCTTTGTCAAATTCAAGCTCACCTGCTGCACATTTATCCTCAAGGGTCAAAAGACCACTCCTGATGATTTCAGCCTCTTCCTCATTTAAGACTCCTGTTTGAGCAAGCATGCTTAAATGAGCTAGACTTCCTGTTAAATCCTCTTGAGCCAGCTTTTGGTCAAAGTCAATCGACGCTCCAAATTCCTCCACCCAGTCATCAAGAGAAGCTTCAAAACGACCTCCCCAAAGTTTTTCTTCCATCTTCCTACCCCTATCTTTACTTTACTTATCTTTATTCAACCCATGTAATTTTATGCAGCTATTTTAGTGGGCCCCATTAGATTCTTTGACACCCTCAGCTTCCTTAAGGACCTTGGCCTGAACCTCGCTATTGACCTTTGTTGGTAGGCCCCAAAGCTTGATGAAACCAACGGCAGCATCCTGATCAAAGGTATCAGAACTTGTATAGGTTGCAAGATTTTCATCATAAAGGGAATTAGGTGATTTTCTGCCGACAACCACAGCCATGCCCTTAAATAAACGAACCCGAGCCACTCCATTGACTGGCTTTTGGGTCTCCTTAATGTAAGAAATCAAGCTATCAGTTGCTGGATTAAACCAAAGTCCATTATAGATTAGATTTGAAAATTCATTTTCAATAATGGGTTTAAAATGTGCCATCTCCCTAACTGTTGTCAAATCTTCTAGCTCCTTGTGAGCAGCCAGTAAGGTCACAGCAGCAGGACATTCATAGATTTCACGAGATTTAATCCCGACCAACCTATTTTCTACATGGTCAATCCGACCAATCCCGTGGTTACCAGAAAGGCCATTCAATTTCTCAATCAAATCAGCAAGCTTTAATTCCTCCCCATCTAAGGCTGTAGGAACTCCCTTTTCAAAGGTAATTTCAATATATTCTGGCTGATCAGGTGTGTCACTGATGGCCTTAGTGATACCATAAGCATCTTCAGGAGCCTCAATCCAAGGATTTTCTAAAATACCACATTCATTGGCCCGCCCCCAAAGGTTTTGATCCACTGAATAAGGACTGTCTAAAACAGCAGGAACCGGGATACCGTGAGCCTTAGCGTAGTCAATCTCCTCCTCCCGGCTCCACTTCCATTCACGCACAGGAGCAATGACCTTAAGACTAGGATCTAAGGCATTTATGGCAACCTCAAACCTGACCTGATCATTTCCCTTGCCCGTACAGCCGTGGGCAATGGTTGTTGCTCCGTACTCATGAGCCGCCTCTACCAATTTTTTAGAAATCAAGGGGCGAGATAGGGCCGATACTAGGGGATACTTTTGTTCATAGTAAGCATGACCTTGCAGGGCATAGAGGACATAGTTCTCTGCAAACTCATCCTTCACATCAATCACCTTAGAGATGATAGCACCTGTTGCTAGAGCCTTATCATGGATAAAATCCAAATCCTTGCCCTCACCTAAATCAAGACACACAGCTATAACATCATAGTCCTCAGCAAGCCACTTAATGGCTACAGATGTATCAAGTCCCCCAGAATACGCCAAAATAATCTTTTCCTTCTCCATCACTTACTCCTTTTTATGTATAATAATTCATTTGTACGTATAATAATACATAAATATGAATCAGTCAAGTATTTTGTTAATTTTTATTTACTTTCGAGATAATATTTTAATTATTTATAATCAAAAATTCATTAAATATAAAAAGCACCCATCAATCAAAGGGTGCTAGAAGTGCTAGTTAACCGAATCAATATGGCTATAAATAAATCCCATCAAAAGAGCAAAGATTATTGTTAGAGGACCCTTGATAAAATGTCCTCCTAATAAACCACATACCCCTAAGTAAAACAATTGCAAGCAGCAGATTAGTAGTATTACCTTCTTAATTCTTCCCTTGCTCATAGGGCAATCATTGTTGGAAGCCATGCAGCTATCCAAATCATCCTAATAAACATAAAATCCTCCCAATAATGTGCTTATTGTATCATGGTTTTTTCCCAGAGAACAAGGCTCTTCCTGCTCATATTCCTAGTAAGTTTTCTAAAGGGGAAACTGATTGGCTAGCAGATTCTGATAACAAAAGGACAGACAAATTAGACGTAAACAATTCCTGAGGGACTCAGACCCAAAGGCCCTCTAAGTTATAAGTTGACCATGCGACAAGTTTAAATTTGAGTAAGACCAGGGCTTATGTTACATTTAGGTTGTCGCCGAACCATCTTATTATAAGGAGAATTTATGAAAAAGAAAATTTTAACTCTAGCCTGTCTACTTGGGCTTACAGGTCTTGCAGGCTTCCAATTTTTAGGAAACACCAAGACAGCAAGTGCCAATGACTTACAAACAGTAAGCTCCCAGCAAGTAAATCTTGTGACGACTGACCTTCTGGCTAAGTCAGATCAGGATAAGAAAGAGGATAAAAAAGAGCACGGATACCACTGGAAATGTTGGACTTGCGGTTATTCTAGCCACAAACACATCTTTGCATCCACAGCTGTTAGTGCAGCAAATCTTCATTACATAAAATATGAACACAGGACTTCCGTTATTCCAAACTAAATTATAAAAGGGCTATCAAGGAGCAGGTTTGCTCCTTTTTTGTATCTGATGAAGTTTATAGGCTTTAGGAGATATGTTAGGAAAATTTAACCACCTTTTTAGCATAGCCCATAAAGCTACTTGCTAAAAATCCCTTAAGCTTAGCCAAATTTACTAAAATTTCAAAATTAATCTTGTCAAAGTAGGTTACTAATGTTATACTAGTAGGGTACTAGCGGAGATGGCGGAATTGGCAGACGCGCAAGACTAAGGATCTTGTGACCGTTTTAGGTCGTGAGGGTTCAAGTCCCTTTCTCCGCATTGAGTATGTAGAGTCCTAAGGGGCTCTTTTTTTATCCTTTTGTTTATCTCCTAACTGGGCTTAAGGGTCACTAGAGGACGATTAAAACTTATATTATAGACATTTGCGTAAATACAGGCATACAAAAAGCAATCATCTCGATTGCTTTTTAATTATTCCACAGACTTGCAAGCATTTTGAAATCTGATTTTCCTGTCGCTTTCCTACTCAAAAAAGTAACTATTTAATCACTCTTTTATGATAAATAGATTTTATACAAGAAACAACTAGCACTGATAGGTAGATAAGATTAAGCATAAATAGAATAACCACAAGGTTAATACCAAAGCTTGAAGAGATGATCATAATCAGTAAGGTCAAGAAAAGTAAGGGATAATACAATGTTAAAAATGATATTGTCCTTGTATCAAATATCGCTCTCATCATTAAACTTGATTTAATCCATGATGTTAGAAAAATGGTGCCAACTACATCACCTATCGAAAAAAACAAAAGGACTAAGTATTTGTTGTGCCTTGATGTAGAATCCCCCAAGCCAGCAAAATGGGAAGCAATATTTTCCGGCAAAAAGGGTAGGGATAGGAGGAATAAAACAAGTGTAACTATTAGCACTAAAAGTAAACTTTTGGATTTCATCTTACTACTTTCCTTCTTCAATCTAAAAATTAAGGTAGATTATGCCAAGTTTTTCTCTATTTTACGACTTTCATAAGCCTTATACAATAAGCATAGGTTAATTAACAACATCTAATCAAGATATGGGCCTTTTAACAAGCCATATCCCTTAAACTTTTTTCTTAAAATGAAGTTCGACCATCTCACCCATGACCGTTGAATCAAGGAAATCAAGCCGGTAGTTATAATCACCCTCCTCAAACAATCGCTTACCCCTTCCAAGTAAAACAGGGGCAATCTGCACCCAATATTCATCAATTAAATTTTCCTCCAAAAGGGGCTTTAAAATACCGCCACCACCAACAATCCAAATGGCTCCGCCTGTTTTTACCTGTTGGGCCTTAATGATATCAAGGACGTCACCCTCAACAAAGGTCGTATTGGGATGCTTGCCCGTCTTTTGATGTGAAAAAACAAGCTTTTCCTTACCAGGATAGAGCTCAGCCTCCCCAAGCATCTTTTTGGTCTCCTCATAGGTCTTTCTACCCATCACAAAGGTTTCGACAGCCGCTTCAAATTTTTCATAGGTTGAAACATTGTTTAAATCAGTCTGTAAGAGCCAGTCCAAATTATCATTTTCATCAGCTAAAAAACCATCCAAACTTATGGCCCCATAAAATACAATTTTCCTCATCATCTTCCTCCCCGCAAGTTTCTAATATCTTCATAGGAATGATAATATAAATTTATCTATAAAACAATTTAAAGCTCACAAAATCATAGATAGCCCTAAAATCCCTAGTTTGAACCCTAATATTTTCGCCCTATGCTATAATAATGTTAAGATAAGAATCAAGCTTCATAGAAAAAGAGAGAAAAAGGAGGATTATGAAAAAACTACTCACCCCAAGAAATGTGATTGTTGCTACAAGCTTATTGATTTCAGCCATTATCCTATATAAAATAATTTTAGAATATCTACCAGATTTAAAACTCCTTGTTAATCCAGCAGGCAACAAGGAATTATTTGTTGAACAATTTAGGTCCCACGGCAATAATGTCATCTTTTTTTTAATTATTCTTATTACCATTATTAATGCCACACCAGGCCTATCATCTGCCTTTATCTGCATTCTTTCAGGGCTGACTTTTGGGCCCCTACTAGGTAGCCTTGTTAACATCGTAGGTAGCCTACTTGGCAACCTGCTTTCCATTGTTGTCATGGGAAAATTTACTACCCTGGCAGAGAAGGCCAGATCCAAAAAATGGGTTAAAAAGATTGAACACGCTAAAAATCCCAGCCTAGAACTTGTAATCGCCTATATCATTCCTATAATTCCCGTTTTTTTGGTCAACTACACCCTAAGTATCTTCAAATTTTCCCTGGCCAAAAAAATATTCATCATCCTCCTAGGTGTCCTCCCTACCTCAATTATTTATGCCTACGGGGGAAATTCCATCCTTGAAGGTCATATTAAGGGAATCATCATCTTTGTAGCCATTACTCTAGTTATCGTCTTTTTTACCTATTTGCTTAAAAAAAGTGATGACTAGTTGAATAAACTTCAATCCACCCTTAAAAGAATTGAATTTTACAGGTCAAAGGACTATCATAGATGTGAACTTTAAATATCTAGGAGATTTCCATGAAAATATACTTTCAACTACTAATCATCTTCGGCCTATCCTTCATTGGGGACAGCCTATCAAACTTCTTCAACCTGCCCGTTCCAGGAAGCATTATTGGCATGATTATCCTCTTTCTTTGCCTGCAATTCAAACTTCTTGACCTTGAAAAAATTGAAGAGGTCGGTGATTTTTTGATCAACAATATGACCATCCTCTTTCTTCCAGCAGGGGTTGGAATTATGGCCAAGTGGTCGATGATTTCTGCCTACTGGTGGCAAATAAGCCTCATTATCCTTTTGATGATGATTATCAATATTTTTATTTTGGGCCGGGTGGTACAGTTTGTTAAAAACAAATACGAAGGAGATTATCCAGGACTTGTAGACCTTACAGAAGACAAGGGGGACGCAAAATGATGCAACTTACTCAGTCGCCCCTCTTTGGTCTAACCCTAACCATCTTAATCTTTACCCTCTCTTCAAAGGTCAATGAAAATGTACCTAGAGCCTGGACCAATCCCCTCCTTCTTTCAACCCTTGCCATTATTGGATTTTTACTTGTTTTTAAAATTCCCTATGATAATTACTACAAGGGAGGCGAAATTTTAAATGATTTAATTGGCCCATCAACAGTCGCCCTGGGTATCCCCCTTTATAAGACCTTCCATCTAATGAAGCATCATATTAGGTCAATCACCATAAGTATTGGGCTTGCGGCCCTTGTAAATACTACAATCACAGCCCTTTTAGTAAAATTTTTGGGCCTACCAAAACTTGCTCAATTGTCCCTCTTTCCTAAATCAGTAACGACTGCCATGGCCATGGGAATTACAGATAAAATCCACGGGGTCGTCACCATAACAATTGTAGTGGTTGTAGCAACAGGTATCCTAACAAGTGCCCTGGGTATCCCCCTTTTAAAATTATTTAAAATAGATGATCCAGTAGCTCAAGGCATTGCCCTAGGTGGCACAGGACATGCCGTTGGTACAGGATCAGCCATCATGCTTGGAAAAACCCAAGCTGCTATGGCAGCTCTTTCAATTGGGATGACTGGTATCATGTATGTTATCTTTGTGCCCCTTGCAGCCCACATCATCTTAGGCTATTAGACTGAAAGAAAAAGAAAAAAGAACCCGCCTTATCCTTATTGAACTATTAGGTAAGGCTAGGTTCTTTTTTATTTTAAAGGGGAAGGACTGAAAAGACTAAAGCAGCAAGCACTGCCCCAACAATTGGTCCAAAGATTGGCACCCATGAATAGGCCCAGTCAGAGTCACCCTTGCCCTTGATGGGAAGGATTTGATGGGCTAAACGAGGGCCCAAATCCCGAGCTGGATTTAAGGCGTAACCTGTAGGGCCTCCAAGTGATAGCCCAAGGGCTAGGATTAGGCCACCGACTGCAAAGATATTAACGCCACCTGCAAAATCCTGCATGCCAAACGATAGGATTCCAAAGAGGAGGACAAAGGTTCCAATTGCTTCTGTGACGAAGTTTGCTGCATAATTCCTTACAGCAGGCCCTGTCGCAAAGGTTCCCAAAATTGCATCCTGATTCTTAGTTTGATCCCAGTGGGGCAAGTAGGCAAGCCAGACCAAGATAGCCCCCAAGAAAGCTCCTGCCAGCTGGGCTAGAATAAAGGGGATAACCTGCGAATAAGGTGTAGCTCCATTGATGGCCATGGCGATGGTCACAGCTGGATTAAGATGGGCTGGGCCCAAGTAACTTGACATGAAGGCCGCCATGGTAACAGCCATACTCCAACCAAAGGCTATGGCAAGCCAACCTGCTCCTTCTGCCTTTGACTTCTTAAGATTTACAGCAGCACAGACACCATCTCCCAAGAGGACAAGAAAGAGGGTTCCGATAAATTCTCCTAAAACTGGTGCCATTTTACATATCTCCATTCTTTAAGTAGGCAAGGTCTGACTCAGCAACAACCTCCTTAAGCTTATCTAAGGCAAGCTCCTTCTTAGACTCATCCCAGGCCAGATAGTCAGCCATTGCTTCAACAACAGGACTTATTAGATCATCAAGGCTGTCCCTTTCAAAAAGAATATGATTAGTTCTTCTCATTAGATAATCACTAGGCCACAAGGTCATCTCTTCACTAAGGGCATAGAGGAGGCGAGCTGATTCAGCCAGGCTAAGGCCAGGATAGGCTTCCATGTCACGAGCTAAATCAAATATTTTAAGGGAGTTCATGCCATAAAAATCAGCTATGTACCTTGCCTCTTCTTCAGAAAGACCTGCCAGAAGACCTGCCTTCATATTTTTTTCAACCGTCTCTTCAACCTTAGTATTGTCAAAGTCTCCACCTGACACTGGATATTCCTTGGAATCAACTTCTTTAAACTTTTGTCCGTACTTACTTTCCAGTAAATCACGAATTAAATCAAGGGCCCCTTGAGCCATCTTACGGTAGTCAGTAATTTTACCACCAGCTAAGGTAATCAAGCCATCGTCTTCTACATCAAGGTAAGAGCCACGAGATACCTGTGAGGGAGAAAGCTCTTTTTCAGCTCGGCTGCTTTCAAGATTATTAAGGACTTCCTCCACATCTTCTTTGGTGGCCTTCTTGTCCTTATAATCAAGGACGATATCAATAACCTGCTCAAAACTCTTGTCTGATACACTTCCATTATCGCCCCCATTGTAGTCAGAGCCAGAATTCCCACCTAAAAGAGGTCGAAGGCCTGCCCAACTTGATTCAATATCAGAAAGCTTGATATCTGCTTGAGGGTATCTGTAGTTAATGACCTCTAGGAGGTAGTCAACATCCTCCTGGGTAACCTTGGGGTCAAGATAATCTCCCTTATAGTCAGTATCAGTTGTTCCAAAATAAGTCTTATCCTCTCTTGGAATGGCAAAGACCATTCGACCATCGTGCTTTCCAGTATCAAAGTAGGTAGGTTGAGGTACAGGAAGTTTTTTGGCATCAACCACCAAATGAACTCCCTTGGTTGGTCGCATCATAGCTTTTACAGGGCGGGTAAAATTAAGGCTTCTTACCTTATCAACCCAGGGACCACCAGTATTAATCACAAGCTTGGCCTTAATTTCAATTACTTGATCACCTTCAAGATCACGAGCCTTAACGCCATTTATTTTTTGCTGGTCATCATAGGTAAAACCTACAACTTTCATCCGACTGATGGCATAGGCTCCGTCTTCAACGGCCTTTTTAATATTTTCAATTACAAGCCTTGCATCGTTATTTCTAAAATCAAGGTAGACCCCAGCCCCCTCTAAGCCGTCCTTTTTAATATAAGGCTCACGCTCTAAAACCTGCTCAGGTGTTAGGGTGTAGTTTTCATATTTTGTACCAGTAACATTAGCCAGTCTATCATATAAGTCCATAGCCACCTTGACTGAAAACATATCAAAGGTTGTTGGCCCTTCGTCATTATAAATCGGTAAAAGCATGGGGTCTGGCTTAGGAATATGGGGAGCAATCCTTTGTACGACTGCCCTTTCTCCTACTGTATCAGCCACAACTTCCACATCAAAATTCTTAAGGTAACGAATGCCTCCGTGGACTAGCTTGGTTGACCTTGATGAGGTTCCTTCAGCAAAGTCCTGCATTTCAATAATTCCTGTTTTCATGCCAGCCGCTGCTGCTTGAAGGGCTACACCAGCCCCTGTGATACCTCCACCAATGACTAATAAGTCAAGCTCACCCTCTTGAATTTTTTCTATTGATTTTTCCCTCGAATACTTCGAAAACTCCATTATTTTTCCCCTTCCTTATCACTAGCAAATAACCTGGTCGCCTTAACAGCACGTTTCCAACCCTTGTATAAATCTTCCCTGCGACCTGCATCCATATCGGCTTCAAACATATCTCCTAGGGCATAAAATTCACGGATTTCATCAATGTCCTTCCAATAACCTACTGCAAGACCTGCTAGAAAGGCTGCACCAAGGGCTGTAGTCTCAAGATTTCCAGCCTTTTGAACGGGTACATCTAAGATGTCTGACTGAAACTGCATGAGGTAGCTATTGTTGGCAGCTCCCCCATCAACCTTGAGGACAGGAATGTTGATCCCCGTATCAGCCTCCATGGTCTCAATAACATCACGCACCTGGTAGGCAATTGATTGCAGGGTAGCCTTAACAATATCGTTGTCGCTTGTTCCGCGGGTTAGACCAAACATCGAACCCCTTGCTTCCTGATCCCAATAGGGAGCACCAAGTCCAACAAAGGCTGGCACCACATAAACTTCATCATCATTGGTCGATTTTTTAGCGGCCGCTTCTGAATCACTTGAGTTTTCAATCATATGTAGGCCATCTCTCAACCACTGGATAGATGAGCCGGCTACAAAGATACTTCCTTCAAGGGCATAGTAGATTTTTCCGTTAATACCGTATCCAATAGTTGTAAGTAGCTTGTTGTCTGAATACTGAGGACTTTCCCCTGTATTCATAACGATGAAGGAACCAGTCCCGTAGGTATTTTTCACCATCCCAGGCTCAAAGGCCATCTGACCAAAGAGTGCTGCCTGCTGGTCTCCTGCCATTCCTGAAATTGGAACCTTACTACCAAAGAAGTGATAGGCCTGAGTTTCTCCGTAAATTTCTGAATTTGAAGCCACCCTTGGAAGCATGGCCACAGGTATATTTAGGAGGTCCAAAATCTCTTGGTCCCACTTCAAGTCATTAATATTAAAGAGCATGGTTCTGCTGGCATTAGAGTAGTCAGTCACGTGGACATCACCATCAGTAAGCTTCCAAACCAACCAGCTATCAATGGTACCAAATAAAAGCTCTCCCTTTTCAGCTCGCTCCTGGGCACCTTCAACATTATCTAAAATCCAGCGAATCTTGGTTGCTGAAAAATAAGCATCGATTACAAGCCCTGTTTTCTTGTGGAAAAAGTCCTCATAACCATCCTTCTTGAGCTGATTAGCGATACCTGCTGACTGCCTTGACTGCCAGACAATGGCATTATAGATGGGCCTACCTGTCTCCTTCTCCCAAATAATGGTTGTTTCACGCTGGTTAGTAATACCAATTCCTGCAATCTGATCAGGCTTAATCCCTGACTCAATAAAAGAACCTGCTATTACTGATTGCACTGAATTCCAGATTTCATTGGCATTATGCTCAACCCAACCTTCTTGGGGGAAGTACTGGGTGAATTCCTTTTGGGAACTACTTATGTGATTACCTTTTTTATCATAAATAATTGCCCTTGAGCTTGTTGTACCTTGGTCGATGGCCATAATATATTTGTCTTCCACAATTTTTCCTCCTAATGTATCCGCTTTCTATAAAGCTATAATATCCTTTTTTTAAAAACTTTTACCATCAAAATATCACATGATTTCATCAATTTTTGACAGTTTTTTCTAAAAAACCTTATTTTATATGCCTTCAGAAAGATTATTTGAAATCTTAATTTCTTCGATTAAGGCTTCAATCTGCCTTAAATCATAATTACTTTCATATTCAGACAGACGATACAACTTGCAATTTTTATTGACCTTGATTGACTGCCGGCAGGTTATTAGAAGATCATAATCCTGCTTGGGATTATAGCTTTCAATATTGATCCCCTCCTGACCCATTCTTAAATTTTGATAAAGATAGTGACTATAATTTAGGGCAAATATGGGCAGACTTTCTTGGTCGATGGCAATATTGACTAAACCTGTACTATTAAAGTCAATGAAGGAGAGGATATTGATATAGCTTACCAGCAGGTAATTTTTGACCCCGCAGGCAGGTTCCTCCTTCTTATAGTTCTTAAGCTCCTTGAGGGCAATAGCCTGTAATTTACTAGCCAGCCTAAACAAATCCCTACTTATGAGATTTTTTTGCCTCCTTAAAAGATTAGTCCAGTCATACCTTTCTAGGGAACCATCAAAGAAAAAAAGGCGATTACTACTTTTAGCCAAATAAAAGCCAACCTGCTTTTCAAGCTTAAGCGATATCCTCCTAGTCGGATAGTGCTTCAAAATATACTCCCTAATATAGACATCAAGCATGGCTGTCGGAAGCCTCTTACTCCGCAAAAGCTCATAGCCATACTGCCTCTTCTCATCAAGAAGACCCAAGGAGTTGACAAAGGCATAGAGGGCCAGACTTTCAAAGTCAACATTCTTAGAATGAAGCTTCCTAGCATAGACCTCAACAAAGGGCCTAATATCCTGGTAGAGTTGGTCCACCTGAAAAATTTTATTAGCCCGTCTTAAGGGAATTTTTTTATCACCCAGTAAACGAATCCGCAAGCGACTGATTTCCAGCCAAATTAAGAGCCTGGCCTCAAGGTCTGAGCTGACCTTATCAAGGGAAAATTCAGCCAACAAATCTCTTGCTACCTGCCTCACCTGCTTCTTTGAAAAATATTCACCAAAGAAGCTGGTAGAATTTTGGTACATGTATTCAAAAATAAGGAAGTAAAAATAGCGAATCTGGATTTCTTCCCCTTCCATACTGCCATTTTTGATGAAAAGACCGAATTCTTTTAGTAATAGATTAAGTTTTTTTATCCTGCGAAAGATTGACGATTCACTGATCGAAAATTTTTGGGCCAGGTAAACAATCGATAGCTTCTGCTCAACCATAAGCTCCCTTAAAAAAAGGAACTCAAGACTATCCTTGAGATAAAAGGCTGTAATTCGGTCAAGATTAAGGCCAGGCCTAAGGCTTAGGCTTACAAAAGTTTGGCTAAGCTTGAAGCTAATCCCACAACTACCCATAAGCTCAAGCTCACAAAGCTCCTTCATATAGAGTTTTAGCGTATTGATTGATAGATTAAGGTGATGACCAAGCTCACTTAAACTAACCTCATCATTTAAGATTAAATAACGCAAGAGCTCAATCTTTAAGGACTCTCTTTTATCAAGTAGTGCTTCTATTCTCATACCTTCTCCAAATCTTATAAAGTCATCATTATCTACCTCAAGAATATAATCATTTGGAAACACTGTCAAAAATTTCACCCATTTAAAAGAAAAAAACCAGGACTTTAGTCCTGATTTTCTGGATTTTTAAGGGCATAAATTTTATGGGCAAAGTCAGGACTTATAGCTATCTTGGCTCCAGGAAGAATAAGTGAGATCTCATCGCCTTCCTTAAGGAGTTCAGTTTCCTGATCAAGCTTTAAGCCACTTTTTTCAACAAAGTCTAAAAGCTCAGTTGAGTCATCAAATCGTTTAATAAGGATTTTATCGCCATCTTCAAAGTCAAGAAGGGATTCCCCGTACTCTTCATGGATAATCTCACCCTGCTTAATTAGGCTACCGTGAGGGCAGGTAGTTGGCTGGCCTAGAAAATTATACAGGCGGTAGAAAAAATCTGGGTCCTTAACATGCTCAAGCTCTTCTGCCAAGTCATGGACCTCCCTTAGGGAGTAACCCAGCTTATCGTACAGGAATCGCTCAAAAATTCGATGGTTGTTGATTATTCTTGCCGTATCATAAGCCCCCTTATCACTAAGAATTGCTCCCTTGTAGGGGGTATAGCTTATATAGCCCTTCTCTGCCAACTTCAAAAGCATTTCAGAGACCGATGGAGGTGAGACCTTGAGTTTTTGGGACAGCACCTTATTGGACACATGATTGTTGAGCCCTCCATTTTGATATATAGCTTTTAGGTAATCTTCTTGGTTAGCATTATTGACATGTTTCTTCATCTGACCGTCCTCTCTTTCCTTAATTCTACCATTATTTTTTAATAAAAAAACCTATATGTAATATATAGGTTTTCTTGTTTAGAATGTAGATGTTAGTTCTGCTGTGTATTTGATTGTCGCCACTACCATATCACCAGGGCTAACGCGTAGATCTTTTCCAACGAGATTTGATTCTACTGAAATGCTTTTAAGTTCCTTAGTAGAATATCCAGCCTTAGGACCAAGTTCATCATACGCGAATACTTTTGTACTTACGCCTGGGCTAAGTTTGACTGTTGGGTTACTAGAAGATTTAAAAACAATAGTTGCTAATTTAGCAGGAATTCTAGCTAACTCTTTCCCACCTCGGTCAGTCTGTATTATATCGTTTGCCAAGGTTGCCGATACTGCCCATTTAGTCTTACTATTGGAACTAAAAACTTCTATCTTATCATTAGCAATATCCTTGTACTCAATTGTAAAATTAGTGTCAGTCAGGACTATTGTACTTGCAGTATTATCAGTCGAGATTGATTTAAGCTTTACAGTATCACCACCTTCTACAAATGATGCCTTAATATTTTGATCCTTTGTATCCGTAATTGTAGGCTCTGCTGGCGGGTTTGTTGGCGGGTTTGTTCCATCAGCGTGGACCAGGTTAGTCCCGCCAAGGGCAACTGTGGCTAAGAATACTGTAGCCAGTGCTAGTAACTTCTTAAATGAATTCATGTCACTACTCCTTCTATTTTTAAAAGGGCCAGGTAGAAAGAATAATTTTATAAATAATCAATAATTTCGGTTGTGGGTTTTCTACCTGACCTTAGGTACAATATTACTAGAGGTAATATTTGGGCAACAGGATACAGTATAACATACATGTATATATACCACAATATTTTGTATTTTTATGCATAAAAAATAAAAAACTCACAAAATAGCGTGAGTTTTATTAAGAAAATATTAATTTTTAAAAGTACTAAAATTTTATTTTAGACCTTGGTAAATATTATTTATGTTCCACTCCATCATTTGATAGTAACTATCACCTTCCTCACCTTCCTTGGCTAAAGAATCTGTAAAGAGCTTGGAAGCAATCTTGCGACCAGTGTTTCTTGCCACAGCTTCCATGGTTTTAGGTGAAACGCTTGTTTCAACAAAGAGGGCCGGAACATCACGCTCCTTAACAATATCATCAATCCTTACCATCTGCTCAGGTGTACCTTGATTATCGGTGTTAATTTCCCAGATGTATTCAGCATCCATGGCGTAGCGTTTAGCAAAATACTTAAAGGCACCCTCACTGGTTACAAGAACCCGTCTTTCTTCAGGAATTTCAAGTAATTTTTTGGCCCCTTCTTCATCTAATCTTTGCAGTTTAGCAATATAGCTTGCGGCATTTTTTTCATAGACATCCTTGTTTTTAGCATCGTATGAAACCAGCTGATCCTTGATATTTTCCACGTATTTTATTCCGTTTTGAATATTAAGCCAGGCATGGGGATCTTCTGTCTTTTCACTTGAATCTTCCGTCAAATAAAGGGGAGTCACACCTTTTGTAAGCTCATAGGCATGGTCTTCCTTTCTTGAGTTAACAAGCATCTTTTCAAACCAACCCTTGGCTGTCTCAAGATTAAAGCCATTATAAAAAACCAAATCAGCCTTATCCATCTTCTTACTATCCTCAGGCGTTGGCTCATAGGAGTGGGGGTCAACTCCAACAGGTACAATATTATTAACTGAAACCTTATCACCACCTACATTTTTAACCATGTCTCCGATGATTGAGTAGGAAGCAACAACATTTATCTTATCACTATCTGCATCTTGACTCTTTTTAGAACAAGCAGCTAAGGCCACAAAAGAGGCAAGCATTAAGACTAGATAAGTTAATTTTTTACGCATTATTATTTACTCCTTTTATATTTAGTAAAATTGATAAAATTATTTTTCGGTGAAAGAACAAATGAAATCATGAAAACAAGGGATCCAATCAAAACAATGGTTGCACTTGTTGGCAGATTATAGTGAAAGCTGATAAAAACTCCCACCAGGCCATAGAGAACACCCAAAAGGCTTGAGCTTAAAATCATCTTAGACAGATGCTTTGTCCACAAGTAGGCCGTGGACGAAGGAATAACCAGCATGGCAACGACAAGGACAATCCCAACCTCTGAAAGAGAGGATACTGTAAAAATCGTCAAAAGAAACATGAGAAGATAGTGGTAAAAATCATTTTTTAGGCCGTAGGCCTTAGAAATAACCGGATCAAAACTTGTAATCAAAAGCTCCTTGTAAAAGAGGCAGATGATAAAAATTACCACAAACATCAGGATGACTGACTGAAAAATCTCCTGGGGCGTGACCGCCAAAATATTTCCAAAGAGGACATGATTCAAATCAACTCCACTCTTAAGATTACTAATTAGGACAATTCCTAGGGCAAAAAATGAAGATAAAACAATCCCAATTGCCGTGTCAGCCTTGAGTTTACTTTTCTTGCTGATAAATTCAATCAGCATGGCCGCAAGGATTCCAAAGATACTGGCACCTATTAAGGCATTGATTCCAAGCATGTAAGATACCGCAACACCAGGTAAAACTGCATGTGAGAGGGCATCGCCCATGAGTGACAGCTGCCTTAAAACGATAAAACTTCCAAGAATGCCAGACACTATTCCCAAGGTCACTGATATAAGGAGGGCATTGGTCATACTCACTGGAAGATTTAAAAAATCAGCCAACCAAAATAAAATATCCATTAATTTTTTACCCCCTTTAAATCAAGATCAAACAAGGTCTGTCCGTAAGCCCGCCCAATCATATCTCTAGTGAAAATTTCAGCTACTGGGCCAGCTCCCACTAGTTCCTTGTTGATAATAATTAGGTTATCAAAATAGTCCGTTACCTTATTAAGATCATGATGGACAGTCAGAATGGTCTTCCCCTGGGCCTTCAAATTATCAATAATATCAATGATTATTCTTTCACTCACCATATCGATTCCAACAAAGGGCTCATCTAAAAAGTAATAGTCAGCTTCTTGAGCCAGGGCACGTGCAATAAAAACCCTTTGAAGCTGTCCACCTGAAAGGCTCGATAAGGGAGCATTCTTATAATCCTCTAAACCCACCTCTTCTAAGGCCTTAAGAGCAAGCCCCCTTTCCCAAACGCCAGGTCTTTTAAAAAGTGGTAATTTGGGATAGGTTCCCGTCAAGATTACCTCAAAAACTGTAATCGGAAAGGACAAATCAATCTCACTTCTTTGGGGAACATAGGCAATCCTCCTCTTCAAAGATTGGATAGTTCGGTCATTAAAATAACCGTCTCCCCCTGCCTTTTTTATCAAGCCCAAAAGGGACTTTAAAAAAGTTGATTTACCAGCCCCATTGGGGCCAATTATTCCAATTGAACTTCCTAGGGCATCGATTTCAAAATTGATATCCTTTAGGGCCTCACGCCCCCCGTAGGAAACACTTAATTCCTTTACTTTAAACATAGAAACCTCTTATTTTTTGATTTTAAATATTTTATAATAATTACTTTGTTAATTTAGTTTAACCTAAATTTTATTTTTAGGCAAGCCTTAATTATTTATTAATAAAAAAAGTAATGGGTAAGATGCCCATTACTTGATTTTTTAAATATGGATTGGTAGACCATCAGCAAGTTCACTTGTATCCATGATTGCTTCACCCAAGGTTGGATGGGGATGGATGGTCATTGAAATATCTTCGCTGGTTAGACCATTTTCAATGGCTAAGGAGAATTCACTGATCAAATCACTAGCTCCAGGGCCTGCAATTTGAGCTCCAATGATGACATGTTCCTTCTTGTCGCTTACAATTCGGACAAAACCATTTGTTTCATTCATGGTGATGGCACGCCCATTGGCTGCAAATGGGAATTTTGAAACTATAACATCAAGTCCCTTCTCTTTGGCACTCTCAGGAGTTTCTCCCATGGTTGCAAGCTCAGGATCACAGTAGGCAACAGCTGGAATGGCTACTGCACAGTTGGTGAAGTCTTCTCCTGCAACTACTGCTGCAGCAACTTTTGCTTCGTAACTTGCCTTATGGGCAAGCATTGGTCCCTCAACAATGTCACCAATGGCATAGATATGAGGTACACTTGATTGCTGGCGATTATTGACAACAATCTGACCGCGGTCAGTAAGTTTAACATCTGTGTTATTAAGCCCAACCTCATCAGTATTAGGACGGCGACCAACAGAAACTAGACAGTAGTCAGCTTCAATTGTCTCTTCCTTCCCATCAACCTCATAGGTAACCTTAACAGAATTTTCATCCTGTTCAGATTTTTTAGCCATGGCATTAGTTATGACCTTAATTCCCTTTTTAGTAAACTGCTTAAGGGCTACATCAATCATCTCTTGGTCAAAACCATTTAAAATATGTGGCAGTCCTTCAAGAATTATAACCTCAGACCCCAGATTGGCATATGCACCTGCAAGTTCTGAACCAATAACCCCACCACCGATAATAATAAATCTTTTTGGAACCTCTGGAAGAGAGAGGGCACCAGTTGAATTTACTACTCGTCCTTCAAATTTGAAGTTAGGAATTTCAATGGGACGGCTTCCTGTCGCCACGATACATGACTTAAATTCAAGCAGATGAGACTCATCACCTGAGATAACATTTAAGACTTGATTGTCGTTAAAACGAGCTTCTCCTCTAAGGATTTCCACCTTATTCTTTTTAAGGAGCATCTCAACTCCTCCAGTCAGGGTTTTAACAACCTTATCATTCTTCCATTTCTGAGTTTCTTCCCAATCAAGGGTTGCTCCCTTAGAATGAACTCCCATGATTTTTTTCTCATCATGGATTTGGTCATAGTAAGCATGACCTGCATTAATTAGAGCCTTTGATGGGATACAGCCCACATTAAGACAGACTCCACCAATGTTATCACGCTCAACAATAACGACCTTTTGTCCTAACTCAGCTGCACGGATGGCCGCAACATAACCTCCAGGACCACTTCCAATAACAACTAAATCAACACTTTTTGCCTGAGAACCTACAACCATTTATTAAACCTCCATCAGCATGTAGTTAGGATCAGCAAGTAATTTTTTCAAATAATTTATAGCTGATTGGGCTAACATTCCATCAATTAACCTATGGTCAAATGAAAGAGATAGTTTCATCATGTTACCAACAACAATCTCACCCTCTTCATTGACAACTGGCTCTTTAGCAATTGTTCCAAGCCCTAGGATTACTGATTCATTAACGTTAATAACCGGAGTAAACCAATTTCCACGGGCAGAACCAATATTTGAGATGGTGATAGTTGATCCACTTGATACATCAGGTGTCAATTTACCGTCCCGTGCCCTAGTTGCAAGGTCTGCAATTTCACTTGCAATAGCCAAAATAGACTTGCTGTCAGCATTTTTCACTACTGGGACAAAGAGACCACTTGGGGTGTCAACAGCAATTCCCACATTAATAGCTTCAGGGTAAACAATCTCAGACTTGGCCATATCGACATGGGCATTTAGATCTGGGAATTTTTTAGCCATGGCTGATAAAGCCTTAGCCACATAAGCTAGATAGGTTAATTTTACTCCATCTTTTGCTGCAATATCCTTGAAGTTAGCTCTATGTTCCATAAGCTTTGTAACTTCAACTTCTTCAAAGAGGGTTACATGTGGAATTTCTTGCTTTTGGCTAACCATGTTTCTTGCAATAGCCTTCCTGATTGGACTCATCGGAACGCGACCTTCTTTAACAGGAGCTTGTGGTGCTGATTTTTGGCTTACTGGGCTAGCTTCTACTTGAGGAGTAACCTCTTGAGCTTGTGGTGCTGCTTGAGCCTGTGGACTTGCTTGTCCTGCGTCCTTGAAGTTCTTAACATCTTGTAGGGTAACTTGACCGTGACGGCCTGTTGCTGGAACCTTGGTCAAATCAACGCCGCTAATTCGAGCGAGCCTTCTAACCGATGGCATAGCCCTAATTTTTCCGTCAATAATCGGAGCTCCAATTTTTTGAACGGGAGCCTCTTCGACTGGAGGGGTTGGTTGGACTGGTGCTGGTTGAGCTGGTGTTTCTGCTGGAGCAGGGCTTGGTGCCTCACTTGCTGCTGGACTTGCTTGACCAGCTGCAGCACCACTTCCATCTCCATCAAATTCTACCAAGGGAGCTCCAACTTCAACAACAGTACCCGCTTCAACGAATAATTTTGTTACTGTACCACTGTAAGGTGAAAGAATTTCCTGAAGTAATTTATCATTTTGTACTTCTGCTAGGGTATCATCTTCCTTGACCTTGTCACCAACCTTTACAGACCATGATGCAATCTCACCCTCATGCATTCCCTCACCGACATCGGGCATTTTAAAAATCTCAGTCATATTCCACAATCTCCTTAACTTTTGCTACAACATCATCCACTTGCGGTAACCAGTCGTTTTCTGCCATTGAGAATGGGTACACACTATCTGGTGCTGAAACACGACCGATTGGTGCCTTTAGACTTAAGATGAAACGTTCACTGATTTCTGCCATAATGCTACTTGCAATACCAGCTTGTCTTTGTGCTTCTTGGGCAACTACCACGCGACCAGTTTTTTCAACACTCTTACCAATTGTTTCAACATCAATTGGAGATACTGTTCTAAGGTCAATGACCTCAACTGAAATTCCTTCTTTCTCAAGGTTTTCAGCTGCCTTCAAACAGTTGCCAACCATTCCACCATAGCTAACGATAGTTATATCGCTTCCCTCACGGGCAACAGCTGCCTTATCTAGGGGTGTTGTGTAATATCCTTCTGGTACTTCTGCCTTGACTGAACGATAAAGTTTTAGGTTTTCAAGATAGATGACTGGATCATTTGATTCAATGGCTGCCAGTAAAAGACCCTTGGCATCAGCTGGATTACTTGGCATGACCACCCTTAATCCAGGAGTTTGGGCCATTAAGCCCTCCAAATTATCCGCGTGCATCTCAGGCGTATGAGTTCCACCACCATAAGGCGAGCGGACAACAATTGGGAATTGCTTGGTTGCACTAAAACGGAAGCGATTCCTTGCCATTTGAGCTGCAATGGAATCCATTACCTCAAAGATGAAACCAAAGAATTGAATCTCCATGACTGGGCGAAAATCTTCTGTTGTAAGACCTATAGCCATTCCACCAATGGCACTTTCTGCTAGAGGAGTATTGAAGACTCGGTCTTTTCCATATTTGGCATTAAGGCCTTCTGTAGCCCTAAAAACTCCACCATTTTCACCAACGTCCTCACCAAAAACAAGGACATTTTCATCCCTTTCAAGGGCAAGATCAAGTGCTTCTGTGATAGCTGCAATATAAGTTTTTACTGCCATTTATTTTCCCTCCCCTTCAAACTTCTTAATTTGCTCTTCCATGATAAATCCTGGTTGTTCAAAGGTATTTTTGATGAAATCTGATACCTTTTGTTTAGGTACATTATCAGCCTGTTTGACTGCATCATCGATTTCACTGTTGACTTCTGCCATGTATTTTTCCTCAATATCAGTAGACCATAGGCCTTTACCTTCAAGGAATATACGCATCCTGATTAGTGGATCTTTTTTATACCAAGCTTCAATGTCTTCTTTAGTCCTATAACGAAGGGGATCGTCTCCACTCATTGAGTGTGGCTCCAAGCGGTCACAAAGGGTCTCAATCAAGACCGGACCATTACCTGAAACTGCCCATTCACGTGCCTTTTTAGCAGCGATATAGCAGGCCAAAGCATCCATTCCATCAACAACAATACTTGGAATACCAGCACCCCAACCCTTAGAAGCCAAGTGTGGTGCAGAACTTTGAAGATTACGCGGAGTTGAGATGGCAAAACCATTATTTTGAATGAAGAAAACGGCATTAGCCTTATAAGCTCCTGCAGTATTCATTCCTTCATAGGTATCCCCTTGAGAAGAACCACCATCGCCTGTATAAGTATAAGCGACTGACTTCTTGCCCCTCATCTTCATTCCAAGGGCGATTCCTGCTGCTTGAACAAACTGAGCTCCAATAATAATCTGTGGGAACCAAGTTTTTACATCACCCATTTGGTTCCCAATTTGATGACCACGGCTCCACAAGAAAGCCTTGTAAATAGGAAAGCCCTTGTTAATCATTTGCGGAATATCACGGTAACCTGGCATCAAGAAATCATCATCAGTAAAGGCATAACTTGTCGCAGATTGACTGGCTTCTTGACCACGAGTTGGAGCAACAAAGCCCAAGCGTCCCTGTTTAGCAAGTTTTGTGCTTCGCTCATTGAGGACATACTGCCTAATCATAAGCTTCATAATATTGACCAAGTCGTCATCACTGATACCTGCTTCATCAAAAAGCTCCTGATCAACTAACTTCCCATCATTATCTAAAACTTCCAGTGTTGGAAATTCTAAATCTTGGGCTTCCATTTGTTTCTTAAAATCTAAAATTTCAAGACCTTTTGTCATATACTAAACCTCCTTAGCACTTTCAAACAAACTTGCAACTTCTTCAGGGGTAATTGTTCCAAAATATTTCTTAGATTCATATTTTTTAAGTAAATCAAGAATTTTCTCTTCATCAAAAGGTAGGCCAACAAACTTAGGAACAATGTTGTCAACGTCTTCCACATCAAGGAAGTCCCCTTCAAATGTTATTGATTGGATAATACCCTTTTCAACCTGAGCCTTAATATCAATGATTCCACCTGTGAATTTTTCATGGGCATGATAATTGAATTTTGGACTTTGGCCGTAATTCCAATCCCAACTTGAAAACTTATCCTTGGCAGCCTTTTTAATCTCAGCCAGTTGGTCTTCATTTAAAACAATCTCTGCATCCTTATCATGGTCAGATAATTCATACCTTACAGCTTCATGGAATTCTTCAAAGGTAAGTTCTGGTACCACATCATGGATATTTCCTACCCTGCTACGCACGCTTTTCACAGCTTTTGAAATGAATTTTTCATCACTTACATTAAGAGCTCTGACAAGAGTTTCAACATTACTGTTAAAAAGTAGGGTTCCGTGGTGCATGAGGTAGCCGTTGGCATAACGCTGGGCATTACCACTTATCTTCTTACCATCTACCATAAGATCATTACGACCGCTAGCAACAGCTGGAATTCCAAGTTTATTTAGGGCCCGAAGCATGGGTTCCACAAACTTCTTCCAATCAACCTTGTCAGGATGATCCAAAGGAATAATGAAGGTAAAATTAAGGTTACCTAGGTCATGATAGACTGCTCCCCCACCTGTAACTCGCCTAACAACCTCAATTTCATGCTCCTTAATAAAGGGTGCATTAATCTCTTCAAAGGTGTTTTGGTGTTTTCCAACAATCACGGCATTTTTATTTTGCCAAAGGGCAAACACGGGCTCACTGGGCTTCAATTTAGTTAGTAACCACTCATCCATGGCAATGTTAAATGGAGCCGTTTTATTATTATTAATGATATATCTCAAGTGCTTCTCCTTTTCTCTAATCGCCACATATAGCAGCAATCCTAGCAATCGCTTACAATTTTCATTGTAAGTTATTTTGTGATTTTTTACAAATTATTAGGTTTTTTCTTCTATAATAGGGCTTTAAAAGCAATAATTTAGCCAACTTAAGTCAAATAGCTTGTTAGTAGATGATTTTTCTGTTATGTTTATACTTACGCTATAAATAAAGACGAAATGAGGTAGAAAATGGCTATAATTGGTATTGCAGGAACAACCTTTAATGAGACAGAGGAGCTTCCCTTTCATGGTAACAAGGTAATTTACACCAGAAAAGGATTCACCGATGTTATCCAGGATTTAGGGCACACTCCTATTATTATCCCCCAAGACCAACCTGAAAAGGCTGCGACCTATATGAAGCTTGTTGACAGACTCCTTCTAACTGGTGGCGAGGACGTAAGCCCTCGTTTTTACGGGGAAGAAGCTTCTACAAAGCTTGGGAAGACTGACTCTAGTCGAGATTTGTTCGAATTCGCCCTGATTGATGAAGCTGTAAAAGCCAACAAACCTATTTTAGGTATTTGCCGAGGCTTGCAGGTTCTCAATGTTAAATTTGGCGGTAGTCTCTACCAAGACATTTCCCTTTCAGGCAGCCAGATAAAACACCTGCAAATTCCTACCAAGCAAATTTTCTCAACCCATCCTGTCAAACTAAAAGACGGGGGCATCCTTGACTTTTTAGGCAAGGAGCACTGGGTTAATTCCTTCCACCACCAGGCTGTTAAGGAACTTGCTCCAGGATTTGACGATATCGCTTACGCAAGTGATGGCTTGATTGAAGCCATTCATAACAAGGAAAATAGGGCCCTAGGTATCCAGTGGCATCCTGAAGCTACCTGGGATTTATCAGCTGGTGACAAGCAAATTTTCTCCTACTTTCTCAATCAACTTTAAAATAAAAAAAGCAAGATGACTCACATCTTGCTTTTTTTATTTTATTTAAGGCTGTCTTCAAGGTGCTTAACAGCTTTTTCTTTTCCAAGAAGGTAGATTGTGTCAGGAAGTTCTGGACCGTGCATCTCACCAGATACCGCAATACGGATTGGCATGAAGAGGTTTTTCCCTTTGATTCCTGTTTCCTTTTGGACTTCCTTGATTAGTGGGAAGATGTTTTCCTTCTTGTAGTCAACGTCAGGAAGGTTTACAAGTTTGTTCTTGAAGGCCTCAATAACGACTGGGCTAGTTTCAAGTTCAAGGATTTCGCGGGCTTCGTCAGATAGCTGAGGGAAGTCGCCGTAGAAAAGGTCAGTAAGTTCGATGATTTCTTCACCGTACTTAAGTTGAGGCTTGTAAAGGTCAACAAGGTAAGGTGATTTCTCGTCAAGACGTCCTGCTGCTTCAAGGAAAGGTTTTGCAAGTTCAAAAACAGTTTCTGAATCAGCTTCCTTGATGTACTGGTTGTCCATCCACTCAAGTTTCTTCTGATCGAAGGCTGCTGGTGACTTGCTTAGACGACGCTCATCAAAAAGCTTAACCAACTCTTCCTGTGAGAAGATCTCTTGCTCACCACCTGGGTTCCATCCAAGAAGGGCGATGAAGTTGAAGATCGCTTGGCTCATGAAGCCTTTCTTGCGGTAGTCTTCGATGAATTGGAGGGTATTTGTGTCACGTTTAGAAAGTTTCTTACCTGTTTCGCTGTTGATGATAAGAGTCATGTGACCAAATTGTGGTGCCTCCCAGTTAAGGGCTTCATAGACCATCAGCTGTTTAGGTGTGTTTGCGATGTGGTCGTCCCCACGGATAACGTGTGAGATGTCCATTAGGTGGTCGTCAACTACTACTGCGAAGTTGTAAGTTGGGTAACCGTCGCGTTTTTGGATGACCCAGTCACCACCGATGTTTTTACCTTCAAATTCGATTTCACCCTTTACCATGTCGTCCCACTTGTAGATTGAATCTTCAGGTACTTTTAGGCGAACAGTCGGTACGATTCCAGCTGCTTCGCGGTCTGCGATGTAGGCAGCTTTTTCTTCTTGGTTCATACCAGTGAATTCAGAGATGTAAACTGGTGGAAGACCTTTTGCTTCAAGAGCTTCGCGGTCAGCCGCAATCTCTTCTTCAGTCTTGTAAGACTTGTAGGCACGCCCACTTGCTAGAAGTTCTTCGACATATTTTTGGTAGATGTCAAGACGCTCAGACTGGCGGTAGGGCCCGTATTTTTCGTTAGGATTTTGTGGGCTTTCGTCCCAGTCCATTCCTAGCCAAGCAAGGTTTTCAAGCTGGCTGCGTTCTCCGTCTTCAACGTGACGTTTCCTGTCAGTGTCCTCGATACGGATGATGAAGTCTCCTCCGTAGTGGCGGGCAAATAGGTAGTTGAAAAGGGCTGTACGGGCATTACCGATATGTAGTAGTCCTGTTGGTGATGGTGCATAACGCACGCGAATTTTTTCTGACATGTTTCCTCCAATTATACAGATTAAAAGGGCAAGCCAAGGCCACCCTCAAAGGTCAATGACCTTTACTTATAGATAAGTATAACACAAATGTTTTTACAAACAAATTAAGATTTTTCAATTAAAACAACGGCCTCACAGGCCATACCCTCACGCCGGCCAACAAAGCCAAGTTTCTCTGTCGTTGTGGCCTTGATGTTGATATTTTCTACTTCCGTATGAAGGATTCTTGCAATATTCTCCTTCATTTTGTAAAGGTGGGGCTTCATCTTAGGTGCCTCAGCAAGAATTGTTGCATCAACATTTCCAATTGTAAAACCAAGAGAGACCATTTTTTCATAGGTATCTGAAAGAATCTTTGTTGAAGCTATCCCCTTGATTTCTGGGTCAGTATCTGGAAAGGCATGGCCAATGTCACCAAGGCCCAAGGCCCCAATAATTGCATCAGTAATAGCATGAAGGAGGACATCAGCATCACTGTGGCCCAAAAGACCATAGGGATGATCAAGTTCAACCCCACCAATAATCAACTTTCTACCTTCAACAAGCTCATGGACATCATAGCCCTGACCAATTTTAATCTTCATCTTCCCTCCTTAAAATAAGCTCAGCCATAAAAAGATCATCGGGGGTTGTAATCTTTATGTTGCTATAAGACCCTTCGACAAGCTCAACCTTAGAAGTCGAAAATTCTTCCAGAAGGCTAGCATCATCTGTCCCTAAAAAGCCCAAATCATGAGCTTTCATATGAGCCCTTCTGATTTCTTCAGTCTCAAAAAATTGAGGAGTTTGGGCGGCATACAAGCGTGCCCTGACAGGGGTCTTCTCAATGTGTCTACCATCATCTGACATAAGCTTGATGGTATCCTTAACAGCTACGGCAAGGATTGAATTAGGATGATTCATGAGAAGTAAAAGCTTATTCTTAGAAACAAAGGGGCGGGCTCCATCATGGATCATAACATAGGGTGAACTTACAAGTTCTAAGGCATTCCTCACACTATCCTGGCGTTCCTTACCACCTTCGACAAAGTAAACCTCATCACCCACATAGGATTCAAAAATTTCCCGTTCAGCTTTTTTTCCAACTAAAAAAATTCTATGGCAATTTTCGTCTGCCTTAAAAAGGTCCAAGGAATACTCAAAGATTGGCTTACCCTTTAATTTGAGAAAAACCTTATTCTCCTTAGCTTCCATCCTACGACCTGATCCAGCCGCTAAAATTATTGCATCATATTTCATCTTACTTATTTTATCTATCTTTTCTTTTTAATTATTTTATGCTTCAACCAACTTGGCAAAAATCATACGACCTGCATTTGTTTGGATGGAGCTTGTGACCTCAGCCCTTACCATGTCATCAATCTTGTCATCAGTATCTTCAACAACAATCATAGTACCATCTGGCATGTAGCCAATCCCCTGGTGACGCTCAGTTCCCTTTTTAATGATAATAACATCAAGCTCTTCTCCTGTTACAACCTGAGGCTTAACAGCATTGGCAAGCTCATTGATATTAAGAACCTGAATCCCTTGAATTTCAGCTACCTTATTAAGATTGTAGTCATTGGTAATCAAACTTGCCTTAATCTCACTTGCCAGCTTCAAAAGCTTGGTATCGACCTCATGAATATCCTCATAATCCTTATCACTTGTTTCAACATGAATATTTTTAAGCCCTCGAATGGCATTTACAAGGTCTAAACCTCGCCTACCTTTTGCCCTCTTAAGCTTATCATTACTGTCAGCAATCAACTGGAGCTCAAAAATTACAAAATTAGGAATTAGAATGGTACCGCTGATAAAACCAGTTTTTAAAACATCAATAATCCGCCCATCAATGATCGAGCTTGTGTCAAGAAGCTTACTATCGTGGTAAGGAGAATTTACCTTTACCTGGTCACCTGCCTTGTCATCTACTTGAAAATTTTTCTTCTTAGAAAACATAGACGAAATCTCACTACCTCGGCTAGAAAAAATCCTAAAACCAACATAGGCAAAACCAATCATCAGAGCAAGGGGCCCAATGCTACTAACATAGGGTAAATCTAAGGCCCAAAAACCAACACTGGCAATAGTTCCAGCTATAAGTCCCAAAAGACTTCCAATTGAATTTAAGGCAAGCTTTTGCAGGTTCAAGTGACTAATATACTCATCAAGCTTTGCAAGACCCCTTAAAATTGGCTTATCAACAACAAATGATAAAAATAAAAAAATAATTGCACCAATAACGCTATTGATAAAGTCACTGTTTTCAAGAGCTGGCTGCCTTAAAAACGACCACAGATGAGGTAAAAAGGCTTCTCCAACACTAACCCCAATAACGACTATTAAAATTTGAACTATTAACTTTCTCATATACACCTCCTTGTATCTATATCTACCCTTCTACTGTTATTCTACCATAATACCACTTAAATCTAAGATTTAAAGTAGTTTATCAGTTTATTTTTACAAAAAAAGATTAAAGATAAATAAAGATATCAAACGGGTCAGTATTAATATGAGCTACTAGGCTTGTAAGACTAGATGTTAGCCAAATACTACCTTTAAGACTTCGTTGACTGTCGTAAGTCCAATGGCTTCAATTCCTTGCGGAATAACCAAGCCTTGCAGGCTATTTTTAGGCAGGTAAACCTTCTTAAAGCCTAATTTTGCTGCCTCATTGATCCTACTTTCAATCCTGTTGACCCGTCTAATTTCACCAGTTAGGCCAATCTCTCCGATGAAGCAAACATCAGCTGGAGTTGGAAGCTCCTTATAACTTGAGGCAATGGCTACTGCAACAGCCAAATCAATGGCTGGTTCATCAAGTTTTACTCCGCCTGCTGATTTTAGAAAGGCATCCTGATTTTGCAGGAGGAGGCCTGATCTTTTTTCAAGAACAGCCATAATCAAGCTGACCCTGTTAAAATCAAGGCCTGTTGTCGTCCTTTTGGCATTACCAAACACAGTCGGTGTTACAAGGGCCTGAATCTCAACCAAAATTGGTCTCGTTCCTTCCATGGACACGACAATAGCACTTCCAGTAGCTCCAGCAAGACGCTCCTCTAAAAAGACTTCTGAAGGATTTGTTACCTCAACCAAACCAACTGACTGCATCTCAAAGATACCAATCTCATTGGTTGATCCAAAACGATTTTTAACAGCCCTTAGTATCCTAAAAGTGTGCTGGCGTTCTCCTTCAAAATAAAGGACAGTATCCACCATATGTTCAAGCATTCGAGGTCCAGCAAGACTTCCTTCCTTGGTCACATGACCCACAATAAAAATGGCAATGTTATTAGTTTTTCCAAGTTGCATGAGTTCTGCTGTAACCTCCTTAATCTGAGATACAGACCCTTGAACACTAGTAATTTCAGGACTCATGACTGTTTGAATGGAGTCAATTATTACAAAATCAGGCTGCAATTTTTCAATTTCTGCCCTGATATTTGCCATATTGGTCTCAGCATACAGGTAAAAATCGCTATTCACATCTCCCAGACGCTCGGCCCTAAGCTTTATCTGCTGGGCACTCTCTTCCCCTGAAACATAAAGGACACGCCCCCTATTAGCAAGCTGGGTTGATACCTGTAGAAGAAGGGTTGATTTTCCAATTCCTGGGTCCCCTCCAATCAGAACAAGGCTACCTGGAACAACTCCTCCGCCCAAGACACGATTAAATTCATCAAGATCAGTTTCAACCCTTAAGGTTTCCTGACTTTCAACCTCCTCAAGCTTCATGGGACGGCTCTTCTCACCACTTAGGCTTACCCTGGCATTTTTTACAGGGCCTGCTTCAACCTCTTCAACAAAGCTCCCCCAAGCTCCACAGTTGGGACAGCGTCCCAGATATTTAGGCGAATGATAGCCACAATTTTGACAGATAAATGTTGATTTTGCTTTCTTGGCCAAGGTGACCTCCTAATCTTTTAAACTTTATTTTCCAGTGCTTCCAAAACCGCCAGTTCGCTCACCAGTTGCCAAATCTCCATCAGCTACCAAATAAGGCATAAAAACGCCTTGAGCTATTCGTTCACCCTTCTCAATAAGGACATCCTGATCAGTAATATTTTTCATTTGGACAAAAATTTCACCCTCATTATTGGGATTATTATAATAATCCTTGTCGATGACACCGACTGAATTGATGAGGACAATTCCCTTCTTTCGTGGGTTACTGCTTCGGTCATAAAGGTAAAGGACCTCCTCATCCTGCATGTAGGCCTTAAGACCCGTTGGTACTAGGCCAATTTCAGAAGCCTTTATAACAAATTTATCGGAAGCTTCTATGTCATATCCAGCAGCATGCTTGGTTGAACGTTTGGGTAAATTAACTCCCTTATCTTCATAAGCACTTACGACTTCAAATCCACGAATTTTCATTATATCTCCAATACTATATACGTTTTCTTTCTTAATTATAACAAAAAATACCTACAAGTTTGTAGGTATGATTTTTAATATAGGTCAAGGCCTTCTTTTTCAGGGGCAAGTTTAAGGTAGAAGTTTTGCAGGCTGGTCCTATAATATGGTAGGACGTAGAAGATAGCTAGTCCTAGGGTCAATCCCACCAAAATAAACCATAAAATAAAGCTCAGGTTAAAAAGAAAGAATTTGAAGCGGTGTCCTGCCATAAGATTTTTACTCTTACTGATGCTCTCTCTGGCCGAGATTTTTATACCCTGGTCTATATAATCCTTGTAGATATTTGTTGCCTGAGCATATGAGTAACTTTTAGCTATGACAAAAATAGTCCCAAATATTCCTAGTAGAATAGGAAGGAGGTAAAAAATTGGCTCCAAGCCCTTGTAAGAAAAGGCCATCAGAAGAATGGTTATAAGGGCCGCAAACAAGACAATCAAAAGGGCCAAATAGATGCTAACTAAGATATTAATTATAACAACAGGGAAAAAATACTTCTTTTGTAAAATCTCTGACTGTTGATCAAGGGGACGACCGCTCGGACGACCTAGACGCAAGTTATCAAGGGTGACATAGTCAGCACTATTTGATGTAATAAACATGGCCACAGTGATTAAAAAGGACAGGATGCTTGGAAAACTTATATAAAAATTATCGTAGCTAACGTCAACCTGGGAACCAAGGCTTGCACTCATGATTGAAAGGATTATTGTAATCGACCATAAAATCAGGCTGTACTTCAGATTTCCATTAACAAAAGCCTTAGCCTCCTTCTTAATTGATTTAAAATTCATAAAAAACTCCTTTATACTTTTTTATTATGAAACTTTTATTTATTATAATAGTTTTCAGGCCAATATACAAACTAAACCCATAACCAAAGTGCTAAATTTACCAAATAAAAGGCAGCATAGGCCCCCACCTATGCTGCCTTCCACATGACTAGTCCTGAAAAATGCCCTTATTTCTAAAACTAGCTGTGAAACCTATCCTTTTCTTTCCCAAAAAAGCTCCATACAGGCTCGTCCAACTTGAATTATCAGCTATAATCTTTTCTTTTTCATGTAAAATAAATTCAGTATGTCAAATACCTGCTAAAACTCCGTAACCTATTTTTCCTATCAAAATAGGTTAAATCGGATACCGTATATCCACTAGTATAATACCATAAAATTTTTTTAAAATAAACGCTTACCTATCTTTAGGGTAAGCATTAACCAGCTAAAATCCGAATTTTAAAAAGGGTATAGCAATGAGAATTACAAGAATGGTAATAAAGATAAGGACTGCTAGGAACCTAACTGACCTACTTGTTCTAACCCTATAAGTCGGAAGATTGACCGAAAATACCAGAATTAGGCCACCCAAGGCTCCACCCACATGACCCAGAAGGCTAATGCTTGGATCAAAGAGATTAAAGGCCAGATTAAAGAGAATCAAGGCCAAATATCCCTTAGAAAACTCCTTTAGGGCCTGAATTTTACTAATGTAGCCGAGGCCTACAACAGCTGCAAAAATTCCAAAAAGAGAGGTTGACGCACCTGCTGAAAGAGAAAAGGTGTCAAAGCAAAAGACAAAGGCATTTCCGAAGATACCAGAACAAAGGTAGAGGATTAGATAATTAAAAGAGCCAAAAATCTCCTCCAAATCCCTACCAATGAAATAGATGATAAAGGTATTAGATAAAAAGTGCATGAGTCCAATATGAACAAAAATCGGACTAACTAGCCGCCATAGATGGCTGGGATGTTCAAGAATATCTGGGCCCCACAAGGCCCCAGAGGCTAAAAGATTCCTTGGGCTTGTCATATTTGAGCCATATCTCACATACATGCAGACAAAAACAAGGCTTGTAAGAGCCGTCAAAAGATAGGTCACCCTATGTTTTTTATTATAGGTAAAATTCACTTGTCTTCCTCGCTTCCTTCATAGAAAAAGATCTCATCAACCCTTTCATCATAAACTTCCGCCTGAATCTTATCCCTTTGAAAATCAAAGGCAAGACTTAGGGTAGAACCCTTAAAATGACTAAGATAGCGGTCATAAAAACCGCCCCCATAACCTATGCGGTAGCCACTTTCCCCGTCAAAAACAAGGCCTGGCACCAAAAGCAAATCAGGCACACCTTCTTGGCTAACTCTTGGTTCCAAGATACCAAATTTCGATCTAATTAACTTATCTGGCTCATAGGGGAAAAAGGCCATTTTACCGGGACCCATAACTCTTGGAATAAAAATATCCTTACCCCTAGCCCTTAGCTCCTTGATGAGGTAGGAAGTGTCAAATTCAAAGGGCATGCTCATAAAAAGGCCAATTTTTTGGGCCTTAAAAACCTGCTCATGCTCTAAAAATTTTGAGCTGAGATAGGCTTCCTGCTTCTTCTTCTCTAAGCTATTTTGTTTTTTTAAATGCTCAAGCATTGCTTGACGACTTATTTCTTTTCTTTTCATATTATCTATGATATACTAAATTTGTATTTTAGTTAAGAATTAAATCAGTGCTTGTTCCATTCTGTAAAAGGATTCAAATGTTACACACTTTTAAGGCTAAAAGAAGATACAAATAAATTTTAGGAGTGTGTAATATTATGGCACAAGGTACTGTTAAATGGTTTAACCCAGAAAAAGGATTTGGTTTCATCACTGCTGAAGATGGTAAAGATGTATTCGTACATTTCTCTGCTATCCAAACTGATGGATTCAAAACTCTTGAAGAAGGTCAAGCAGTTGAATTCGACGTTGAAGATGGTCAACGTGGACCTCAAGCGGTTAACGTTACAAAAGCTTAATTTCGATTAAGTAAGAAAGTCAGCCTAGGCTGGCTTTTTTTTGTAGCATTTTTTATAGTTTTTCCCTAAATTTTACGACTACACTTGTAAACGATGATAGCTTTTGTTATAATTTGACCTTACCCTATGCTTATATATTATAAAAACAATCATAAATAGGAGAGTCAGATGAAAAAAGAAGCAAAAACAGGAATTTCAAGAGTTAGATACAAGGCCATCCTTTGGGGAAGCATTCTCCTGGCCTGTAGCCTACAAGTCCTAGCTGCCTGTAGCCCAGCAAAATCTTCAAAAGATGGAGATAGACTAGAAATTATTGCAAGTTTTTATCCAGTCTATGCCTTTACTAAGGAAATAGTCGGAGATACAGGAGAGGTTAAGCTTCTTGTACCAGCAGGTAGTGAAGCTCATGACTATGAACCATCTGCCAGAGACCTTGCAAATATTAGTAAGTCAGATGCCTTTGTCTACCATAATGACAATATGGAAACCTGGGTCAAAAAAGCCCAAGAAAATTGGCAGAAAAGTGACCTTAAGCTTATAAATGCTACTAAGGATATCCTACTTCTACCAGATGATGGCACGAGTCACGATCACGACCACACTGGTAGCGACCACAAGCACGAATATGACCCCCATACTTGGACCTCACCTTATATGGCCATTAAGGAGGTCAAAAGTATTGAGCAACAACTAATCACCCTCTATCCTGATTTGGCAGATAAATTTAGGGAAAATGCTAGTAAGTATCTGGAAAAACTAGAAGCCCTTGATAGTGAGTTTACAGAAAAGTTAGGCCAGGCCCAGCAAAAGAACTTTGTCACCCAGCACTCAGCCTTTCGCTACCTTGCCCTTGACTACGGCCTAAATCAAGTCCCCATTTCTGGCTTAAATCCTGACAAGGAGCCATCAGCTGCCCGCCTTGCGGAGCTTAAAAAATATGTGGCAGAAAATGACATTAAATATATCTACTTCGAAGATAACACCAGCGACAAATTTGCCAAAACCTTAGCCAAGGAAGCAAAAATTCAAGTAGCTTCACTTAATCCCCTTGAAAGCCTAACGGATAAGGACCTAAAGGACGGGAAAGACTATATTTCTGTCATGAAGGAGAACCTTGCTTCCCTGATGAAGACAACTAGCCTTAAAGGTACAGATATAAAGGCAGAAAATCCATCTGAGACTACAAAAACTGTAGCAAATGGCTATTTTTCAGATAGTGATGTCAAGGACCGCAGCCTAAGCGACTACAAGGGAGACTGGCAATCCGTTTATCCCCTCCTTCAAGCAGGAGATCTTGATCAAGTTTTTGACTACAAGGCAAAAATTAAAAAAGACATGACCGCTCAAGCCTACAAGGAATACTACCAAAAGGGTTACGCAAGTGATGTCAATCAAATTAAAATCACAAATGACAGCATGACCTTCATCCAAAATAGTGCCAGCTCAAGCTATAAATACAAGTATGTCGGCTATAAAATTTTGACCTACAAAAAAGGAAACAAGGGAGTCCGCTACCTCTTTGAAACAGATGATCCTAATGCTGGTCAATTTAAGTACATTCAGTTTAGCGACCATAATATAGGACCTGTAAAAAGTAGTCATTTCCATATCTTTTACGGAGGTGAAAGCCAGGATAAACTTTTAGAAGAAATAGACAACTGGCCTACCTATTACCCGCAAGACATGTCTTCTTTTGAAATTGCTGAAGAAATGTTAGCCCATTAAAAAAGACTGCCTAAGGCAGCCTTTTTTATTTAGCAGTTCTAACTTTTAAGTAGTCACTGATTTCCTTAACAGCAAAGGCCAGAGCATCCTCGTCCGGTGTCATCTTAGGATGGTGGAGGGCATAAGGACTATCAACTCCCAACCAGAACATAACTCCAGGTGTCTTATGAAGGAGGTAACCAAAATCTTCTCCGGTCATACTTGGGCCAACCTCTCTAAAGTCAACAGAGTCCTTGTCCTCAAAATAATTCATTAGCTTAAGGGCCAGGTCTGGATTATTTTCTACCGGTAGGTAACCCTTTTGATCCAAGATAACATGAGCTTCCACCCCGTAAGATAAGGCAATCCCTTCAGCCATCTCCCTGACCCTTTTTTGGGTTAAAAGATTCATTTCAGTGGTAAGAGTTCTAACTGTTCCCCTGACTGTTGCTTCTTCCGAGATTACATTGTCTGTATTTCCTGAATTGAAGGATCCAATTGTCACAACAGCTCCCTCAACGGGGTTTACATTTCTACTGACAACTGACTGCACTTGGGTTACAAAGGCTGCAGCTGCAACCAAGGAATCTCTGGTATTATGCGGAAAGGCTGCGTGTCCTCCCACTCCTTTAAAGGTGATGTTCAAACTACAAGTTCCTGCAAAAAGAGTTCCTGCATTGGTTGCAATTGTTCCAACAGGTAGATCAGGATTTACATGAAGACCATAAAATTCATCAGGTAGCCAGTCACCAAAGGCACCAGCTTCGTACATAAGCATGCCCCCAGCCTCATTTTCTTCAGCTGGTTGGAAGAGAAAGAGCATGTTATTTTCAGGTTGCTCAATAAGCATCTCCTCTAAAAGTCCAAGGGCAATGGTCATGTGAAAATCATGACCACAGGCATGCATGCGACCTTCATGAGTTGACTCAAAATCAAATCCAGTCTGCTCAACGATTGGAAGACCATCAATGTCTGTTCGCCAACCAATTGTCTTTTGCGGATTTTTACCTTCAAGCATGACTAAAATTCCAGTCTGCCAGGTTTTAATCTTAACAAAATCCTTACTAGCTGCAAGCTCCTTGATTTTATCCATCAAGTAGCTGTGAGTTTTAAACTCACACAGACCAATCTCGGGAATTTGGTGGAGGTCTCGTCTAACTTCTACTAAATTAAGTGAATTAACTTTTTTATTATCCATATTATTCACCACTAGTAATTACAAGGTTCTTAAAGCTTCTTCAAGGGCTGTTTTAGCTTCTGTTTGAGCATCAATTTCCTTGATGACGCGGGCTGGAACGCCGGCCACAACTACACCTTCTGGAACATCTTGAGTTACGATTGCTCCTGCTGCTACAACTGAATTTGATCCTACTTGAACTCCTTCAATAATAACGGCATTTGCTCCCACAAGAACATTATCACCCACACGAACAGGATCAGCACTGGCTGGCTCAATCACACCAGCAAGGACGGCTCCAGCCCCAATGTGGCTATTTTTCCCAACAGTTGCACGCCCACCAAGGACAGCCCCCATGTCAATCATGGTTGATTCACCAATGACTGCTCCAATATTAATGACTGCACCCATCATGATGACAGCATTATCACCAATCTCAACCTGGTCACGGATAATGGCACCTGGTTCAATCCTTGCCTTAATCTCCTTCATATCAAGTAGGGGTACAGCAGTATTACGACTATCATTTTCAATCACATAATCAGCCTCTGCTAAATCACTTAATAAAGGTTTAATCTCCTCCCAGTCTCCAAAAAGAAGACCAAAGCTCTTGTCAGCTGCCTTAAATTCCTTAACTGTTGCAGGCACCTGACCAATCTCACCCTTGTAAGTCACCTTGACTGGTGTCTTTTTCTCAGCTTGTGCAATAAATTGAATAATTTCTTGAGCATTCATTTTTGAAGTCATTTTTTCTCTCCCATAACTATAATAAAGTAAATTACCTACAAATTTCCTAAAATATTACTTGTAAATATTCCAAGTATATAATATTACAACCAATGCTACAAATGATAAGACAAGTCCCGTATCACAAAGCTTCCACTTGAGGATACGATACTTGCTTCTTCCTTCACCACCGCGAAAACCCCGGCTTTCCATGGCAATGGCCAAGTCGTCTGCCCGCTTAAAGCTTGACACAAAGAGCGGTATTAAGATGGGAATGACGCTCTTGATCTTCTGCATGAGATTACCCTCGCCAAAGTCCATCCCCCTCGATCTTTGGGCGTTCATGATTCTTGTGGTGTCATCCATAAGAGTCGGAATAAAACGCAGGCTAATCGAGAGCATGAGACCAATATCATAGACAGGCACCCCCAATTTTTTAAGGGGAGAAAGGCCTGTCGCCACCCCGTCAGCCAGGGTCAAAGGTGCTGTTGTAAGAGTCATAACCGTACTTAGAACCACAATTAAGATAAGCCTTAGGGCCATGTAGAAGGCATTAAGTAAGGCTCCTGCTGTAATCTTTAAAAACCAAATCTCAAATAAAAGCTCGCCCGACTGGGTAAAAAGAATCTGAAAGAGAGCTGTAAATAAGATAAGACCAATCATGGGTTTTAAACCTGTGTAATAGTAGGAAAGCTTAATCTTAGATAGGAGAACGGCTAGTAAGGTATAGACTGAGAGAATCAGGTAACCTACTAGGTCAGTCGCCATAAAAATCACTACAACAAAGGCAAACATGACTAAAAGTTTGCTCCGAGGGTCCATGCGGTGAACAATTGAGTTGCCTGGAAGATAGCGGCCCATTATTATTTTATCCATGAAGCTTATCCTCCAACATATCAGCCAACTCCCCTCTAGTCACAGGTAGATGGTCAAAAATCATGCCCCGCTCCCTAAGTTTTAGGGCAAAATCAGTGGCCTTAGGCACACCCAGCTGATTTTCCTTCATAAAGTCAACATCCTGGAAAATCTGACCAGGCTGACCTTCCTTGGCCAAGTGTCCCTTATCAAGAATGTAGACGTAATCAGCATAGTCTGCCACATCATCCATCAAATGGGTTACAAGGACAGTCGTAAGCTTGTGCTTGTGGTGGAGGTCATAAAAAAGCTCCATCATCTGGATTCTAGCCTTGGGATCAAGACCTGCAGTCGGCTCATCAAGGACCAAGACCTCAGGATTCATGGCAAGGATTCCAGCGATAGCAACCCGCCTCATCTGACCACCTGAAAGTTCAAAGGGTGAACGGCTAAAGAGGTCCTCACTAATACCCACAAGGGTTAGTTTTTCACGGGCCAACTCTTCTGCCTCCTTCTCTGAAACTCCAAAATTCTTAGGGCCAAAGGCCACGTCCTTTAAGACAGTCTCTTCAAAAAGTTGGGCTTCAGGAAATTGGAAGACCACGCCCACCTTTTTCCTAATTTTTTTGAGGTCCTTATTTTTACTGTCCTTAGTAATCTCTGTGTCAAAGACACAAATCTTACCCTGACTAGGTTTCACAAGACCATTTAAATGCTGGAGCAGGGTTGACTTTCCAGACCCCGTATGACCAATAAGGGCCGTATACGAGCCCGTTTTTATATTCATATTTATATCAAAGAGAGCCTGACTCTCAAAGGGAGTCTTCTCCTGGTAGACATAAGCTACTTTTTCAAATGTAATTGCCATAAATAATCAACAAGCTCCTCTTCATCCATGTATCCATCAGGAAGCTCAAAGCCCCTATCTTTCAAATCAGCCTTGAGATTTGAAGTAAAGGGAACATCAAGTCCGATGGCTACCATATCCTCTTCCCCTTCAAAAATCTCCTCAGGCCTTGCAATCTTAAGAACCTGACCATCACCCATGACGATAATTCGATCAGAATTTACTGCCTCATCCAGGTCATGAGTTATGGAGATAACGGTCAAACCGTACTGATTCTTTAAATCCTTGACAACCTTCATGAGCTTGTCACGTCCGCTAGGATCAAGCATGCTTGTTGCCTCATCAAGAATGACAAGGTCAGGCCTTAGGGCAATAACGCCTGCGATTGCTACCCGCTGCTTTTGACCACCTGAAAGTCTAGCAGGCTCCTTGTCCTTAAAGGCCGACATACCGACTAAATCAAGGACCTGATCTACCCTAGCTCCCATCTCTTCATGGCTTAAAGCCTGATTTTCCATGCCAAAGGCTATATCATCTTCAACAGTCGCCCCGACAAATTGATTGTCTGGATTTTGAAAAACCATGCCAATTTTTTGGCGGATGTCCCAGACATTATCTTCCGTCAAAAGGCTTCCTGCGACCTTGATTTTTCCATCAAGCACAGGCATTAACCCATCAATCAAACGTGCAGTTGTTGATTTGCCCGAACCATTTCGGCCAATGATGCTTACCCATTCCCCCCTATAAACATCAAAACTCACACCTGATAAGTTAAGCCTATCACTATCTTCTTCATACTTATAACTTATGTTTTCAATTTCAAGAATTTTTTCCATTCTATAATTATATCATGCAAGGAGCTTCTTTGCATAGCCAGGGCCTGGGCTGGCTTAAGGGTTCTTATATAAATAAAAAAAGAAGGGATATCCCTTCTTGAAAACTTATGTTTTAGGTACCTGGTACAAGTCATAGCTAATCTTGCCTGAAATACTATCACCAAATTTGAGCTTGTTACGTGAATCTTCAAATGAAATCCTAATATCTTTAAAAAATTGTGTAATAAATCCAGTATTCTCCCACGTATTTTCTTGCTCCGATTTAGCGATAATAAAATCATGGCCTGTAGTAGCTCCACTTGCGACATTCCCAAAACTTGTAATCTTATAGGAGGCCTTACTCTTAACTTCCGTCAGATGATTTTCGGGAATACTTGCCTTCAGATACCAGCTCCTACTACTTTGATCATTAAAAATCTCAATTTGATTTTTTGACTTGGGTATCTTACTGGTAAGATTTTGCCTCCTTTGGTCAAAGTAATTTTCAAACATATAGGTGTCTGGTATATAGGTCATGGAGAGTTGGTCTGAGAGCGGTAAATCCCCACCACTTTCATAAAAATCAGCCATACTAACAGGTGATTTGCCATCCTCAATGATTATGGCAACAGGTGTTGAATCAAGCATTTCATTTGCTCTAGCAAGAATCCCTCCCGTAAAAAGGCCCGTAAAGCTCAACAAAATTAAAAAAAATCTTAACATCTAAGACTTGTGTCCTCCTAATAATTTCTTGGTTGAATAAATCTATCCAACCACCTTAGTATTATACACAAATTTCGTGAAATTTTTCATAAATTTTTTGAGATTCAAGATATTTTGCAACAAAAAAAGAAGAACCGAAGTTCTTCTTAATGACTTGAGCTAAAAAATTAGCTTGGGTCTGTAACCATGTAAAGTTGGTAATCGATAGTACCGTTGACTTGGTCACCAGCTTTAAGTTGGTTCTTGCTGTCTGTAAAGTTGATAGAAACTGCTGTAACTTGGGTTGAGATAGTACCAGTGTTGTTTGCTGATGAAGGTGAAGCAGCACTCTTAGCTACAACTCCGTTGTAACCTGTAGTTGCAACGTTAGTTGCAGTACCGTTACCGTTAGCTCCATTAGTTGTAATGTTGAACTGTGTTACAGGAAGATCTGCATCAGGTGTTCCAGGTGTTCCTGGGTTTACTGCACCAAGAGTAAGAGCTTGTCCACGTACTTCAGCTTTAACATTCCATACACGGCTTCCACGGTCATTGAAGACTGTAATAGCATCAGTACCATCACCAGGTGTACCACTACCGATAGTCCCTGAAGCAATTGAGTAAGTACCATTAGATACCTTTTGTGAAAACTCGTACTTAGTTGGTACATGCTCTAGAGTCAAGCTAGTTTGTCCAGGAGCAACTGGTGATGTTGGATCTGTTGGAACAGGTGGGTTGATTGGGTCAGGATTTGGGTGAACAGTGTCATCATCTAGAATTGTGATGTTAAACTGTGAATTGTTTGTTTGTCCTGTAACCACGTGATTTTCATCAGCAGCGAAGGCTGTAGCAGCTCCAGATCCAACAAGAACAGCACCAGCAAGACCAAGTCCTAGTAATTTCTTTGCATTCATTAAAGAATACCTCCTAAATATAATGTACTAAGGTTCATAGGTAAACCTGAGTAGTGATGATTGTATACCTATAATCAAGCACTGCGCTGTCTTATAGTCTCCGGTAATCGTGCTTAATCTGATTATCCGGTCTATCAGTATCCTTTTAAAGGGGGAAAGATACTCATAGACCAGATAAGCAAAGTAAGTCATAAACCACCGAAGGTATATACTTGCCTAAGTAAAACTTTGATTCCGATAAGGTAGCTAGTGAATATGATTCAAAGCACACCTATCTTATTTGTTGTGAATATAGTAACAGATAACTTAGATTATAAAGAAGCTATTTAACCATGTTTCATCCATATACTACTACAATATTATATTACCATTAGACTTATTATTTTTCCACTAATTTGTATTAAATAACATACTTTTTTGCAAGTTACTTAATCACTAGGGAGCATTAACAAGGGTCCAGGTAATACCTAGCGAGCTATAGCTATTTATGGGAATGTAGTCGTCACTTTTTAGAAGGACGCCCTCAGTCTCAAGCCAAGACTTGTTGTAAGTAATGCTTCCATTACCATCAGTCGAGGTGGTTGTACCCGTAGTCATAGTACCATTTGACGCCTTACCAAAGACCGCATTATTATTAAGGGCACTTGCAGTATCAGATGGATTTTTCTTCCAAACCAGGCTAAAAGGTGCACTTCCTTGGACAGTAGCTACCAAATTCCAGCCAGGAGTTGTGTTAATGCGTGAGTCTTTGACGCTAAAGGCCATACTGTTACCACTATCCCTATTGAGGATACCCTTGGTATTTACCATGTATCTGCCAGTCCAGTTAAGTTGTGACGGAACACTCTTTAGGGCTACCATGCCATCAACACTAACGTTCATAGCTAAGACAGCGTTTACATTGGTATTTGCTGTACTTTTAACAGGTGTTAGATTGCCATCAAGAGTTTTTCTAAAGGCCTTGATAAGGAATTGTCTGTTATTAAGCTTAACAGGTAGATTAGCTGAAGGGATGGTAAAGTTAACTTGTGCAAAAGTCGCATCACCAGGGGTTGAAGCAATATTTGCTATATCAGCTCCCACCTGAGTATTGGTAACTGAATCCCATAATTGGAAGACCAGGTTGTTAAAGCGTCCTGGATCATTCCAGTAGAAGGAACCTGTATAGTTAGCCGCATTATCTGTTGCCGTAGTAAGTGAGATATTTTTGGTGCTAGTATCACTTCCATCACTTGACCAAGCAAGACTGACTGGGGTATTTCTAACAAAGGACATGAAAGTCGTCTGTGTCAAACTTTGTGTCTGACTTGGTGAACCTGTCGTAAAAGCAGGACCTCCAGTCCTTGTATAAACATCATTGATACCAGTCCAGGTACCAGGATTATCCTGGCTAACAAAGCTCTGATAGTTACTATTGGTAGGCGTATTGATGTAGGAATTATAACCCAAGGTATTAGCTCCAAAGGTATTGAAGTTAATATTTACATTACCTCCGACTGGCTGACCATTATTTGGAGATAATCCACCTTCAATCAAAAGTCTAGCTGCATCATTAATATTGAAGTTACCTTGACCATTTATACTCATGGCATCTCCATTGGCTGATGAGAAGACAGCACTAGAATTTTTAGGCATGTTTACTGTGATATTTTGAAACATAGATGTATTAATTGAGTGGATATCTAGGTTGGCACCTTCAGCCAAGGTAAAATTTGGTGTGAAGCCGGTCTGATTTATAAATCGACCTGTTCCCAAAACAGGCGTCACTTGTTTTGCATAAAAAGTACCATTCTTACCAATATTAACATTTACCTGACTAGCACCACTATAGATTATATCGTGCCTAGTTGTTGGGACAATAAAGCTTGCATTTTCTCCAATTGTTATATTAACAGGTGCAGTAGTAGTAGCTGAGTATATAAAACCCAAATTATACTGATTATTATCATTAACTGTCGTTGTACTATTGTCTTCGAAAACAAAGTTAGAACCCTCTGCAAATTCTTGTGAATACGGGCCACCCATCATATTGAAAGTATTAGTCCCCCGAAAAACAACCTTATTAGTTCCACCAGTCAAATAAATAGGCTGCGAACCATAGTCAGAAAAATAGCTAAGGTTCTCGACAATCAAAGTATTGCCAGTTTGTGAATCTGAGCCTGCTGGAGCAATCCCATAATAATTTCCGGCATTCATTGTGTTGTTAGATCCTAAAAGACTTGCTTTCCCAAAAGAAATATTCTTGTAGTATATCGTTATGTTATTACCACTAAAGTACAGTCCCTGTTGCATATTTCCACCACCATATGTGATAGCCCATTTTCCCTGACCATCAACCGTGATATTACGCTTAACTGGATAGCTATTAGTACCAAATGATAAATCAGCGGTCAAAATGATATTACTAATATTGGAGTTTCCAAGTGCAGTTGTTAAATCCGTAAGGCTCCCAACATAGGCAGTCGATGCATCCATGGTTGATACAGCAGCCAAGGGGCCAATAGACCTAGCTGCTGGACTAGCTGGAACCTCAGAAGTCGAGCTGCTATCAGAAGACGTAGAAGCTACAGATGATTCGCTGGCGTTTGAAAGAATTTGGCTAGATGAAAGAGACGAACTCACTTGTTCAGAAATTGAAGACGTTCCTGAAGGTTCTGAACCAACTCCTTCCGCAAAAATTGAACCGCCTTTTAGTAAACCTACAGACAAACAAGATAAAAGCATGGCTCCTTTAAAAAAAACTCGATATCTCAATTTGTCCCTCCTGTACTTCTATCCATCAAAACAGCAAACTCTAACCGCTTTAATGAAGTTATTTTAATAAATTAATGTATACATATCATATCGTGAATTGGATATGTGAACAAAAATACAACAATATTATTGGTAATTTATAAATTCATGTGTATATCTTACTTTATTGTTATGGATATGATATCACAGCTTTTATAAAAAATCTATCTTTTTGATTGGTTTTTTTACAAAAAAATTACAAAAAAAGAGGACTAAGTCCTCTCAATAAATTCAGTTATTTTATGGGGTTACAGCTAGAAGCCAAGTGATGGTAACATTACTGTAACTTCCAATACTTAGATAATCACCAGTGTAAGCCAAGACCCCCACATCCTCAGCCCAGGTCTTAGTATAGTTGTTACTGCCATCCCGACTGACATCATTGTTTGTGAAAACTGTCTGATAGTCAAGGTCAACAGGACTACTACCACTGTCTGCCTTCCAAAGAAGAGCATACTCATCAAATCCACTTACAAGAGTCTTTAAAACCCAGTGCTGGGGGGTGGGTCTTACATCATTAACTGTGACTGAGATGGTATTACCCGTATCCCTTGTAAGAATTCCCATTGATTGTGACATGGTACGATTGGTCCAGGAAAGATTGGTCGGGGCTGATACAAGAACTAGGGGCGGATCTGTTACGGTTAAGTTAAGGGTCAAAGGTGGCCCCGTAGTATCCTCTACCTTCTGACCATTCGAGGTGGTCTTATAAACCCTGATGGTAAAGGTGTATGACCCGACTGGAATATTAGCTGACAATATATAGTAGGTAAATGAATGGTAGTTGGTCGTTCCATCAGTGGTGGCTCCTGTGAAATCTGGTCCCACCTGATTGTTTGAGCTATCAAAAATCCTAAAGGTCAAATTGCGATTTGCCCCCTGGTCTCGCCAGTAGAGGTGGTCCCCAAAGTCACCAATAGCTGTAGTGACTGATTTGGAAGAGACAATACTTCCGTCAGCCCAGGACAAGAGAACGGGGGTTCTCCGCTCAAGGACAAGCTTGGTTGCCCCGTTTAGGGCAGTAACTTCAGCTGGTGCAAAGTTAGTCGTATTTCTGGTAAAGTTCCCTCCTGATGCGACCGTCCAGTAATTGGTGTTGGTCTGAGTAAGAAGAGGATTAGGGTTACTGCCGACAAAGGCATCATAGCCCGTTGTTCCATTACTAAAGGTTGAAAAATTAATCCTTAGGTTATTTCCAGCAACCTTACCTGATGTTCCTTGAAAACTAAGCCTTGAAGCATTATTGATATTAAAGGTCAAAAGATAGGAGTTGGTTTGGGTAGTAATGGCCTGACCAGACGCTGAGCTCCAATAGACCTCGGAATCCCGTCCCTGGTTGACCGTCATATTTTGAAAGACCGATGTTAAAGCGGTCTGAGCACTAAATTTACTACCAACACCCAAGGTTATAGTAGGACTAAGACCATCCTGATAAATGAGTCTTCCATTACTATTACCTGATTTTGGGGTAGTAGTAGTAAAATTCAAGACACCTCCATCTGCAATATTTATAACTGGATTATAACCTGAATAAATAAAATCATGTTTAGATGAAATATTAACAGTGGCACCTGCCCCTACCTGCATGTTTAAGCCCGTATTATACGCCCAAATAAAACCTGAATTCTCAGTATTAGTATCTGTTATATTGGTGGTACTTCCTGCAGAAAAAGTGATATTACATGTTTCTGCAAACTCCTGAGATCCTGATCCTCCGCCCATGATAAAGGTGTTGTTTCCGCTCAGGGTTAAAGAATCAGAAATTGCTGGTAGGTAGAAGGGCTGGGCTCCGTAATCTGAATAGTAGCCAATATTTTGAGCGATTATAGCCCTTCCACTTCCTGTACCTCCAGGTGCAATAATACCATAGTTATTATTGGCATTGGTCTGGCTATTACTACCAAGAGCTGCTTGAACACCAAAATTTACATTCATAAGAGTAATAGTTAGATTATTGGCCCCAAAAACTAGGCCTAGATTGGGAGACCCAGAACTTCCCGGCTGACCATAGGTTATGGTCCAGCGACCACCCATACCATCATTCTTATCCCCATTGATGGTCAGATTCCTTGGAATTGAGTAAGCTCCAGCCCCCAGGTTAATATTATTTGTAAGATTAATGGTATCAACAGTCGGTAGGGCTAGGGCAATAACTAAATCTGCTACACTCCCCACAGAGTAGCTAATCCTAGGTGACACCATGGTTGATGATTGGTCGTCATTAAGACTAGCTTCAGGCTCTTCTGATGAGGCCTGTCCAATAGAGCTTGAATTATCTGACATGGATGAAGTGTCTTGGCTGACCCATGAATTTGATGAGCTTTGATCTAAGGAGCTCGTAGAAGCTTCTGACTGAGAGCTTTCAACTATTGACTGATTGATGGAACCAGGCTCCACCGAATTTGAGCTCTCAAGGGCTTGGATACTTAAGGAATTAAATCCACAAAAAAGAAAAACTACCAAGACTAAAAAATTTTTCTTCAAAAAATTATTTTTCAATTGTAATACCTCGCTTACCGCTCAAACCTTTAATTTATTTATATAAGTTACATAATTAAAGCACATATTTCACTAATTATGTAAAATAAATTACATGATATTATAAAATAATGTACCCTAAATATACATAATTAAATGACGAATCCACTAAAAATCTTAAAAATATCCTTATTTTTAAGTATTATTCGCTATTTTATGAAAAATAAACCTATAATATTGGAAAAATAATAATATTTTGTTATAAAATATTTGGTCTAAATTTCACTAATACAAAACAAATATTAACACAATAAAAAGTAAAAATCTAATTTAAGGTAGACTTTGCAAGCTTTTTTCGCAAAAAAAAATAGACAGCTTGTGCTGTCTATTTAACATCCTTGAAAACTTTGGTATTTTTGGCAAAATAATCATAGCCTGAATAGATTGTAAAGAAGAGGCAGATGTATAAGGTAATATTACCCAGGGTCTTCATTCCAAGAAGGAGGAAGATGATGGCAAGCATCTGACTTGCAGTCTTTATTTTCCCAGGCATGGCGGCAGCCAAGACTGCACCTCCATTTTCGACTAATAAAAGGCGAAGACCTGTAACTGCAAGCTCCCTACAGATGATTACAGCAACCACCCAGGCAGGAGCAAAGCCCAAGGCTACTAGCATGATGAAGGCTGCCATGACAAGCATCTTATCAGCCAAGGGATCGGCAAATTTACCAAAGTTTGTTACTAGATTGTCCCGTCTTGCGATATAGCCGTCAAGCCAGTCAGTAGCACTTGCAAAGGCAAAGATAATTGCTGCTAGAAGGTGGGTTAGGGGGATACCAAAGACCATTAGAGATCCTGGTAGGGATAAGATTATAATGAATACTGGAATCAAGATGATTCGTAGAAGGGTTAGTTTGTTGGGTAGATTCATCTCCATGAAAGGGAGCTCGCTTTCTTAATTTTGGTAGGTAATGTTAAGGGTTATTGTGCCTGTTGTGGCCGTAAGGTTTGCTAGGTCAAGATTTTGACCATTAATCTTGATGCTTACACCTTGCACAACACCCAGAGTTATAATACTAGTAGTTGTTCGGTCAGTAAGTTTGGTTTGAGCTGACTTATTTGTAGGACTTAGGATAAGACCTGTGGCCAAATCTGAGTTGGTCACAGAAATCCATGAGCTGACATTATCTGCTACAGTAAGCTCGATACTTACAGGATTACTTGCATCAGTAACCTGAGCTGTTATGGCAGCCCCTGTGCCTGTAAGCGTGATTTGTTCCGCCTTTTTAGGAGCTTCCTTACTGGTTTCATCCTTACTTGTGCTTGTACTTGACTGGTCCTTATTTTCAGAGGTTTTTTGCTGATTGTCTTGTTCACTACTTATGTGACTACTTGTTTGACTGCTGGTCTGGCTTATTTTGTCACCAGTTGGCAGCAAGGCCTTGGGACGATTTAGAAAAACAACCAAAAAGACACCAACCAGGATTAAAAGGGCTGCACCTGAAAGTAAAATTAAGGGCAAGCGTGCCTTAAGTTTTTCATGAAAACTTTTTCTTTCCCTCTCCTGCTCCCTCTCATCTATTTCAAAATCGGCTAGACTGGCCTTGAAATCATCTGTATATGAATCAAGTACCTCCTCTTCTCCGATTTTTTGACCACTTTCATAGTAGTTGATTAAGGGACCATAATCAATACCCAGACGGTCTGAGTACTGCTTGATATAAGCACGCACATAGAAGCTTCCTGGAATAAGCTTATAGTCATCTGCTTCAAGGGCTAAGATATACTTTCTCTTGATTCGTGTCGTCTCCACAGCTTCATCAACAGTCCAACCCTTCTCTCGCCGCATATGGGCCAGGAATTCTCCAGCTGTTTTAGCTTTCATACTACCTCCTTTCTCAATCTTTCTTTCTTAATTATTTGTTACAAGTATACAATTATTTTAATCATTTTTAAAGGTCTAAGTACCTAGCCCTCTAGTCGCTTCTTAATACAAAAGACACTTTTTTGCAGGGAAGCTAGGAATTTTCTTCCATTGTCTCTTACAAGTTCCAAGTTAATTTTTTCTAAAACCTGCGGATAATCAAAGAAGGTAAGTCCTTCGTAGATATTTGATGCAAATTGATTGGCAATAAATTCAAGAGAATTCATGCTCTTAAAGTAGTTGCCCAAGTAATCCTTCTTGATGAGCCTTAGATGATCTTCAGTAAAATCAGGGTCAAGCTCAAAATTATTTAAGGCAGCCGTAAGCTCTTCTTCTAGGAACTTTATGTCCTCGCTGTCGCAGGTAAAGCTTGCCATATGAAAACGCTCATGAAGCTCAAAGTTGTAGTCAAAGGAGTCGTCGATTACCCCTTCATTGTAGAGCCTTTCGTACCTTTTGCTGGTCGAACCAAAGAGCATGGTCAAAAGGAAGAAGTTGGACATCCTATAGGTTAGAAGTTCCTTGCCATCTTGCGGCAAGAGATCTCCTCCCCTAAAGCCTAGGGCAAATTTGCTGTTTACAAGATCCATCTCTATCTGCCTATAGGCTAGGGAATCCTCAGCTTCAAACTCCCTTCTTTTGATTTGTCGGGCTTGTGGCAAGGTCTTTTGGGCCTGATTATTGCGGACGAAATCCGCCATCTGTTTGATATCAAAGGGACCTGTGATGAAAAGACTCATATTTTTTGGCTGATAGAAGGTCTTATAATTTTCGTAAAGGTCACAAGCTGTAATGTCACTAATACTCTTGGGACTACCAGCTATATCAGCAGCAAGAGGGGATCCTGGATAGAGATTTTCTAGGAGACCAAAGTAAAGCCTCCAGTCAGGGTCATCTTGATACATCTGAATCTCCTGGGTGATGATCCCCTGCTCACTTGCCACACCCTCCTCGGTAAAGTAAGGCTCCTGAACAAAATCCAAAAGTAGACCTAGACTCTCATAAACCTCTTCACTTGTCGAAAAGAGGTAGCTGGTTCTTTCAAAGCTTGTAAAGGCATTACTGGCTGCTCCAAGTCTTGCAAAGTCTTGAAAGACATCGCCAGATTCTTTTTCAAAAAGTTTATGCTCCAAAAAATGGGCAATTCCTTCTGGATAAGTCTTGAAAGAATCTCCGTCATAGGGAGTAAATGATGTATCTAAAGAGCCAAACTTAGTGGTAAAAAGGGCATAGGTCTTATTGTAGGAAGGCATAGGCAGATAATAGACCCTTAGGCCATTTGCTAAATCTTCCTGGTAGAGGGCCTCTTCTACCGCCTGGTATTCAATCTTCTTAAGCATCCTGGTCATCTCCCTTCAAAAAATAAATGGTCTCTAGGCTTACAAGCTGTGCAACCCTTACAACATCTTCTGAACTAACCTCAAAAAGGGCTTCAAGCCAGCTTTCCTGATCCTTATAAAGATTTGGAAACTCAGCTTGAATAAAGGCCTGCTCAATCAAGTTAGCTGGAGAATCTTGTGCTAGCTTATAAGAAGTTTCAAGCATTTTTTTGGTTTGTTCAAGGTCTTCCTGGCTAAAATCACCAAGCCTCATGGCTTCAACTTCTTGGCCGACAAGAAAAATAACCCTGTCTTTTTTAGCAGCTTCAATCCCTGCTCTAATCCTTAAGAATCCTCGGTAAGAATCAAGGGAGCTTGAAGCATAGTAAGCAAGCCCCTCCTTCTCCCTAACATTCATAAATAGCTTGGAGTGAGCAAAGCCACCTAAAATCCCATTGTAGACCAAGAGAGCCATATAAAGACTATCTCCAAAGTAGACAGGAAGATTGTAGGCAAATTCAATAATCGACTGATTGGCTGGCTTATCTTCTTCAACAAGCTCAAACTCCTTGAGCTCTTGCCTGTAAAAGTAGTCGGTAGGTTTTGGAGACAAGGTATCATTTGCTCGGTCTGTAAAAGCAAATTTTTTAAAGCTTTCCTCAATAAAAGCTTCAGTCTGGTCATCAAAATCCCCCAGAACAAATAGGTCAATCTCATCTTCCTTAAGCATTTTTTGGTAATACTTATAGGTGGTAAAACGGTCCTCAGCCCTAACGAGATCAGCTGTGGCACTACTTGGAAGCTTCATGTCACTATCCGTGAAATAAAGGCTGGTCAACCTCTGACTGGCGTAGTAGGACCTGTCTTCAACGCTTGCTTCCAAATACTTTATGAGATTTTTTTGCTCCCTCAAATAGGTCTCACGGTCAAAGGACAGCTGCCCCCCGCTTGTACTAAGAAGGGGATTAAAAATCACATCACCTAGGAAGGTCAAAGCCTCCTGTAAAAGGCCTGGATCCTTTACCAAATTAGGATTAACAAGGGATAGATTAATGGTTAGAAGGTGCTTTTTACCCTTTTTGGCCACCCTGGTTGAAAAAGTAGCCCCGTACATGTCTGAAAGCTTCAAGTCAAGATCTCTGTTACTGGTAAGATTTTTATTGCTGGTCTCCCACAGGTTTGAGATTAAAATCCTGTTGGCTAAAATTTGAGCCTTAAAATCAGCCTTAAAACGAATGACAAAACTTACAGTCTTGAATTTCTTCTCCTTTATTATAGTCAGATTAACACCTTTTTTTAGCTGCATATTCCGCCCTTTCTTCTCCTTGAATGATGTTTTCATTATAACAGATTTAGCAGGAAAAATTGCTAATCTTTATTTGGATTTGATCTCATGGGAAAGATTAATTTACAGGCTAAGATTATCTACCATTTTATGGTAGAATAGGGGCATGAATTATATACTATTTGATGAATTTATCACCCTTGGCAAACTGCTCAAGGAGATTGATATGATAAGTAGCGGTGGGGCCGCTAAGGCCTTCCTCGCTGAGAACACTATTATTATGAACGGGGAATTTGAGAACCGTCGCGGAAGAAAATTACGGGTGGGTGACCGCCTTGAATTTCCAGATTTTAACCTAGTCATCGAGATTTCTGCCCCAAGCGAGGAGGAAAGGGCTGAATTCCTAGAAGAAAAGGAAGAAAAAGAGCGAGTTAAGGAAATCGTTGCAAGACTTAATAAGGAAAATAAAAAAACAACCAAAAAACCTGCCAAACCTCGCTTTCCTGGAGTAAAATAAATGAAGCTAGAAAATATCTCTCTTAGAAATTTCAGGAATTATGATAGTTTGGACCTTGACTTCCATCCCAATTTGAATATCTTCCTGGGGCAAAATGCCCAAGGTAAGACCAACATCTTAGAGAGTATTTACTTCCTAGCCCTCACCAAAAGTCACAGGACTTCAAGTGACAAGGATCTCATCAAGTGGGAGAGTAGTCAGATGAAGGTGGCTGGCAGCCTTAAAAAAAATCACACCAAGTTACCTCTTGAAATCAACTCGGGTAAGGAGGGGCGAAAGACCAAGGTCAATCACCTAATCCAGCAAAAATTAGCTGACTATATCGGTCAGATGAAGGTTATCATGTTTGCTCCAGAGGACTTATCAATCATTAAAGGTAGTCCCAGTCTAAGAAGGCGTTTTATCGACATGGAAATCAGCCAGCTTAGATCCATCTATCTCTATGATTCCATCTACTACAATAAAATCCTCAAGGAACGCAATGCCTACCTTAAGTTTGATGGTAAAAAGATTGATGAAACCTATCTAAGCGTCCTTGATGACCAATTGATTGATTATGGTAGTAAAATTATCGAGCACAGGATAAGTTTCATCAGACATTTAGAAAATTTAGCCCAAAAACTTCACTTTAAGTTGAGCCATGGTCTTGAGGATTTAACTATCAGCTATAAGTCTAATGTTAAGCTAAGTAATGACCAGCCCACCCTTTCAACTATCAGGGAAGACTTTAAGAATCAAATCCACAAAAATAGGGAAAAGGAGCTCATCCGCCACCAGACCTTGGTTGGGCCTCATAGGGATGACTTAGAGTTTTTTATCAATGGCATTAATGTGGCCGACTTTGGCTCCCAGGGCCAGCAAAGAACGACAGCCCTATCTGTCAGGCTGGCTGAAATTGATTTAATCTTTGAGGAAAGTGGTGACTATCCCATCCTCCTTCTTGATGATGTCATGAGTGAGCTTGATAATATGAGACAGCTTGATCTACTTGAGACCATTCTTGGGAAGACTCAAACCTTTATTACCACAACAACCCTTGATCATCTTAAAAATCTACCAGCCAACATGGAGGTCTTCCAGGTGGAAAAAGGTAGTATTTCCCCTCAAGATAAACTAGCCGAAATATAGAAGACACAAAAAAAGAGGCCAAGCCTCTTTTTTCTTATCTAATTTCCCTGTAATCAGGAATTTCTTTGTTGTTAAAGTAGAAGTTACTGATACGGTCAACTGCTCCAGGTTCAACAGATTCAAGAGCATCTGAGATATCCTCACGGGCCTTATCATATTCCCATTCATTATCGAAAATATCTACTGCACGGTTGAAGGCTTTTGCTACCTCACCATCAGTTGTCTTATAGCGATTTGAATACTGGATTAATTGCTCTGAAAGGTTGGCATCATCAGCCAAACGGTCAGTTGCATCCTCTAAGATATCCATATCTTCATTGCTAATATCTAGTAGATTTGTAATAGTATCGATGTTAACGCGAGTCTTATTAAGTTCCTTGAAAAGTGACTCTACACGAGATGTAGCCATGTAGAACAAGTCAAGATAAGCCTCAGGAAGACCTGGAAGATTTAATTTTTCAACATAACGCTTGATGGCCCTAAGTTCGATATCAAAGGTATCAGCCTGTATTTGGGCTTGCTTTTCAATAACCTTAAGCTTAGAAAGAGATTCATTAATCATGACCTGATTGTCTTCAATCTCTGTTAGGGTAGCAAGAATTTCATTCAGGCGACCATTAAGGCTTGAGCTCGCTTCACTTGCTTGGTCAACATCAGCAAGTAAGTCCTTAGCATCTTGGCTAACTTGATCAATTTGAATCTGGTAAGAGCGAACCTGTCCCATCTCATTAGCTGTTAGGACATAACTTTGCGAAATATGGTCAATTTCAAGGAGAAGATTTTTATTGTTATCACGTGTGTGAGCGATAAATCCTTCAACCATACCGATATTTTTTTCAAGTTGCTTGCTGGCTGTATACTCAGCTTCAAAAATCTTATAAAGAGAAGCAATCTCATCTTGGATCAACTTAAGTTCAGCCTCTGCATGCTTAAGATCAAAGCGTTCTGAAGCTTCCCTTGTCTCCTTGATACGCTTAGAAATACCTTCCATCTCTTGGTTAAAGTCAATCTCTGCTGGCAATTTGTAACCAAGTTCCTTGAATTTTTTCTCCCCGTCTTTGAGTTCAGCAATACTTGCTGGCAACTCTTCATCAAGGGCCTTTACGATTTCAGGAATTTTCTTGGTAATTTTACCAAGAGCAATAGTATGCTCCTCAGCAAGTTCAAGAACTTCAGCTGCTTCAATCGGGTCACCTGTTGAATTTAAGGTAACAAAATTTGAAAAATCTTCTTCAATGTTATTCAACTGCTTGTTGATTTCGTCAATGGTTGTTCCATAAATATCAGCATGTTCAGAGATTTCATTGCGAAGTGACTCATAAAGGTCAAGCGAAGCTTGAATTTTTGAGCTATTTTTCTCTTCCTGGACTGTTAAATCCTTGATGGCCAAACGAATGGCTGAGACATCAGACTTCATCAACTCAAGTTGTTTTTCGCAGGCATCAATCTCGCCCTTAACATTTAAAAAGTTAAAGCCACGATTTAATTCCTCTGCCTCAAAAAGGTGTTTTTCAAGGTCAGCAAAAGAATTGGCTGAAAGATCAACCCACTTTTGGTTCCATTCCCTGTAAACACTTTGACTTTGTCCAATCAAATGCATCTTTTTAACTGCATCAATCTCACTTTGCGTTGGAAGGTCAAATAATTCTTCCTTCTCCTCCTCAAGCTTATGGATACGCTTTTCATTGCCCTTGCGTGTAACCATGACAAAAATATATCCAGCTAAAGCCGCAACGATTATGATTATTAAGCCCCAAATAATTGTTGTTGACATATATAACTCCCCTAGTCCTCTAGTCTAAATTGTACTTTCAATTATATCATATTTTAAATGATAGTGGTAGCTTAAAAGAAAAACATCCCTTAAAGTCTGGGATTAAATTCTTATATATTTCCTAAAAAAAGAAAGAAAAAGACCCGATTCTGTCTAGCAGAACCAGGTCTTCTTGCCCATCTCTAATTTGACTTTAGGTCAATCTATGAGAGAACATAATGGTTGATTATTTGCTTGCTGCTTTTGTTTGAGCTGCAACTTCTGCTGCAAAGTCATTTACAGCTTTCTCAATTCCTTCACCAACTTCGAAACGTACGAATGCAACAACTTTTGCATTTACTGAATCAAGGTAAGCTTCAACTGTTTTGCTGTCGTCCATGATGTAAACTTGAGCAAGAAGTGTGTAAGCTTGGTCAACTTTAGTGTTGTCAAGCATGAAGCGGTCCATCTTACCTGGAATGATTTTGTCCCAGATTTTTTCTGGTTTACCTTCAGCTTTAAGCTCAGCTTCGATGTTTTCACGAGCTTCAGCAAGTACTTCGTCAGTGATTTGAGCACGTGATCCGTATTTAAGAGCTGGAAGTGCTGGTTTGTTAACCATAGCACGTGATTCGTTATCTTGCTCGATAGCGTGGTTCATTTGTGCAAGCTCATCAGTGATGAATTGTGCATCAAGTTCTTTGTATGAAAGTACTTGTGGTTTCATAGCAGCGATGTGCATTGAAACTTGTTTAGCTAAAGCGTCATCTCCACCGTCGATAACAGCGATAACTCCGATGCGTCCACCGTTGTGTTGGTAAGCACCAAAGTGTTGTTCGTCAGTTTTTTCAAGTAAAGCAAAACGACGGAATGAGATTTTTTCCCCGATTGTAGCTGTAGCATTAACGTAAGCTTCTTCAAGAGTTTCTCCGTTAGCCATTTTAAGGGCCATAGCTGCTTCGTTGTCAGCAGGACGTCCTTCAGCGATAACTTTAGCTGTTTCGTTAACAAGTGTTACGAATTGATCGTTTTTAGCTACGAAGTCAGTTTCAGAGTTGATTTCAACTACTGCTGCAACGTTACCGTCAACGTAAACACCAGTAAGTCCTTCAGCTGCTACACGGTCAGCTTTTTTAGCTGCCTTAGCCATACCTTTTTCACGAAGAAGCTCAACAGCTTTTTCCATGTTTCCATCAGTTTCAACTAATGCTTTTTTAGCGTCCATAACACCAGCACCAGAGATTTCGCGTAGTTCTTTAACTTGAGCTGCAGTAACTGCCATTTTTCAGTCTCCTTGATTGATTTTTTATTAAGAAAAGGCGAGGCCAAAGCCCCGCCTTAGCGTTTGTAACTTTATAAAGTTATCCGGTTCTTACTTGTTGTCACCTTCAACAACTTCAACGATTTCTTCGATTGAGTCATCAGAAGAAGTTGCAGTTGCTGCAAGTTTAGCTTCAACAGATTCAGCTGCATCTTCACCTTGACGGCCTTCGATGATAGCGTCAGCCATTTTACCAGTGATAAGTTTAACGGCACGGATAGCATCATCATTTGCAGGGATGATTACATCGATTGGATCTGGGTTAGCGTTAGTGTCAACCATAGCAACGATTGGGATATTAAGTTTTGTTGCTTCTTGAACAGCGATTTGTTCTTTATGTGGATCAACAATGTAGATAACGTCTGGGATGCGAGGCATATCAGCGATACCACCTAGGAATTTTTCAAGACGTTCACGTTGTTTGTTAAGTAAAACAACTTCTTTCTTAGGTAAAACTTCGAAAGTTCCATCTTCTTCCATACGGTTGATTTCTTTAAGACGTGCGATACGTTTTTGGATAGTTCCCCAGTTAGTTAGGGTTCCACCAAGCCAACGGTGGTTAATGTAGTATTGACCAGCACGAAGTGCTTCTTCTTTAACAGCTTCAGCTGCTTGTTTTTTAGTACCAACAAATAGTACAACAGCTCCATCAGCAGCTGCATTACGCATGTAGTTATACGCACTATCTGCCATTTTCACAGTTTTTTGTAGGTCGATAACGTGGATTCCGTTACGTTCTGTGAAGATGAAAGGTTTCATTTTTGGGTTCCAACGGCGTGTTTGATGACCGAAGTGAACACCTGCTTCAAGTAGTTGTTTCATTGAAATGACTGCCATTTTGCAAGTCTCCTTTATATTTTGTTTTTCCCCTCTTCCAATCATCAACTTGCCAAAAAGACCCGTGGGCACATAGAAGACAATCCGATTGAAATGTGAAATTATAGCTGTAATAACAGCCTTTTTATTATAATCTATTTAATCCTTTAATTCAATAGTTTTTTATAAAAAGTCTAGCTTTGTCCTAGTCTTTTTCCCAGCAAAAAAGAGTTTACAAAAGTTCCCATTCAGGTTATAATACTAGTATTGCATCAATTGATGTGGCGGCATAGCCAAGTGGTAAGGCATGGCTCTGCAAAAGCTTGATCGTCGGTTCAAATCCGTCTGCCGCCTTATAAGATAAAAAAAGAAGACTTCGAGTCTTCTTTTTTTATCTTAAACTTACCAGATGGACAAGGTTAACCACAAAAATTGCTAGGGCAACTAGCAAAATAAGGACGAGTAAAAGACGATAAAGCCCCATTCCCTTCTGATCAGATGCCGTCTTGCTTCCAGCAAGGTCATCATGCCAAAAACGGTAGGTAACATAAATTACTAGGACAACTAGCAGTAAGCTTAAAAGCAATGAACTTAATAATAACCAAGTAGCCATAATTTCTTTCCTCCTAATAAATTTTAATTATAAAAATAAGTTTATTCATAGTCAAAAAAAGCAGCCCCTTACTAAGTAATAAGTAAGGGCTACTTTTTTCTATCCCTTGTAGTCGTAAGCCACTTGGATAATATTTTTGAGTTCTGAGATTAATGGTTCTTTTGGATTGGCAGTCGTACATTGGTCCTCATAAGCTTTTTCAGCCAGATGATCAATATCTAAGGCCATTTGTCCTTTGGTGATTCCTTGACTCTTCCAGTTCATGTCAATTCCAACTGAAACTCCCAAATCATAAACTGCCTTAGCAAGAGACTCTACTAATTCTTCTGTCGTATTTCCAGGAAGTCCTAGGAAGCGTGCGATATCAGCATAGTCTGTATCGGCACGGAAGAAGTCATATTTAGGGAACATGGCATGCTTTTGAGGGTCTTTGGCATTATAGCGGATAACATGCGGTAAAAGAATGGCATTGGTGCGTCCGTGAGGGATACTCCAAGCTCCACCAACCTTATGGGCGATTGAGTGGGTAATACCTAGGAAGGCATTGGCAAAGGCCATACCAGCAATAGTTGATGCATTATGCATTTTTTCACGGGCTTCCTCATCCCCATTTTTAACTGAATCTTCAAGGTAGTCAAATACTAACTTAATGGCTTGAAGGGACAATCCGCGAGTATAGTCGCTTGCCATAACTGACACGTAAGACTCAATAGCATGAGTTAAAACGTCCATTCCAGTATCAGCTGTAACACTTGCTGGGACTGACATTACAAGTTGAGGGTCAATGATTGCCACATTAGGGGTTAGGGCATAGTCAGCTAGGGGATATTTTGTGTGGTCATCGCTATCAGTAATTACGGCAAATGGTGTAACCTCTGAACCTGTACCTGATGTTGTTGGGATACAGATCAGCTCAGCCTTTTTAGCATAAGGAATCTTGTAGGCACGTTTTCTGATATCAAGGAATTTTTGTTTGGCACCAAAGAAGCTTACGTCTGGGTGCTCAAAGAACATCCACATGGCTTTGGCAGCATCCATGGCAGAACCACCACCAAGGGCTACAACAACATCTGGATTAAAGTCCATAAAGACTTCTAGTCCCTTGTAAACAGTGTTAGTTGATGGATTTGGCTCAACATCTGAAAAAATTGCAACTCGTGGGTTATTTGGATTTTTTTCAAGCTGGGTACGAACTAAGTCAGCATAACCAAATTTAACCATTCCTGGATCACAGACAAGCATTACTCGCTCCGCCTCAATCTGCTGGAGGTAGGTAATTGAATTTTTTTCAAAGTAGACCTTGGGTGGTAGCTTAAACCACTGCATATTATTCCTTCTTTTAGCTAAGGTTTTTACATTAATCAAATCAAGGGCAGAAACATTATGAGAGATTGAATTGTGACCATATGATCCACAACCAAGGGTTAAAGATGGAATCATCTCATTATAAATATTTCCAATTCCACCTTCTGCTGACGGTGTATTTACAAGGACACGGCAGGCTTTCATCCGAAGGCCAAAACGGATTTGTAAGTCTTCATCTTCTGTATGAATGACGGCTGTATGTCCAAGACCACCTAGATTAAGCATGGCTTCAGCCTTGTTAAGGCCATCTTCTTCGCCATCTGATTTAATAAGGGCTAAAACTGGAGAGAGCTTTTCACGCGATAAAGGATAATCTTCTCCCACACCAGCAATCTCTGCAAGAAGAAGTTTAGTTCCCTTTGGTACCTTAATTCCTGCAAGTTTTGCAATGTTTTCAGCTGAATGACCAACAATCTTTGGATTTACTGCGTGGCCATCAGGCTGCATAACAACAGCTTCAAGTTTTTTAAGCTCATTTGGGTTTGAAACAATATAGCAATTGTGTTTTATAAATTCCCTCTTAACCTGCTCGTAGATTGACTTATCAACGATTGCTGCCTGTTCGCTGGCACAAATCATTCCGTTGTCAAATGTTTTAGATAGGATAATGTCATTTACGGCACGTTTTACATGAGCGTCACTTGCTAAGTAGCTCGGTACATTACCAGGACCAACTCCAAGAGCAGGCTTTCCGGTAGAGTAGGCAGCTTTTACCATAGCAGAACCACCTGTCGCAAGAACTGTAGCCACACCTGGGTGATTCATCAGAAGACTTGTAGCCTCAAGACTAGGTCTTTCAATCCATGATACACAATTTTCAGGAGCTCCTGCCCTAACTGCTGCATCTCGAACAATGCGAGCTGCCTCAGCCGATGATTTTTGTGCTGATGGGTGGAAGGCAAAAACAATTGGATTACGAGTTTTAAGGGCAATCATAGCCTTAAAGATGGTAGTCGATGTTGGATTTGTTGTAGGAGTTACCCCGCAAATAACACCAACTGGCTCAGCAATATGGATAAGTCCTGCCTGGTCGTCACGGTCAATGACACCGACTGTTTTATTATCTTTAATGGCATTCCAGATGTATTCAGAAGCATACATGTTTTTAATGGCCTTGTCCTCATAGATTCCACGCCCAGTTTCTTCAACAGCCATCTTGGCTAGAGACATGTGCTCATTTAAGGCAGCCATACTCATCTCGTGAACAATGTGGTCGACCTGCTCTTGATTGAGTTTTTCAAGCTCCTTAAGGGCATAGTTGGCTCTACCGACCAACTCATTAATCATCAGCTCAGTTTCTGAAACTTCAACAGTTTCCACAGTCTCTACTACCATCTTTTCTCCTTTATAAGTCATTTATAAGTTTGTTAATCATTTATCAAAGTTATTATATCACAGTTTATGTAAAAGTAAACCATTTTTTGATAATTTTTTCACTATATTTGGCTAAAAAATCTTATTATCGGCCTTAAATCTTATATATAGAATATTTTTCGCTAATTTTTGTTAAATCTTATTTTTAAAAATGTTATAAAAGTAACAAATATCATCAAAAAAAGAATCTCTTGGAGATTCTTACTTGAGTTGATCAATTATTTTCCTACTTCCGCTTCTTACAAGCTCATAGGTTTCATCAAAATCACCGGTGAAATAAGGGTCAGGAACACTTTTTCCTTCAATAAATTGATGAATTTTTCCCTGATATTCTTCAGGCGACATGTTCAGAAGGTCCCGTTGATTATTTTCATCCATGGCATAAATGTAGTCAAAATTTTTAAAATCGGCATCAGAAATTCTTCTACTTGTCTTTGTACTATCATAGACAATTCCGTGCTCCTTAAAAATATCAAGGGTTCCCCCGTGGATTTTATTACCATGTTCCCAACTACCAGTCGCAAAACTCTCTACTTGATAATCATCAGAAAGTCCCGCTTTTTTAAGCTCATCCTTAAAGACAAACTCAGCCATGGGACTCCTACAAATATTACCCAAGCAAACAAAAGCTATTTTCTTCTTCATTATCTACCTCTATTATCTTTCCTATCTTCTTAATAGTCTTACCTTCTCTAGTCCCCAGTAAATCAAGACAACCATGAGCAATAAGAGACCGCAAACCAGGTAATCAACTCCGTTAAAACTTCCTATATTCTTATCAATAAATAAAACATCAACGACAAGGGCTAGGATGGCTGAAATAGAGAGAACCAGGAGTAAGATTTTATTATAGTAATTAAGGGGACGACTTACTACCCCAACCATTAATAAACCATTTAACATGGCTATAATCAAGCAAATGAGGCTCACCTTGCTGTAGTCACTAATAAAAATATTTGCAAGAATGCTTGATACTATAAGGGTCGAGCTTCCGATACAGGCATTTACCAAGACATCTCGCATAAAATTATCAGCTACCTTGGCCTTACTTTCTTCAAAGGTCAAGAAGAAGGAAGGCACACCAACTGTAATGGTCGACAAAAGGGTCAGCTCGATTGGTGTAAAGGGAAATCTTAGGGCAAACAGGATGGAGATGACTGAAAAGGCAATGGAGAAGAAGGTCTTAATCAAAAAGAGGGACTCAACCTTTTGAATATTATTGATAACCCGTCTACCTTCCATCAAAATATCATAAAAGACACCAAAATCATCTGTTAAAAAGATAATATTTGAAACACTTTTGGCAGCACTGGTGGCTCCATTCATGGCAAAACTCACATCTGCTTTTTTAAGGGCTAAAACATCATTCACCCCGTCTCCACTCATGGCTACTGTCCTACCTTCATCCTGGAGGATTTCAACCATCGCCTCCTTCTGACTAGGCGTTACCCGGCCAAAAATATCATATTTTAAAACAACCTGACGAAAGTTATCATCTGCGACCTGGCTCATGTCAATGGCCCTAGCATCTCTTGAAAAACCTGCTTCATGGGCTACTCCAAGGACAGCCAGGTGATTGTCCCCACTTATTATCTTAATATCTACATTCTGACTAGAAAAGTACTCAAAGGTTTCCTTGGTATTGTCCTTGATTTCATCAGATAAGATGACACTACCAACAATCGATAAATCATGCGGACTTTCAAGATAATCCTTGCTCCAGGCAAGGGTCAAAATCCTATAACCCTCAAGTTTTGCTGCCTGAAATTTTTCTCCCGGCTCCTCTTTGAGGTCTAAAAACTCCGCTGCTCCAAAGAAGTAAGTTCCCTGACCTTCAACTTGAATATAGGAATACTTGTTTTTACTTGAGAAGGCTCCAATTTCCTTAACCTGCCAGCTTCTTTTGAGCCTTAAGGCCTCTTTAAGGGCCCTACTTGTAGCATTCTCGTCATCAAAGTAAGAAAGATAATTCTCAAGAATATCCTGGGTTTTAGGGTCAATATCAACAAGCTTCATCCTACCTGTCGTGATTGTTCCAGTCTTATCAAAACACAAGACATCGACCCGAGCCAGGGTCTCAACGCAGTAAAGTTCTTCAACCAGCACCTTTTTACGGGATAGTTTGAGGGCAGATACTGCAAGGGATACACTTACCAAAAGAACCAAACCTTCAGGAATCATCCCAACAAGGGCTCCAGAGCTTGTAAGGACGATTTCATTATAGCTAAAGCCCTTATAATAACCCCTAAGTGACATCAAGATGGCCAAGGGAATTAAAAGAAGGGAAATAATCTTTAAGATTTCATTCAAACTATCCCTAAGCTTTGAAGGATACCTTTTAAAGGTCTTGGTCTTCTGGGCAAACTTATTAATATAACTTGCGTCCCCTACGGCTTCAACCTTGATTAGGCAGTGGCCGCTTAGGACATTACTACCACTTAGGAGCTCTTCACCCACGCCCTTTAAAATACTTTCACTTTCACCTGTTAAAAGGGACTCATCAACCTCTATCTGGCCTGATATGATTCTTCCATCAACTGGTATTTGGTCACCTATATTTAGGTGGAGGTAGTCTCCTTGGACAATTTCCTCTGAATAGATTTTAACCGTTTGCTTATCCCGGTTAACTTGGTACTCACTTCGACTTAGAAGCTCAAGTCGTTCAAGGGCAAGCTTGGAGCGAATCTCCTGGACGCTTCCAATAACTGAGTTTACCACAATAACGAAGACAAAGGTCAAATTTTCAAAACGTCCCGTTGTAGCAACAACAAGGGCCAGGACTAAAACCATCCCATTGATGAAGGTAAAGGTATTTGAAAAAATTATCTCCCAAACTGATTTGGTTATCTTATCAGTCGTTATATTTTTTTTAGCAGCCGCAACTTCTTGGCTTGTTATATATTCCAAATGTTCCTCCTCTTACATCATTAAATATCTGCTAATCCTCTGCAAGGAAAGGAAGACCCAAGTGGTCATAGGCAAGTTTCGTTACCTTCCTACCCTGCCTAGTTCTTACAATAAATCCCTTTTGAATCAAATAAGGTTCATACATATCCTCAATGGTCTCACGCTCCTCAGCAATATTTACTGCTATAGTTGAAAGACCAACAGGACCCCCATTATACATATCAATCATGGTTGTAAGAATTTTTTGGTCGATATAGTCAAGACCTGCTCGGTCAATATCAAGCATGCTTAAGGCCTGATCCGTCACTTCCTCGTCAATCAGACCAGACCCCTTAATCTGGGCATAGTCCCTAACCCTTTTTAAAAGACGATTGGCAATCCTTGGAGTACCACGACTTCTAAGGGCCAATTCAAGTGCTCCCTGGTCACTTATTTCAACATCAAATAAGCCAGCCGTTCTTTTTACAATCTCCTCAAGGTCATGAACCTCGTAGTATTCCATATGGGCAGAAATACCAAAACGGGCCCTTAAAGGATTTGAAAGCATACCAGCACGCGTCGTAGCACCAACTAAGGTAAAGGGGGGAAGCTCCAGGTGAACGCTCCTGCTACCGTCCCCACTACCCAGCATGATATCAATATAAAAGTCCTCCATAGCCGAGTAGAGAATCTCTTCTACATTCATGGGCATTCGGTGAATCTCATCAATAAAAAGGACATCACCTGGCTCAAGCTCATTTAAAAGGGCAACCAAATCCCCTGGTTTTTCAATGGCAGGCCCTGATGTCTGCTTGATATTTACACTAAGCTCCTGGGCGATAATAAAAGCCATGGTTGTCTTCCCAAGACCTGGGGGGCCAAACAAAAGAACATGGTCAAGACTTTCCTGCCGCATGCGGGCAGCCTCAATAAAAATCTCTAATTGCTCCTTTACCTTGTCCTGGCCAATATATTGGGCTAGCCTTTGGGGTCTTAAGGAAAGTTCATTTGAAAGTTCCTGACCCTGAGCCCTACCATCTAAAAATTCATTTGTCATTGTCACCACTCTCCTAGCTTCCTATTAGCCTTTATTATAGCATAAGACCAAAAGGGATAAATCGGCCAAACTATGTAAAATATAGAAGCAAGCTTATCAGCTCAAGCTTGATTAACCAAGTCCAAACAAAAAGATTCAGAGCCTTAGACTTTGAATCTTTTTAATTATTTTTTCTTTTGAAAAAACATTTTTACTTGATCATGGAAACTAGTCCCAAGATTTCTCTTAATAATCCCCATACGCGTTACAAGACTTATTAAAAAGACATCGAGGATTAACCAAAAAACTCCCCAACCACCTAAATCACTTAAAAAATTAAGCACGATATCCACCAAACCTTCCTACAAGAAGGATACAGCTCCAAGGGGAAGCTGTCAAGTTTTAGTTAGGCTTAGGTACCATATACTAGCAATACCAGCACTTCATACTAACGCATCATAAATTTAAGGGCTGATTTGATGTAACCCTCGGTTGTATCAGAACTTCCTTCCAGATTCTTCCTAACCTTCTTAAGCTCACTAGCCTTATAACCCAAGGCTTCAAGGGCTTCAAGAGCTTCTTCAAGGGCTGTATTTTGATTTTCCACCTGCCCCTCGGCAAATAAATTACCACTTGGATTAAGCTCAAATTTCCCTTCAAGGTCTAAAACCATCTGCATGGCCGTCTTTTTCCCAACCCCAGGAAATTTCATCAGATACTTGGTATCACTGGCATGGATGGCTTCAACCAGACCCTCATTATCGGAACTTGCAAGAATGGCTAAAGCAGATTTTGGACCAATCCCTGAAACACTAATTAATTTTAGGAAGAGTGCCTTCTCATCCTCACTCATAAAGGCATAAAGGGTGTGGGCGTCATCTCTTATGACCTGATGAACATAGACCTTAAGCTCCGTTTCCATCAGGTGAGAAAAGCTATAGGGATTAGCCACCTGAAGGAGGTAGCCAATGCCTGAAACTTCAACAACAATATAGGTAGGAGTAATCTTTACTAAAACTCCCTTAATGTATTCATACATATATCTACTTTCTATTAAAACTCTAAATCCCAACCACCCCTGTGATTTTCTTGGATTCTTCTAAACATTTTTTCCATGTCGGCCTTGGTAAAATGGACCAACACAGGCCGACCATGTGGGCAATTGTAGGGATTTTTACACCTAGATAAATCCACTAAAAGCTGTCTTGCACTAAAATCGTCAAGATAATGATTGGCCTTGATAGACTGCTTACAGCTCATCATAATGGCAAGATCAGCCCTATAGTCCTTAACGCTCACCTGGCCTAGATTTAAAAGCATGTCAATCATCTGATAGACCGCCCCTTCAACCTCAGCTTCTCTCATCCAGTCTGGATGTTCCCGCAAGATAAACTGCTGGTCACCATACTCCATTAGATTTAAGCCAACCTCCCTTAAAAGAGGTAATTTTTCCTTGATTAAAAGAAAATCATTCTTAGGAAAATCAAAAAGATAAGGAATTAAGAGCTGCTGCTTACGGTCTTCCACCTGACCAATTTTTTCCCTGAAATATTCATACTTAATCCTCTCCTGGGCAGCATGCTGATCAACAATATAAAGACCATCACGTCCCTGGGCAAAAAGATAGGTACCGTGCATCTTTCCAAAAAATTCAAGCTCCGGGAAGGTTGACTTTTCTTCGCTTTCAAGTTTTTTTGCAAGACCACTTAAATTTTTTACATTTTTTTTATCAAGATGACTAAATTCTGGATGTTCCCCGTCCTCGAAATTAGGAAGACTTTCCCTTTTAGCCTGCCTAGCTCCTTGATTTGGCTCATCTTCTAAAAGCTTATCAATTACTTGATTAGAGAGGTAAGAGCTGGTGTTCTCCCCAGTAGCTTCCTTGGGATAGGATTTAGTCTCCACTAGCCCTTCTTCAGCCACAAAGAAATCCTTTTTTTCCTGGTCATAGGAAAGATTGGAGCTTTTTAAGGGAAGGCTGGTCTGAATGCCCTTAGCCTCCCTTGTTTTTAAAGACTTTTGCAGATTGTCTAAGGCATCTGGAATCAAAGTTTCCTTATTTAAGCTCTCAGCAATCAGCCTTGATATGAGGTCCATGAGCTCCTTTTCCTTGGAAAGACGGACTTCCTGCTTGCTTGGATGGACGTTAACATCAATCAAAAAGGGATCCAGTCTAATATCAAGGACAGCCAGCGGAAAACGCCCTACCATAAGCTTACTACCGTAGCCATTAATAAGAGCCCGGTTGATCAAGAAATTCTTAATATAGCGGCCGTTGATTAAAACCGTAATATAATTTCTGTTGGCACGGGTCAGCTCAGGCAGGGAAATATAACCTTTAATATCAAAATCAAGGTCACTTCCTGAAATTTCAATCATTTTTTTAGCGGTTGCTAGACCGTAAACCCCAGCAAGGGCTGCACGCAGGTCCCCGTTTCCTGCAGTCTTCATCAGACTTCTTCCATCACTTATAAGGGTAAAGGAGATTTCCGGGTGAGCAAGACTCTGGCGATTAAGGACATCACTGATATGAGAAAGCTCTGCCTGCATACTTTTCACATATTTTAGTCTGGCAGGGGTGTTAAAAAACAAATTTTCCACCCTGATTTTTGTTCCCTGCCTTTTGGCCATGGGCTTAATTTCTTTAATATGACCACCTTCAGCAAATAATCTACTTCCTACCGCCTCTTCAGCAACACTTGTTTCAATGGTCATAAGGCTAACACTTGCAATACTTGGCATGGCCTCTCCCCTGAAACCAAGACTTTTGATGCGAAAGAGGTCATCAATTGTCTTAATTTTACTGGTAGCGTGACGCTTAAGGGCAAGTTCAATATCATCACTCCTAATGCCCTCCCCGTTGTCTGTTACAACAATTGATTTAAGGCCACTTTCCTCAATGCTGACAGTAATTTGGGTGCTACAAGCATCAATGGCATTCTCAACAAGCTCTTTTACAACACTTGCTGGTCGCTCAACTACCTCACCAGCCGCAATCTTATCAGCCAAGTAGGGATCTAATTCTATAATTTTTGCCATCTTTTCTCCCTCTTTTAATCCAATCTATGATAATTATAACAAAAAAGTGGCTGACCACTTTTTCATCTAATATTTTAAAATGTAAGTTTCAGTAAAAGAATTAAAGTAGACCCTTTAATTCCCAAAGGAAGTTCATTGAATCCATCAGGGTCATACTTGTTAGATCAAGATTACGGATTTTTTCAATAATTTCTTGATCCTTCTGTGGGTCCGCAAAAAGATCCAACTGCTGAACTTTTTCTTCAAGCTTATTTTCTACTGTATTTTTTACTTCAGATTTATATCCTGAATTATTTTCTTTTGATTTTTCTTCCAAGGAAGCCAAGATAGATTCAGACCTCTTTAGTAAATCTTCTGGAAGCCCAGCAATCCTTGCCACATGGATTCCATAAGACTTATCAGCTGGATCGTCTTCAATTTTATGGAGGAAGGTAACTGTCCCGTCTTTTTCAAGGCTTGAAACATGGACATTTTTCAGGCCCTTAAGGCTTTTTGAAAGCTCGGTCAGCTCATGATAATGGGTGGCAAAAAGGGTTTTTGCATGAATATTATGAGCAATATATTCAATGATTCCCTGGGCTAAAGCCATACCGTCATAGGTCGCAGTCCCCCTGCCTAGTTCATCAAATAGAATCAAACTCCTACTAGTCGCCAGACGAATGGCATTGTTGGCCTCCATCATCTCAACCATAAAGGTTGACTGACCCGAGGTCAAATCATCACTTGCCCCAATTCTTGTAAAAATAGCATCAAACAAGGGTAAGACTGCCCTTTGAGCAGGTAGATAGGAACCCATTTGAGCCATGATTACAGAAAGAGCCAACTGCCGCATGTAGGTCGATTTACCACTCATATTAGGACCAGTAATCAGCTGAATTTCAACATCCTCAGGCAGAATAATATCATTTGGTATGTACTCCTGCCTGCCAAGAACCTTCTCAACTACAGGGTGCCTACCACCTTCAAGAACCAAGTTTCGTCCTTCTTCAAGGATTTCTGGCCTTATGTACTGGTAATTTTCTGCTACAAGGGCAAGGGATAGAATGCAGTCAAGCTCACCAACAGCCCTTGATAAGGCTTGAATTCTTGGAATGTAAGACTCAACTAAGGCTCTCAATTCCAAAAATAAGTCATACTCATAGACTGATGATTTTTCCCTGGCTTCAATCATCTTCCCTTCAATCTTGGCCAATTCCTCACTACCAAAACGCTCAGAATTTTTAAGGGTTGCCTTCCTAAAGAAGTGTTCAGGAACCTGGTTTAAATTACTATTGGTAATGTGGAAGTAGTAACCATCCTTACGATTGTAGTCAATTCTTAGGGCATTAATGCCTGAAGTTTTCCGCTCACGCACCTCAAGCTCTGAGATCCAAGCCGTCCCGTCCCTTAGAGTAATCCGGTAGTCATCAAGCACTTGATTATAGCCGTCCCTTATAATACCACCTTCAGTTATGGATTTTGGAGCATCTTCAGAGATACTATCCTCCAAAAGTTTTCTCAGATCATAAATTTCATCAAATGATCCAATCAAAGTATCTAAAGTAGGACTTGCAATACTTTCTAAAATCCCCCTAATCCTTGGCACCTGTCTAAGGGTATTTAAAAGCTGGAGGAGGTCTTGACCGTGAGCCTTACCAAAGGAAATCTTACTTGAAAGCCTTTCAATATCATAAACTCCCTTTAGGGCCTCAAAAAGATCAGCCCTTTCAAAGAAATTATCAAGAAAGACCTGAATCAGATCCTGCCTCCGTCTAATCTTGTAGTCCTGGATAAGGGGACGCTCGATCCATGAACGCATCATTCTAGTTCCCATGGCCGTCTTGGTTTCATCTAAGAGACCAAAGAGACTACCCTGCTTCTTACCTGTCTTAAAATTCGCTGTAAGTTCAAGGGAACGCTTGGTGGCATAATCCATCTTTAAAAAGTCGGTTAATTCATAGGTCCTTAGTTCCTGCAAGTGACTTAGACTTCTTTTTTGAGTCTCTTTAACATAGGTTAAAAGTTTTGCGGCAACACTTTTTTCAAGGGGACTTAAGGAAGCTCCAATCAAATCAGACTCCTCTGCAGTAAAATCTGCTTCCTTTTGATAACTTACTAGAATATTAAGTTTTACCTTAATTAAATCAAGCTCGGCATCACCTGCCTCATAACCCAAAATAATTTCCTTAGTTTGAAGGCTTGCGGCTTCATTTAAGACATCTAAAAAATCATCAATCCTTGTTACGTAAAACTCACCTGTTGCAAGGTCAATATAAGAAAAACCATATGATTTTCCGTCGTAGTCAACAGCCGTTAGGTAATTATTAGTCTTGTCACCATTTAGGCTGTCAACAGCTGTACCAGGTGTTACGACCTGGACAACCTCCCTTTTTACAACTCCCTTGGCGGTCTTTGGGTCCTCGGTTTGTTCAGCAATGGCTACCTTGTAGCCCAAATCAACCAGAATATCGATATATTGCTGGGCACTGTGGTAGGGCATACCTGCCATGGGAATTGGATTTTTAGCATTTTTATTCCGGCTCGTTAAGGTTAACTCTAAAATCTGAGCAGCTCTTACGGCGTCATCATAAAAAAGCTCATAAAAATCACCCATCCTAAATAAAAGTAAGGCATCCTGATAATCAGCCTTAATATTTAGATACTGCTGCATTCCTGGTGATATTTTTTCCTCTGCCATTTTCTACCTTCCTAAGGATTCAGCTACACGTCCTTTTTATCCTCAGATTCAGACGGTGACTGCAAACCTTCATTAATCTTTCTTTCAAGCTCTCCTGAAATATAATCCAGAAGGTCACTAACATCTAAAAGTCTAGCCCGATACTGCCTGATGAGTAAATCATGATTCAAATCTTCCTCAATCTCTGTCGCCCTCTTTAGGGTTTCCGCATAAGCCTTATCCTTTTCAATTTTTTTAAAAAGAACTGCCTCCTTTTGCAGGTCCTTCATCTCTTTTTCCATCTGCCAAATAGCTGGATTTTCCTTGACCTTATTTTCTAGCTCCTTAAAGTCACGGACATAATCAAGCTCAGCCAGACTAGCCTTCAATTCCTTAAGACCAGCCTCATAATCCTCTTTACTCTTCATGAGAAATAGCCCTATCCACCTCAGCGTGAAGGTTTTCAGCATCTTCAACACTTGCACAAGTTACCAAGAGGGTATCAGCTCCTGCCAGAGTACCAAGGATTCCCTCGTGCTTTGATTCATCCAAAATATTAGCCAAAATATCAGCTTCTGAAAGTCTGGTGTGAATCACCACCATAAACATGACACTTGATACCCTTAAAACATGATTACGAAAACTTTGATCAAGCCCTTCAAAGGGATTTAGTTCACTATCAAGCAGGGTATAAAAGGACCCAGAAGAGGACCTATTTTTAATAATCCCAAGCTCCCTAATATCACGTGACAAGGTAGCCTGGGTAGTACTTGCCCCGCTATCCGCTAAAAGACGGCTAAGACTATCCTGGGTTTCAATTTTATTTTCCCTTATTAATTTCTTAATAAGCTTATGTCTTTCATTCTTCTTCATGCTTATAATTATACTAAAAATTATTCATTTTATAAATATAGGATGCTCATCAGCCAAAAGTAATTATTTTTCACTCAAAAGCTCTAGCTTTATAAGCTTTAAGATTTCCATAACAAATCCCTTACAAATGGTGAAAAGGTTAAATGAAAAACAACTTTATGTTATAATATTCAGAGCTAAACAAATAAAATAGGAGACCCTAATGGACGATAAAAAATTAGTTGCTGGAAAAATTTTTGCAGCTCTTGATGGAGCCCTTGAGCTTCAAGATATCGAGAACCTACTCGAAAAACCAAAAAACTCTGACATGGGAGATATCGCCTTCCCAGCCTTTACTCTGGCTAAATCAATGCGTAAGGCCCCACAAATGATTGCAGCTGACCTGGCTGAGTCAATCGATAAAGTTGGCCTTGAGCGTGTTGTCGCTACGGGACCCTACCTTAACTTCTTTTTAGACAAGAACGCTGTTTCAACCAAGGTTCTTGACGAAGTTGTAGCACGTGGTGACCACTATGCCGACCAAAATATTGGTGAAGGTGCGAACGTTGCCATCGACATGTCTAGCCCAAATATCGCAAAACCTTTCTCAATTGGACACCTGCGTTCAACTGTAATCGGGGACGCTCTGGCTAACATCTACAAGAAAATCGGCTACAAGCCAATCAAGATCAACCATCTGGGAGACTGGGGTAAACAGTTTGGGATGCTGATCGTTGCCTACAAGAAATACGGGAACGAAGAGGCTGTTAAGGCCCACCCAATCGATGAGCTGTTAAAACTCTACGTCCGCATCAACGAAGAAGCTGACACTGACCCAACAGTAGATGAAGAAGCTCGTGCCTGGTTTAGAAGGCTTGAAGACGGAGACGAGGAAGCACTTAACCTTTGGAAATGGTTCCGTGATGAGTCCCTTCTTGAGTTCAACCGCCTCTATGAAAAAATGGGAGTCGAGTTTGACTCTTATAACGGTGAAGCCTTCTACAATGACAAGATGGATGACATTGTAAACCTACTTGAAGAAAAAGGACTATTACAAGAATCTCAAGGGGCTACAATCGTAGACCTTGAAGAATATGGCCTAAACCCAGCCCTTATCAAGAAGTCTGACGGTGCTACCCTCTACATCACTCGTGACCTTGCGGCCGCTAAATTCCGTAAGGACAATTATGACTTTGCAAAATCAATCTATGTCGTTGGTGGAGAACAAGCTGGCCATTTCAAGCAACTTAAGGCAGTCCTTGACCAAATGGGATTTGACTGGGCTAGTGATGTTGAACACGTGCCATTTGGTCTAGTAACCCGTGATGGTAAAAAACTTTCAACCCGTAAAGGGAACATCATCCGTCTTGAACCTACAATGGACGAGGCCGTTGAGCGTGCCCTTAAACAAATCGAGGCTAAAAATCCTAATCTTGCCAACAAGGAAAAAATTGCCCATCAGGTAGGTGTTGGTGCTGTTAAGTTCTTTGACCTTAAAAACGAACGTACAAATGGATATGACTTCAGCCTAGAAGACATGCTAAGCTTCGAAGGTGAAACTGGACCTTATGTTCAGTACACTCACGCCCGCATCAAGTCAATCCTTCGAAAAGCTAACTATGTAGCTGACCCAGCAGTTGTCGCAAACTTTGATGACGCTGAGTCTTGGGAAATCATCAAGCTGATTCAAGAGTTCCCAGCAATCATCCGCCGTGCTGCTGACCGTAATGAACCATCAGTAATTGCCAAATATGCAATCAACCTAGCCCAAGCCTTCAACAAATACTACGCCCACGTCCGTATCCTTGAGGAAAATGACGGACGCAAGGCCCGTCTAGCTCTTGCTGATGCAACTGCTACGGTAATCAAAGAAGCCCTCCGCCTACTAGGTGTTGAAGCTCCAGAAGAAATGTAATGAAAAAAGTGCTAGTGCACTTTTTTTGTTTTTTTCTTCTAAATATTTTTCCTGCCTTCCTTTAATGCTACAATGAAGCCATACATAAAGGAGACAAAATGAATAAAAAAGTATTTTTTCTAGTTCTTATTTTTTGGTTATTCCAAGACCTCTTGGAGTACTTGCTTCCAAGTACCTCTCCCTGGCTTAGTGGATTATCTTTTTGGCTTCCCATCTTCTATGTGACCTACCATCTGCTTCGTTATATCTACCTGTGGCTAAAGACTCCTGCTACCAAATAAAAAAGGTTAATTGAAAATCCCTCTTGTTATTGAAATTTTATAAAAGAAAAAATACCTGGCCGCGGCCAGGTATTTTCCTCTAGTTAGTCATCTAATTAGAATTTTTTACGTTTACGAGCTGCTTCTGATTTACGTTTACGTTTTACAGAAGGTTTTTCGTAGTGCTCACGTTTGCGAGCTTCTTGAAGAGTTCCAGCTTTTGTTACAGAACGTTTGAAACGACGAAGAGCATCATCAAGAGATTCATTTTTACGAACTACAGTTTTTGACATATTTTTCACCCCATTCCCGTTTCATTGTTATGCAAAGAAGCATACCAATCAATTCTATCATAAATAGATATTCTGTCAAGTCCTAAAGAAATTTATTTTATTGTTAAAATTTATTCACCCTAATAAATCTGCTTTCTTTACATCCTTTATACACATCCGTAAATAGACTTGTAATCTTTCTTTACATGATTAAAGAAAATAAGGGCTAAAATCCTATAATGACTGAATCCATATCGTGACAACTACCTGTAAATGATTTACTTAAATCTTTACAAAAGAAAAACCAGATTGCTCTGGTTTAGTCTTTTTATTCAGCTACATTGTGGTAGACTTTTTGAACGTCATCGTCGTCTTCAAGAACTTCAATAAGTTTTTCGAAGATTTCAAGATCATCTCCAGAAAGTTCAACCTCAGTTTGAGGGATCATCTCAAGCTCACTTACTGAGAATTCAGAAACTCCGTTAGCTTTTAAGGCTTCCATAGCACGGTGGAAGTCTTCTGGCTCAGTGTAGACGATGATTTGGTCATCTTGAGCTTCAACGTCACGAACGTCGATGTCTTGGTCAAGCAGGTACTCAAAGATGGCATCTGTGTCGTCACCCTTGAATCCAAGAACTCCTGTGTTGTCAAACATATATGAAACAGCACCACTTGCCCCCATGTTTCCGCCATTTTTACCAAAGGCAGTACGGATGTTTGCGGCAGTACGGTTTACATTGTTTGTAAGAGTGTCAACGATGATCATTGAACCGTTTGGCCCAAATCCTTCATAACGTCCTTCAGTGAAGGTTTCGTCAGCTCCACCCTTAGCCTTATCGATGGCACGGTCGATGATGTGTTTTGGCACCTGAGCCTGTTTAGCACGTTCAAGAACCAGGCGAAGCGCAGCATTTGCTTCTGGATCTGGATCACCTTGTTTGGCAGCCACGTAGATTTCTACACCAAATTTAGCGTAGACCTTACTAGTTGCTCCGTCTTTTGCTGTTTTCTTAGCGACAATATTTGCCCATTTACGTCCCATTGTGGACCTCCTCTGTTAATTTCCTACATATTTTACCATAAATTTACTAACTATTAAATTATATCTTAAGCTTTGATATAAGGGATACGGCCATAATTTTGCTCACAAATTCCAGGGTCTCCAAGCCTATAAATATCATCTGCTCTTTGGCTCAAAGGGTCCCACGGATCTTTCCCGACTCGAGAAATAAATTTAACCTGATCCTTTAATTCCTTAACATGACTTCGGCCTCTAGCACTCATGGCTAAAATTCTAACTCCCTGAGTTTTTTCCAAGGAATCAAAGTCTGTCTTTTTAATATCAAGTAAAACATAGGTTAAAAGCCTTCTTACTCGGGCCTTGGTATAGCGTTTGGTATGAACCTTATTGACTAAATCATCAAAATCACTAGCCTTCCGGCTAGCAGCCTTAATCCTAACCTCAAGCTCTTCATTCATTTGAAAAATTGAACTAAGATTAGTTGAAATAATCTTATATTTTAAAAGTTGATAAAAGTTCTTCCAACTAACCGCTGGTTTGTGCTGAAGAAGGTCATAACTTTCAGTAGGAAGAAATGATGCCACATCTTCATTCTTTTCAAGTCCCTGCCTAATGGCAGTAGCACTGGCAAAGTCACCTGCAAGCTCTTGTGAGTGAAAGGCTTGACCCTGTCTTTTTATCCCGTTCATCCTTATGGATGGTTTATATTTAGCTATTCCCTTTAAATAAGCAAGAGCCAAAACGTGATTAGGGGAGTCCCCACTAAAACTTATTCCTGTAAATTCAGACCACATGGCCTGAGTTTTTTCAGGATAAGACATACTTTTTGGTAACCCAGCTAAATAAGCATCCATCTGAGGTTTTTGATTGCGATAAATCTCGAGAACCTGGTCATAGTCGATATTAGATTCTGTCCCGAAGACAAGATTATCAATCCCCACCCTAGCTAGCAGTTCAAGAGAGCCGTTAGCAAAAAAGTCAGCCCCCTGAACACTTGAAAGAACTGGAAGTTCTAGAACCAGATCAGCACCGCAAAGAACTGCCATCTGAGCCCTAGTCCACTTATCAATAACAGCCGGTTCCCCTCTTTGGAGCCAGTTACCACTCATAACAACAATCTTTGTACCTTTTGCCTGGTCTAAAAGGTACTTATGACCATTGTGAAAGGGATTAAACTCAGCTACAATACCTGTAATAGTTGCCATAAATTCTATTTTTTACACACGAAAAACCAGCGTGCACTATCTTCTTTGGGCTTCTCATCTTCAAAGTCTGCATAAACCTCAACTGATGAAAAACCTGCATTTTCTAGCATAATTTGATAGTTGTAGATAGTATAGGTTCTCTCGTCATGAATTTCATCCCGACGGATAAATTTTCCATCTTCTTCATCTTTTACAAAGAAGGTTAATTCATGGGTGATTGAATGCTCATGAAGTCCTGGATAGCTATCCCAGACAAAGGCAAAGTCTTCATCATTTTCATGGTAGCTGTAGCCAGGGAAAACCTGATCAATTTGATGGGTCGAATGAACATCAAAAATAAGGGTTCCTTCATCATTTAGGCTTGAATAAACTTCATCAAAAACCTTTTGAACTTCTTCTTGATTAGGCATGTAGCAAATTGAATCCGAATAGCAGGTAACTAAATCATAGGTATCAATTTGTCCCAAGTCCCGCATATCTCCTTCAATCCAAGCAACATCAAGATCTGCATCAACTGCTCTGTTATAGGCAATGGTAAGCATTTCTTCAGAAAAATCAAGGCCATAGACCTTGTATCCTTCTTCTGCAAATTTGAGGGAAAGTTTTCCAGTACCACAGGCTAATTCAAGAATTTTTTTAGTATTTTTTGAAGCATGTCTGATTGAAAAATCATACCAAGCATCATAAAGACTATCATCCATGATGCTATCGTAAACACGCGCAAAATCCTCGTAAATTGCCATCTTAATCTAATCCAATCATTCCTGAAATATCAACTAAAGGTGCATCTGACCAAAGTTTTTCAAGATTGTAGAAGCTTCTTTCATCATGTGAGAAGACACTTACTACAACGTCAAGGAAGTCAATTAAAACCCAACCACTATTTGGATTTCCTTCAATGTGGTGGGCACGCAGGCCAGCCTCTTCAACCTTATCGACAATATTGTCAACAATGGCTCCGATTTGGCGGGTATTCATAGCTTCCATCACGACAAAAGCATCACTCACACCACTAATTCCCTTCATATCCATTACTACGATATCAAGGGCTTTTTTATCATCAGCTGCCTTGACAACTGTTTCAATAAGTTTATTTGTATTCAATTTATTCTCCAATATTTTTTATAGCTACATGCCTACTTTAAATAGGAAATATAAGCATTGTAGGTTTCAATCGTTTGCGGGTAAACGCGAACTTTTTTACTTAAAAGATGCTCCACTGTCCTTTGAGTTTCAAAAGCTACAGCCGCATCCAAATCTTTTTTAGCTAGTTTTCGTGCCTTATCAACACCAGGAAAGTCCCTATGGGGCTCAATATAGTCAGCAACATAAACAATTTTTGCAAGAGTGGTCATGGAAGCTGATCCAACAGTATGAATCCTTATGGCTTCAAGAATATCAGCATCCTCTAGTCCCAAGTCCTCTTTAATCTTATAAATTCCAACCATACCGTGCCATACGTTATTGCCCCAATTCAGAAGGTCTGGATCTAATTCATATCTAGCAATAAGCTTCTTAAATTCCCCTTCAGAAAGCTCCTTGGCATAATCATGAAGAAGGCCAGCAAGGGCTGCCTTATCCTCATCGACTCCATAAATTTTAGCGAGTTTTCTGGCTGTCTCTTCGACTGACAAAACATGCTTAAATCTATGGTTACTCATTTGAGCCTTGATTTTTTCAAGAAGCTCCTTTCTTGTTAAACCAAGTTCAGAATAGTATTTAGTCATAAAGCCCCTCCCTTAAAATATATTCAAGAACAGAATTTGGTAGGAGGTAATTAGGCTTCATACCCTCTTTAACATATCCCCTGATTGCACTTGATGAAATATCCATTGTCGGAAGGTCAACCCAAATTAGAGGATAGCTTGTACCCACCCTGTATCTTGGTCTTTGAACCCCAACAAATTGAACCATTTTTACAAGCTCATCAATCTTATAAAATTGACTCAAACTAGCAACTCTGTCCCCACCTAAAATGTAGTAAAAATCAACATCAGGATTTTCCTCAATTAACATCTTTACCAGGTGATAACTGGTAAGACCTGGATTTTGATGGGCGTGAAGATCAATCCCTATGTTATTTTGTTCAAAGTCTAAAAGAGCAAGTTCAAGCATTTTAATTACATGATTTGATGAACTATAAAGGGGAAGGAGCAAGACCTTCTCCAAATTTAGAGACTGGCAAACCTGATCGGCAATAAGCAGGTGCCCATTATGAACAGGATTAAAAAATCCCTCAAAAATTCCAATTTGCCTACGATTCTTTTTATCTTCCTGATAGGGTTTAACCTTTGTAAAAGGTGTCAATAATTCAAAGGGCATCTTCCTAGCCTACTTTCCTTCTTAAAGGCCTTTAACCTTTTGAGAAATTTTACGGTTTTCCTTACGATCTGAAACCTTATAAAGAACAACCATGCGACCAATTATTTGAACCACATCAAAGCCCATCTCTTCCATGGCGTAAGCTACAGTATCAACTGTCTCATCAGTATTTTGTAATAGAGTTACCTTGATAAGTTCACGAGCATCAAGGACATTTCTAATGCTTGTTTTGACCTCATCATTTAGGCCGTTTTTCCCAACTTGAACAATTGGGTTTAGGTGGTGGGCTTCAGATCTTAAATATCTTTTTTGTTTTCCAGTTAATGTCATTTAAATAATACTCTTTCTTGTTAATATATCGACTCCTTCAGGAACCCAGCAGGCTACGACTCCAGCTTGAGCCATACGAATCCATCCTAGTCCTGAAAAGACGATATCAGTTTTTTCCTTGATTGAAAATTCAACCCGGCGAAGTTTTGGAAATTCCGCGACCTCATCCTTTTGCGGCGGAGTTAAAAGACCTCCAACATGCTTTTCATAGAAGTCACTTGCTCCCTCAAGTTTAGTCCTGTGTAGTTTTAGGTCACGGGCAAAATAGGCCGTGAAACCTTGTTTTTCACCTTGAATATAATCAAAGCGGGCAAGACCTCCTAAGAAAAGAGTTTGTTCAGGATTTAGCTGATAAGTAGCTGGCTTAATTTCCTTACTTGGGCTAATTAATTTTAAGTCTTTTTTTCCTAGGTAATGAGCCATTTGATGGTGGTGAATGATCCCCGGTGTGTCGACCAGGTTACTTTCCTCATCAAGTGGAATCTCAATTTTATCAAGGGTTGTTCCAGGAAAGCGGCTGGTTGTAATTACGTCTTCTTCACCGGTTGCAATCTTAATAATTGAATTAATTAGGCTTGATTTACCAACATTTGTCACCCCAACCACGTAAACATCGCGGCCCTTGCGGTATTCATCGATTTTTTCCATCAAGTTTCTTACATCATCTTGATTAAAGGCACTAGTTAGAACCACATCAATAGGACGAAGGCCTTCTTCATGGGCCCGCTCTTTCAGCCACTGGGTAAGTTTTCTAGTTCCTACGGCGTGCGGTAGGACATCTTTTTTATTCCCCACCAAAAGGACATCATTCTTTTGAACAAAACGATGAAGTGAGGGGATAACAGACCCATTAAAGTCAAAGATATCAACTACATTTACGATTAAGGCATCAGTATTTCCCAGCTCATTAAGCAGGCGTAAAAAGTCCTTATCAGTCATTTCAACATCTGCTACCTCATTATAGTGACGCAGGCGGAAACAGCGTTGGCAGTAAAGCTCCCCTGTTTCAAGACCCTTCTCAATTGCAGATTTCGGCGTATAGCCAGATTGTTTATCGTTATCTACCTGTAAGCTTGCTCCGCAGCCAATACAGTGTAAGTCTTTCAAATCTAAATTATTCATATCTCCATTATACCAAAAAGCCCCAAGCTTAACCACTTGAAAAGGCTTGGGACAGACTTAATTCATCTAATTTTAATCCTGTAATTTTAATGCTCGCATAGCACTTCTTAAAGGGAAGTAAAGTAAACATACAGCAACAATTGTAATACTTATATTAATCAGGGTAGCGGGTAATTTTGCAAGGGCCAGACTAAAAGAAGCATGGAATTCCTGACCCAAATATAATTGAATCACTAAATTTTTCAAAAAAGTCATTCCCAGTTTAGCAAGGCCTGTTACAAGTCCAATAACAAATAATTGACCAACATTTTTTGGATTTTTCTTAAAATACAAGAAGGCTAGATAAGCTGCTCCTCCTACAATAAAAGACTCCCCTATAAAATAGGGTGCTTCGCTGGCATAACCATTTAAAATATCAAAAATAGCAAAACCCAGTCCTCCTGCCAAAGACCCTTTAAAGTAGCCCAAAAGTAAGACAGCTAGAAGTAGGGTAGCATTTCCCAAGTGAACAAAGGCACCAGTTGGCAGGGGAATTTTTATACTAGTAGCAATAACGACCAAACTTGCAAATAAGGCCACCAAAACAGTAGCTTGAATCTTTTTATTTCTCATATTAATCCCCCATCCTCTTTTCTGCCTGATTATAGGCACCATGCCAAACATGACCCAGGTATTTGTTAATCTCAACTCCCTCTTTAATGGCTGCTGCCACAAAATTTTTGGCCAGTAAAATGGCATCAAGCATCTTCATATCCTTTGCCATACCCGCTGTAATGGCTGCTGCCAAGGTACAACCAGCCCCGTGATTGAAGTCAGTTTGATACAAGTCACCTTCAAACTCGTAAAAGTCACAGCCATCATAGTAAATGTCAAGAGCCTTATCAATCCCCAGTCTATGCCCTCCTTTGACTAATGCTTGGCTAGGACCCATATCGACAATTCTTTTTGCGGCTTCTTTCATGTCACAGGCATTCCTAAGGTCGCCTAGTCCCGATAAGATTCCAGCTTCAACAAGGTTAGGAGTCGTTATCAAAGCCCTGGGCAGTAAATATTTCTTAAGGCCTTCAAGGCTTTCTGGCTGAAGGATTTGAGCTGTCCCCTTACAGGCAATAACTGGATCAACTAATAATTTTTCACAAGCATATTGGTCAATAAACTCGCTTGCAACCCTTGTATTTTCATAACTTGCCATCATACCTGTTTTAACAGCACTAATCTCATTTCCTGCAAGGGCTGATTTTAGCTGGTCTGCAAGTAAATCACAACCCAAATCTGTCACCTTGTGCTTCCAGGCATCATCATAATCCATGGTCACAATCGACGTAATACTTGAAATTCCAAATAAACCGTATTCCTCAAAGGTTTTAAGGTCGGCTTGGATGCCCGCACCCCCTGTTGAATCAGACCCTGCAATGGTCAAAACTTTTCTCATAAAACTCCCCATTTTCACTTTTCAATCAATAATTTTCAGTAATTACAGTCAATTATATGAAAATATATCTAGCCAGTCGAGTATTTACCAAAAAACTTATATCTTACTCTTCCATTCAAGTGGCCCATCTTGAGCAATAATTTTCTTAAGAACCCTACGCTCACGCGCCCGGTTAAACTTAGTCTGCCAAGAATCACTTTCAACAAGCTGCTTAACAAGAATACTGCGAAGTCCTGCCCTATGGGCTGCCCTAATATCCGTCATCAGCTGATCCCCTACCATGACCGCGTTTTCTGGCTTTTCATTAAGGATTTTTAAGGCCTTTTTAATGCCTCTTGTAAAAGGTTTCATAGAGCGGCTTACAAAGGGAACATCAAAATTTCTCACAGCATGCCCTACCCTCTTATGGGTATTGTTAGAAACAACGATTACTTTAATACCCTCATCCTTCATCTCCTTAAGCCAAGCGTGAAGCTCTGCACTTCCTTCTGGGTTATCCCAAGCAATCAAGGTGTTATCTAGGTCAACTAAAAGGCTTTTTATCTGATGTTTTTTTAAACTTTTGGCGTCCAGTTGGTAAACTGCTTCCAATAAAAAATCTGGTTTGTAATTTTCAATATTCATGTAGCTATTATACCCATATTCTTTCCATATTAAAAGGGACCTAGGTCCCTTCCTTAAGCTATTATTCAAAGCCCTTCTTTAATTTATCAAAGAAGCCTTCCTTGTGGGGATGAACATCTTCACCACCTGCCTTAGCAAATGCTTCAAGAGCCTTACGTTGCTCATCATTTATCTTCTTAGGAGTTACAATATTTACGATAACTGTTTGATTACCATTACCACTACCATTAAGCTTTTGAGCTCCCTTACCTTTAAGACGGAACTTAGTTCCAGTTTGAGTTCCAGCAGGAATCTTAAGTTTTGCCTGACCATGAACAGTAGGTACCTCAAGCTCTGCTCCAAGAGTAGCCTGAACAAAGCTAATCGGTAGATTATAGAAGATTTCACTACCTTCTCTTCTGAATTTTGAGCTTTCTTGCACATTAAAGATTACATACAGATCCCCGTAAGGTCCTCCGTTAACCCCAGCATCACCTTGTCCTGAAAGTCTTATATGTTGGCCAGTTTCAACCCCTGCAGGTACCTTGACCTTAACCTTATGAACCACCTTGTCACGACCACTACCGTGACAGGTTGGACATGGATCTTTAATTTCTTTACCCCTACCATGACAGACATCACAGGTAGCTGTTGTCATAATACGACCATATGGTGTACTAATAGCAACTTGGATTTGACCACTACCATGACACTTAGGACAGACAATAGGCTCTGTTCCAGGTTTTGATCCACTTCCATGGCAGGTATGACAAATTTCTTCCCTGTTGTACTTGATTTCTTTTTCGACACCAAAAACAGCCTCTTCAAAAGTCAGGTTAATCCTGTACTGCAAGTCATCACCCTGACGTGGTGCATTAGGATTGGCCTGTGCTCCACCACCTCCACCAAAGAAGCTAGAAAAGATGTCTTCAAAACCGCCAAAACCACCGCCTGAAAAGCTTGAGAAACCATCGAAGCCGTCAAAACCGCCTGCTCCGCCACCAAAGCCACCTTGGGCTCCAGCAAAACCATACTGATCATAGGCTGCTCGTTTTTGAGAATCGCTTAAGGTTTCATAAGCTTCTTGAATTTCCTTGTACTTATCCTCGGCACCAGCGTCCTTGTTAATATCTGGATGATATTTTTTTGAAAGCTTCCTATATGCTTTTTTTAACTCATCATCACTAGCTGTCTTTGAAACACCTAGGACCTCATAATAATCCCTTTTTTCTGCCATCTTCATACCTCGTTTATATTATCATCATATTTTAATTTTAACTGTGTCTTCATTTTACCATTTTTGACCTTTAAAATCAAAAAAATTAGCACTTAAATATATTGAGTGCTAATTGCTTTATTATTTGGGAATATACTTATAATTTGGATCAAGCTCAGCATCCAAGTCCTTAAAGGCCTTGTTTATTCTTCTAGTTATCTCCTCAACCCCAGCTTCATTAGCCCTTGGAATATCAGAGACATCAATGGGTTCACCAAAATTTAATTTAACCTTCTCACGCTTAAGAAGGGACTTAAAGCTTATTGGCCCCTGATAAACAGCCGGAACAATCCTAACCTTGGCCATTTTGGCAATAACAAGAACCCCGCCTTTTATGTCGTCAGAGTGACGGCTTCCTGTTGGGAACATAACAAGCGACTTATCGCTTTCTTTTAGAGCCTTGACTGGAATCTTGATGGCACTTGGTCCAGGATTTGCTCGGTCCACTGGAAAAGCACCACATTTTTTAATCCACCAAGCAAAAAGCTTATTTTTAAATAATTCCTTCTTGGCCATAAAAACAAACTGCTTGGGTCTAGTTGCATAAGCCAAATAAACAGGATCCCATAAACTCCTGTGGGGAGCCACCAGAATATAATTTTCCGACTTATCAGGAACCCTATCAACATTATAAAAATTAGCCTTACCATTAACCACGTAAAGTATAAATGTCACCAAATTTCTTAAAAATGCGTAAAACATATAACCACCATGCCTTTATTTAGTCAATCAATTGTATAATAAATTCTTAACAATGGCAATAAGAATAAGTCTCCAATGATCCTTTCTAGTGCCCGCCTCCCAATAATCTGCTATAATATTTGCATGACTATAGAAATTTTAAAAGATGGGGAGCGAATTGATCAACTCCACTCATCTGATGTAAAAATTATTCAAAATAAGGACGTTTTTAGCTACTCAATTGACTCAGTCCTCCTCAGCAGATTTGCAAGAATTCCTCAAAAAAATGCAAAGATTGTTGACATGTGTGCTGGTAATGGAGCCGTCGGGCTTTTTGTCAGTAGTAAAACCAAGGTACCAATCTATGAAATAGAACTTCAGGAAAGACTTGCCGATATGGCCCAAAGATCTGTGGCCCTTAATGGACTTAAAGAGCAGGTTACAGTCATCAATGATGACCTGAAACATTCCCTTAATTACCTAAAAGCGTCAAGTATCGACCTGCTTTTATGTAACCCGCCTTATTTTAAGGTTGACCCTGACTCCAATATTAATAATAATGAGCACTATACAATAGCCCGCCATGAAATTACCACCAATTTGGACGAAATTTTAGACATTTCACAAAAACTCCTCAAAAGTAATGGCCATCTAGCTATGGTCCACAGACCTGACCGATTTTTTGAAATTTGCCAAAAGATGATTGAGCGAAATATTATCCCCAAAAAAATTCAATTTGTTTATCCAAAGAAGAATGCCAATGCAAATATCCTCTTGATTGATGCCATTAAAGATGGCCGAAAAGGTGGGGAGCAGATTTTACCACCACTTATTATCCATGAGGATGACGGCTCATATACCAAGGAAGTTTTTCAAATTTACTATGGACAAGAATAAGGCCTATTTCTATGTCCTCCTTTGTCAGGATCGTAGTTTTTACGGGGGATACACGACCGATTTAGCTAAGCGAGTCGACACTCATAATAAAGGCTGTGGAGCCAAGTATACCAAAACAAGACTTCCGGTAAAGTTAATCTACTGGGAAGCCTTTGCTAGTAAAAATGAAGCCCTCAAACGTGAGTACTGGTTTAAAAAGAAATTAAATCGCAGGCAAAAGGAGAAATTCCTTCTTGAAAAAGGAGCCAACAAAAAAGACCTTATCAGATAAAGCTGATAGGTCTTTTTATTAGTAAAGTAATTCGAAAAGTTCAATCGCAACAAGGTCAATGCTATCAAATGTCGCAAGTTCTTTTGTTTCAGAATATTTTAAAGTAAATGTTTCAGTTTCTCTTTCAAAGGTAACTTCTGCAACTACTAATCCTTCACGTTCAAAGTTACGTGATTCTTTTTCGTTCTCACCTTCAACCATTGCTGTAAGGCGGCTAATGATTGCTACTAAATGTGATTTCATATTTTCTTCCTTTATTTAAATTAATTATCTCTTGTAATTCTACCATAATAATTAAACAATATCAGCAATCTGGCTAAAAAATACGCAAATTATAGAGGCCAAACCCATGATTTACAGGGGATAAAAACTAATCTTCATTAAAATCAGTCCATTCTTCACTATTATTTTCCGGATGTTTTTTCAAAAAACCACCAGCCTTTTTAGCAAATTTAGCTACCTGTTTGGGCGTTCTAGCAACTCCCTTAATAATAGTTATTGGACTTTTTAAAACCATCTCAGACAGGGATTCATCCTTAACTTTACCATTAAACTTATAAGAAATACTTGTATCCAAGTAAAATTCATAGACCTTCTCGCCAAAGTTTTCAGCAGAAATCTCATAAAGCTTATCTGCCAGTAATTCAGAATCCATTTGTGGAGTATTTTTAATTGTATCAATTGTTACTTGAGCCAAATTCTGTCCTTCGTCAAAAAGACGACCAAACATTTTATTTGAAACAAGACCCCTCAAGTAAGCATTATCACTGGCAATAATTGGGGTAGCTGATGCCAAGCTTTCAATATAAGTTAATCCCTGAGTCTCACTTGTTGAAGCACTAATTGTAAAGTCAGCCGCATGATAGTAATAAGCTGTCTCATCAGATGCTACCATCCCCATAAAGGAAACATAATCTCCAATATTCAATTTCTCGACTAATTTCTCAAGATCTTCCCTATAAGGTCCATCTCCTACAATAATTAATTTTACAGGTACCTCACGAATAATATCAGGCATAGCTTCAACTACCTTTTGAATATTCTTCTCATAAGATATCCTTGAAATACTCAAAAGCATGGTCTCATCTTCGGAAATTCCTAGTTTTTTTCTAAATTCCTTAACCTTTTCCTCTGTTATATCAGGGCGATTAAACTTATCAAGCTCAATTCCTGTTGGAATTATTCTACGGGGAATCTTTATCCCGTAACCATCTACTGTTTCAGCAACCATGGCACTCGGACAAATAAGTCCATCCATTTTGTAGAGAAAAACTTTCATCATATATTTAACCATTCCTGGATGAATTAAATGACCCTTAGCTATGTAATGAACATAGTCCTCATATTTTGTATGCAGGGTGTGAATGACTGGAATATCAAGTTGTGAAGCCACAAATTTACCCAGGTAACCTACCCCAAACTCGGTCTGAACATGAATAATATCAAGTTGATGCTTTTTGGCGATACTGCTAGCATGGAAGAGTCCACGCATGACAATCCGCCTATCAGTAAAGGAGATGAAAGGCACACTTGGTAGCCTAATAATGGTCTCATCATTACTGTCATTTGAATGTGGATCTGTCGTTGTAAAAATGTAGACCTCATGTCCCATGGTCTCCAAGGTTTCCTTAAGTGTCTTTATGCTGCTTGCAACTCCACTAACCTGAGGAAAGTAAGTATCCGTAAAAATTCCAATTCTCATAATTCATCCACCTGCCTATAGGCATCAGCTAGCTGGCGAGCCACCCTATCAAGAGACCTACTCTCAGCAACCTTATAACCTTCCTCTTTCTTATCAATCTGCCCCTCAACGATGGCCCTTAGTTCCTTAGTAAAATCCTCAACCGAATGACCCTTAGTCACCTGACTATCATCCAACCAATCTTCAAAAACAGGAATATCCCTGACTAGAACATTTTGATGGCTGGCTAACCCTTCTAA